>URUF01000101.1 GCA_900550955.1 uncultured Eubacteriales bacterium | reverse complement strand
CAACCCCTGCGCGCCATAGGCGCGCAGTCCGGGGGTCCAGGGGGTCACCCCCTGGGGGTTAGAAGGCGTTGGTTGTGGTGAGCAGGTACCATATGTAATATACGGCGGAGAAGGCGTGCCATGCGAATAGCCCGGCTACCGCAGCGTAGCCCAGCTTGCGCCTGAGCGTGATGGCCCCGGCTTCCAGGTCGCTTTGAACGCAGCGCAGGCAAACGCCCGCCATCACCACCCAAAGGAAGAAGGAGCTGCTGTTGGCCGCCCAGGTGAAGTTGCCGTGCCCCTCGCGCATGCCGGTTTCGCGGAAGGCCATGGCTTCCAGCACGCTAAACAGCGTCATCAATAGGGCCAGAACCAAAAGCCGGTCCTTGAAAAGCCCTTTTCTGCGGCAGGCGATAACGGCCGCCAGCGGGCAGGCGGACATCATAAGCGTGTTGCGCACGGCCACCCATGCGCTTTCCGCCGTGACGCCAATTTCCACGCCGCTGGTAAATTCCACCACAACGCCCGTGTAATATAGGTAGCTGAGCAGGAAATAGCCTACCGACGGCACAAACGCCAGCACGATTTGCCCAAAGTAACGCCATTCGCCCGGGCGGCGGATGAGCTCCACCAAAAACATCACAAACGCGGCGGGAAGAAGCGCCTGCATAAAGGTGGGCTTGCAGGCCACGCTGCCCATGCATAGCGCCGCCAGCACCACAATATCCCGCCAGGGCAGCGTGACCCGGCGGCGGCCCTGGGCGATTTGGCCCTGGAAGGCGTACCAGCAGTGCGCCAGCCAGGGCATCACCAGCAGCATGGCCGTGGTAACGATTTGCTGGGTGGGGTTGTGCCACACGGTGGGCGAGCCCACGCCGCGGTACACCGCGTCCGTTACGGAGGGAATCAGCACGCCGGTCACGATCATCAAAAACAGGCTTAGGCCCAGCACAAGGCGGCGGCTGGCCTTTTCGCCGGCCATGGCCCCTACCAGCGCATGGGTAAAGCAAAACGTGAGCCCCTTGCACAGCGCGCACACGCCCGCCGCGGCAAGGCCCAGGGGCATGCCCAGCTGGTAAAGCGCGCTCACGATCAGGTGCCACATGGGATAGGATAGGCGGCAGGTGATGGAGTGCAGGTCGGTAAAATCAAACTCGCTGGCAATGGTAGCGTGGATAAACATATCGGCGTTTTCATAGCCGAACTCCCGCAGGTATATCGCCATGGAGCCCGCCATCACCAATAGGCAGGCGGCCAGCGCCGGCGCGTAAAAGCCGCGCCGCCTGCGCAGGCCGCGCCAGGCCTCTATGGGGTCGTAATTCATGCGTTCGTACTCCTTACTTGGGGCAAAGGCCCAGGCAGTAGTGTATCAAAAAGGGCAGGGGGTGTCAACAAAGGGGGACGGCTTGCGCAGGGCCAGGCTTGACAGCCCGCCCAAAACCAGTATAATGAGGCAACAGCAAGGCGCGCGCCCCTCCGCGCGCAAGCCCTTCGGCTTCAGGCCGCCGGTAAACCTCCCCTTGCGCAGCAAGGCCAGGCCGGCGGAAAAGACCGCCGCAGACGAGCTTTTTCCAAGCCCCTGCCAAACGGCAGGGGCCTTTTCCAGAAAGAAGGCTGTTTGGATGCAAACCCCCGTTCCTTCCGCGCGCCCGCGGGCCGCGCGGCTGCGCGCCGCCGTATCGGCGGCCTTCCCCCATACGCTGCCGGTGCTCATGGGCTTTGCCTGCCTGGGGCTCACCTACGGCGTGCTCATGGCCGCCAAGGGCTATGGGCCCATATGGTCGCTTTTGATGAGCGCCATCGCTTTTGGGGGCAGCATGCAGTATGTGGCCATCTCCCTGCTCACCATCCCCTTTGACCCCTTCCAGGCCTTTTTGATAAGCCTGATGGTAAACGCCCGCCACCTGTTTTACGGTTTAAGCATGCTGCCCAAATACCGGGGCATGGGCCGCGCGCGCGACGTGCTGGCGTTTTTGATGTGCGATGAAACCTTTTCCATCACCTGCTCGGCAGAGCCGCCCGAAAACGTGCCCGCGCGGGATTTTTACCTGGCCGTATCGGTGCTGGACTATTTGTACTGGGTAACGGCCTCGTTTGTGGGCGGGCTGCTTGGCGGGTTGCTCACCTTTGACCTTACCGCGCTGGATTTTGTGCTCACCGCGCTTATCTTTGTGCTGTTCTTGGAAAAATGGGAGCGCCGGGCCGACCGGCCCAGCGCGCTGATTGGCGTTGCGGCGGCCGTTGTATGCCTCGCGCTGTTTGGGCAAAGCGGCTTTATCATTCCCGCGATGGGCGTTATCCTGGCCGCGCTGCTCCTGGGGAGGAAAAAGCTATGCAAATAATGACGCCGCTTCAAACCCTGGCCATGATTTTTGCCGTTGCCGCGGGCACGGCGCTCACGCGCTTTTTGCCCTTTTGGCTGTTCCCGGAAAACCGCCGCGTGCCCGATGCGGTGCTGTTTTTAGGCAGGGCGCTGCCCCCTGCCATGATGGGGCTTTTGCTGGTATACTGCCTAAAGGGGGCGGACGTGCTGGGCCCAACCCACGCCCTGCCCGAGGCCGCGGCGCTGATTGCCATTTATCTGACGCACCGCTGGAAGCACAACGCGCTTTTGAGCATTGCCGGCGGCACGCTTGTGTATGTGGTTTTGCTGCGGCTGATGGCGTAAAAGAATAAAAAAC
>URUF01000100.1 GCA_900550955.1 uncultured Eubacteriales bacterium | reverse complement strand
CCATCACGTCCTCGGGACGCGGAAAGGCGGAGCGGTTGATGCGCTGCAGCACGTAGCGCACCCCCTTTTCCCCCGCGGGCGAAAACAGGTAGGTATCGTTGATGTGCCCGCCGCCAAAGGGGACGGGCGCTTCCAGGATGCCCTCGGGGGCAAAGCGCAGGGCCAGAAGGCCGATTTCTTCCGGGGAGAGCTTGCTCATCGCTGGTGTCATCCTCATCTGCGGGTAGTCGCTGGAATATGGCAGCGTGGCTGTCATGTGTCGTATTATAGCATGAATCCCGCGCCGCAACAATCCCCGCCCGCCGGGGGAACTTTGTTGAATGATACAAGACGGGAATCCTTGCTTTTTTTCAAGGGGTAGTGTATAATACCTGCGTAACCAAATGAAAGGGGGCTTTCATACATGAAGTCTGTCAATATCAAGCTGAGCCTGGCGGAAAACGTCAAGTCCTTCGTCAACATCGTCAACCGCTATCCCTATGACGTGGACCTGCGCGCGGGCCGCCATGTGGTGGATGCAAAGTCCATCCTGGGCATCTTCAGCCTGGATTTGAGCAAGCCCATCACCATGGAGATCTATACCGACTCCTGCGACGATCTCCTGGACGATATCAAGCCCTTCGTGGCCTGATTGCCGCCTGCCGTGGGCAGGCTTTCCTCACCATGCAACGTATGCCCTTGTGGCATTCAAATGGGCAAAGCAACCGCTTTGCCCATTCTTTTGATTCGATTCATTTTTCTTTTTGGAGGACGCAATGCCGCTTCAATCTCCCAAACGCAAGGTTACGGACGCGGAAAACAAGCTGCGCGTTCTCATGTGCCTGGGCGAGCTGGGCATGGCCACGGCGGAGCAGCTGTGGCCCTTTGTGGCCCGGCTGGAGCTGATGGAATACCTGCCCTTTTGCGTGTTTGTGGACGAGCTGAAAAAGGACGGGGCCATCGCCGTGGGCAGCCATGCGCTGGAGGGCGTTATGTACCTGACGGAGCAGGGCGGGCATACGCTGCACCTGTTTGGCGGCCGCATTGTACCCGCCGATAGGGAACGCATCCGCGCGGCCGCGCCCGCCTATGCCGCCAGCCTGAGCGAGCGCCGCCAGGCGCAGGCCGCTTACGAGCGCGCTCCTAGGGGCGAATACCGCGTGGCCTGCATCGTGCGCGAGGGCGATGTGCCCGCGCTGTTTTTGCGGCTGGCCACGCGGGATGCGGCGCTGGCCCAAAAGGCGGCGGCTGGGTTCCGCGCCTGCGCGCCCAGGCTGCTTACGCTGCTATATACGCTGCCCTTTCCCGCCGGGCGGGCCCGTGCGCTGCCCCTGGCCGCTACGCAGGGCGATGCGCTTGCCATGGCGGCGGAAGGCGCGCCCGCGCTGTGCGCCTACGGCGGCCCCGAGCGCGCCGCCTGCGTGCGCCTGCGGGGGCGGGAAGCCGTATATACCGTGCTGTTGTTGCTGCCGGATGAGGCGGCCGCGCAAAGCTGGGCGCAGGCGGCGCTCAGCCGGGAAGGCGGGCTGGCGGATGAAATAACCGCGCTGCTCGCCGGTGGGGAGGCATGAGCATGCAGCCGCTGTTGGACGCCGTAGAGGCCGCGCTGCAAGAGGCAGGGCTGTTCCATAGCGGGGCGCGGCTTTTGTGCGCCGTAAGCGGCGGCGCGGATAGCGTGGCGCTTTTGCATGCGCTGTGCCGCCTTCGGCCCGCTGCGGGCTATGTTTTGGAGGCCGTGCATGTGCAGCATGGCTTGCGCGGCGAAAGCTCGCTGGCGGATGAGCGCTTTGTGCGCGATTTGTGCGCGCGGTTGGACGTGCCCCTGCATGTGGAGCAGGCGGGCCTGGCCGGCGGCATGGACGATCCCGGGGCCGAAACGCGCGCGCGGGAGAGCCGCCGCCGCATTTTTGCCGCCGGGATGGACGCGCTTGGGATGGACGCGCTCATCACCGCGCATCACCGCGGCGACCAGGCCGAAACCGTGCTCATGCACCTTTTGCGCGGCGCGGGGGCCGAGGGGCTGCGCGGCATGCAGCCATCCGCTCCCTTTGGGCGCGGCGTGGCGCTGCGGCCCTTTCTGGGCCTTTCCAAGCAGGCGCTGCTGGATGCGTTGGCCGGCGAGGGCCTTACGCACCGCGAGGACGAAAGCAACCAAAGCGCGCTCACGCCGCGAAACGCCCTGCGCTTGAATGTGCTGCCCGCCCTGGAAGCGCTGTTTCCCGGCGCGGAGGGGCACATCGCCCAGGCGGCGGAGGCGCTGCGGGTGGACGAGCGCCTGTTGGCGGCGCAGGCGGAAGCGCTTCAAAGCGCCGCGCTCCTGCGCCTGCCGCCCGTGTATGCGCTCAACAGGCAGATGCTTTTGGCCGCGCCGGAGGCGCTTGCGCGGCGCGCCCTGCGCATGTGGTACGCAACGGGCGCAGAGCTGTGCGGCGGGCGCATGGAGGAAAGGGCCCTGTCCCATGAGGGCACGCGGGCCTTGTACGCGTTGCTTAGCGCGCCTGCCGGCACGGCCTTGAACCTGCCCTACGGCCTGAAAGCCGTGACGGGCGCGGCGCATGTGCACCTGTGCCGCCAAGGCGGCGGGGCCCTGGAGCCCATGGCCGCGCCCGAGCCGGTTGCGGTAGCGCCGGGCCGCGCGCAGTATGCCTTGCCGGGCCTGGTTCTTGCCGCGCAGCCTGCCCAAGCGGGCGGCCCTTTGCCCGGCGGCCCCTCCTGCGTGGCGCTCAGCCGCGAGGTGCTCGCGCGGGTCCCC
>URUF01000099.1 GCA_900550955.1 uncultured Eubacteriales bacterium | reverse complement strand
AGGCGGAAAGCCCGCAGTAATCGCGGCAGTTCGCCCACTCCGCCACGCAAAGCACTGCCAGCGTTCCTAGCAGCAGGATGACGATCTCATACCAGCCGTTTTGCCAGATGATCTGCGGTGCTTTTTTGAGCAGATCTGTCAGCAGCAGAAAAGGAAGCCCGACGCCGATGGCAATCAAGGTCGCCCGAATGCGTTTTTTTCCGTTTGCCGTCGTCTTTTCCGAAGATTCGCGGATTTCGATCATGCCGTAAATATAGATAAAAATCGGATGCCGCTCCAGCTCCGGCAGCGCCGCCTCCAGCATCCGGCACGGAGCCGCCACCAGCTCCCGCCAGCCGGAAACCTCCTGGGAAAACCGCAGGGGCGTGGCGTCCTGGAGATGGGTCCGGCCAATGCGGATCAGGTCCGGATACGCCGCCTCCAGCCGGGCGAAGGCCGCCTCCAGCCGCCGGGCGGCAGGCAAGGCCTCCCAGCCCGCCCCCGCGCCCGCCGTAATGGCCGTCGAGCCGGAGGGCAGCCTGCCCGCGCCCGCCCCCCTAGCGGACGAGGAAACCCTTTCCACACCTAAGGATATCGAGGCCGCCGCGCAAAAGCTGCTTGCCAGCCAGCCGGAGTGGGCCGTGCTTTGCCAAAGCGAGCGGGCCGTCACCCTGCTCGCGCCGGATATGCGCCTGCTTACCATGCCCATCCTGCGCGACCTGACCGGCGCGGGCCTGTATGAGGATCAGATCTACGCCGCCCTGTCCGGGGTGTTATCCGCCGTGCCGCTGATTGTGCACGGGGCCAAGGCGTTTATGCGCATGCTGGACCGCTACCGCCTTCCCCTGCCCGCCGTGCGCCGCGATACCATGCTGGCCGCCTACCTGCTGCATACCGCGCAGAAGGACTATTCCCTGCCCGTGTCCCTCGCGGCGGAATACGGCCAAGCGCCCGAAGCGCCCACCGCCTACGATGTGTACGCCCTCTCCCTGCGCCAGGACGCGCGGCTTGAAAAGCGCGGGCTCATGGCCCTGCTTACGGAGATGGAGCAGCCCTTAACGCGCGTGCTGTTTTGGATGGAACGCGAGGGCTTTTTGGTGGACGAGCGCGTGCTAAGCGAGCTGGGCGCTTGGTTTACCCGGGAGATTGAGGAGTGCAAGGAGGCTGTTTACACCCTTACGGGCGTAAGGAATTTCAACCTCAACAGCCCCAAGCAGCTGGGCGAGGTGCTTTTTGACAAGCTGGGCCTGCCCGCGCCGCAAAAAAAGAGCCAGCGCGGCTACTCCACCACCGCTGAGGTGCTGGAAAGCCTGGCCCCCTACCACCCGGCCATCGAGCCGCTTTTGCGCTACCGCAAAATGGCCAAGCTGCAAAGCACCTACATCGAGGGCCTTCAAAAGCTGCGCGGGCGCGACGGCCGCGTGCACACCACCTTTGATCAAACCGCCACCGTTACCGGCCGCATTTCCAGCCTGGAGCCCAATTTGCAAAACATTCCCGTGCGCACCGAGGAAGGGCGCGAGATTCGCCGCGCCTTTGTGGCGGGCGAGGGCTGCGTGCTTTTGGACGCGGATTATAGCCAAATTGAGCTGCGCGTGCTGGCCCATATGAGCGGCGACCCCGCCATGTGCGACGCTTTCCTGCGCGGGCAGGATATCCACACCCGCACCGCCGCCGAAATCCACGGCGTGGATATGGCGGAGGTAACCCCCGAGATGCGCCGCGCGGCCAAGGCCATCAACTTTGGAATCGTGTACGGCATCAGCGGCTTTGGGCTGGCGCGCAACGCGCATATTTCCCGCCGCGACGCGGACCGCTTTATCCGCCTGTATTTTGAGCGCTACCCCGGCGTGCGCGCCTTTATGGACGCGTGCGTGGAAAAGGGCCGCGCCCTTGGCTATGCCGAAACGCTCTTTGGCCGCCGGCGCGAGCTGTTTGAGCTGGCCAGCCCCAACCGCAACGTGCGCAGCTTTGGCGAGCGCGCCGCCATGAATACCCCCGTGCAGGGCACCGCGGCGGATATCATCAAGCTGGCCATGGTGCGCGTGGCGCAGGGCCTGAAAGACGGCGGCTACCGCGCGCGCCTGATTTTGCAGGTGCACGACGAGCTGGTTGTGGAATGCCCGCTTGCCGAGGCGGACCAGGTTGCCGCGCTGCTTGGGCGCACCATGGAGGGCGTGGTGGCCCTGAAAGTACCCCTGGTTGCGGAAGTCACGCGCGGGAAGGATTGGGGCGAGGCGCACTAAGCGGCGCCTGTTCCCATCTCCCGGCGTTTGGATACAAAAAGGGAGGGCTTTATCATGAAAATCATCGGGTTAACAGGAGGCATCGCGTGCGGCAAATCCACCATCGCCGGCATCCTCAGGGGGCTGGGCGCTACCATTGTGGACGCGGACGCCATCTACGACGATCTTACCAACCCCGGCGGCGAGGCGCTTCCCCGCATCCGCGACGCGTTTGGCGATTTCGTCTTTTACCCGGACGATACCCTGGACCGCTCCACCCTGAGCGCCATCGTGTTCCAAAACGACGAGGAGCTATCCAAGCTTAACGCCGCCACGCACCCGCTGATTCAGCGCCGCATGCTGGAAGAGGTGGAAGTTTGCCGCAAAATGGGCGTGCTGGTCGTTGTATTGGATGTGCCGCTGCTGTTTGAAACCGGCATGGGCGGCCTGGCGGATGTGACGGTATGCGCCTCCGCCCCGCTGGAAAGGCAGATAGAACGCCTGAAAACCCGCAGCGGCCTCAACCGCGAGCAGGCGCTTCAGCGCATCCACAGCCAGTGGCCCCTCAGTGAAAAGGAGCGCCGCAGCGATATCATTATCCATACCGATAAGCCCCTGGCCGAGCTCAACCAGGAGGTGCGCAAGCTGTACCTGGAGTGGAGCAGGCCCGAGGATGTGCTTTGAAAGGAGAACCCATGAATCCCTATCCCCCCGCACCCCCCGATCCGGACGAGGACGGCGCGCCTATTGACTATACCTGCGTGCCTTCCGTGAGCGAGGGCAGGCGCAGGCGGCAGCTTGCGGCCATGCACGACAGGCCGGCCGCGCCCATCGCGCGCCACCGCGCCGATCCGGACGGCCGCCCCGTGGTGGACGCTTACGGCACCCGCGCGCGCAGCGGCGCGCAGCCCGCCGCGCCCATGCGCGATACGGTGATGAAGAAGCTGCCCTCCGCCGCGGACGGCCCCGCGCCCGCCCAAAGCGTAGCCTACCCGGAGGATTACGGCATCCCGGACACCCCCTTGGACCCGCCGCCGCAGGAGCGGCGGGTGGAGAGGCGCTCGCGCGCCGCAAGGCCTGCCGCGCCGGAT
>URUF01000098.1 GCA_900550955.1 uncultured Eubacteriales bacterium | reverse complement strand
GCGAAGCCCTTGGAAGCCCTAGCGCAAAGCCGGGCCACCTTCCGTGGCCCGGCGGAAAAAAGCCAGGCGGCCCTTTTGCCGCCTGGCGTACCTGCTCCCCGCGCGCCCACCCCGCGCCAACCAAGCGCGCAGCGCCCCGCGGCCCCAAGGGCCGCGGTCCGGGGTCCAGGGGCTCAGCCCCTGGAGAGGGCTTTGGCTACTTGCGCGCCCAGCCTGGCGTTGTTGAATACCAGCTGGATGTTGGCCTTCAGGCTGTCGCCGCCGGTAAGCTTTTGAATTTTGTCCAGAAGGAAGGGCGTGGTTTCCTTGCCGTGGATGCCCAGGCGGTTGGCCTCGTCAATGGCGTCCTGGATGTTTTTGTTGATGTAGTCCGCATCCATGGAATATTCCTCGGGGATGGGGTTGGTTACCAGCATGCCGCCGCCCAGGCCGCACTCCAGCTTCACGCGGAAGGCGTCGGCAATCTCCTGGGGGGTATCCAGGCGGTAATCCACCTGGAAGCCGGAATGCGCGGTATAGAAGGCGGGCAGCTCCTTGGTGCCGTAGCCAATCACCGGCACGCCCTTGGTTTCCAAGTATTCCAGGGTAAGGCCCAGGTCCAGGATGCTCTTGGCCCCGGCGCAAATCACCATTACGGGGGTCTGGGCCAGCTCCTCCAGGTCGGCGGAGATATCCATGGTGGTTTCCGCGCCGCGATGCACGCCGCCGATGCCGCCGGTGGCAAACACGCGGATACCCGCCATGGCGGCGCCAATCATGGTGGTGGTCACGGTGGTGGCGCCGTCCTCGCCGCGGGCCAGGAGCACGGGCAGGTCGCGGCGGCTGGCCTTGGTCACGCTCAGGCCCTTCTTGCCCAGGTATTCAATCTGTTCCGGGGTGCAGCCCACGG
Organism: uncultured Eubacteriales bacterium; assembly: GCA_900550955.1. Lineage (GTDB taxonomy): Bacteria > Bacillota > Clostridia > Christensenellales > Aristaeellaceae > Limiplasma. The sequence goes on along the minus strand of URUF01000098.1, from coordinate 2,839 downwards.
TGATCTTGCCCTGGATAATGGCGATGGTGGCCGGAACCGCGCCGTTGTCGCGGATGATCTTTTCCACGGTCAGGGCGGTTTCCACGTTCTGCGGATAGGGCATGCCGTGGGAAATGATGGTGCTTTCCAGCGCCACCACGGGCTTGCCCGCCTCAACGGCGGCTTTTACTTCGGGCGATACGGCCAGGTACTTGTTCAGGTTCATAGGGCTTGTCCTCCTTCTATGGTTTGAAATAGCTGTTGGATCGCGTCGGGATGAATAAGGGGGCTGACGGCGCTGTCCGTGCGGGCGCAGATGGAGGAGGCCGCCAGGCCGCGCAGGGCCATCTGCCGAAGCGTGCAGCCGTCCAGCCAGGCGCTGGCCGCCGAGGCCAAAAACGCGTCGCCGCAGCCGGTGGTGTTCACAATAGGCCCCTCAAAGCAGGGCAGCACGCCGCGCTCGCACCCGTCGTCAAAATATACGCCGCGGCTTCCCAGCGAGATGATCGCATACTTGAGCCCCAGGTCTAAAAATGCCTGCGCCGCGCGGGGCAAATCATCGTCGGTTTCAATTTTGACGCCGGTGAGCAGCGCGGCCTCGGGCCGGTTGGGCTTCATAGCCACCAGATGTGAAAGCGCACCCGCAAGCTTATCCGCCTTCTTTACCGATACGGGATCGGCAAACAGCGGGGCCTTGACGTTTGCGGCCAGATAGTCGATCGCCTCGCGCGAAAGGTTCGCGTCCAGCACCACCAGCGCCGCGCGGTTGAGCACCTCCAGCTTGGTACGCAGAAAATCCGGCGTGAGCGCGTCGTAAATCGCCATGTCCGATACCGCGCCCACAATCTCGCCGTCCGCGTCGTTCAGGCAAAGGTAGGTGGAGGTGCGCGCCCCCGGCACAATCAGGCTATGGCTCAAATCCATGCCAAGCTCACGGCAGCTTAACTGGATTTGCTGCGCGTGCGCGTCCTCGCCAAGGGCGGTCACCATCACCACGCGATGGCCCAGGCGGCACAGGTTCTCCGCGATGTTGCGGCCCACGCCGCCCAAGGTAACGCTCACCCGCCCGGGATTGCTGTCGCCTGTAAGCAGGGCGCTGTCCGGCGTGCCGCCGATATCCACATTCACCGCGCCCACTACGGCCACGTAATTTTCCTGGTTGATCAAATAGCCGCGCCCGCGAATGAAGCCCTTGCGCATCAGGTTGGAGATATGCACCCCCACCGACGAACGCGTGATGCCCGCGCGCCGCGCCAGCTCCTGCTGCGAAATCAGCGGATCCTCCCGAATCCAATCCAGTATCTCCCGTTCCCGCTGGGTCATGGGATCACCTCTTTTAAGCATGTGTTTATTTTATGCCACATCTGCTTATTTGTCAATACGCATAAAGGATGAAATGAAAAAAAGTCCGCCCGGCGGCTATGCAAGGCGGTTGCGCGGCTGCCTGGCACGCGCGCTTTCCGGCGGCGCAAGCCGGCGGCGGAAAGCAAAACGCGGGCCGCGCGGCTCTTTTGCCGCACGGTCCGCGTTTTGCTGCCAATAAACCCATGGGAGGCTTGAAGGGGCCTGAACCCCCGCGCCTTGCGCCGCGCGCGGGCTTACTCCTCCTTCTGGCGGGCCTTGCCCTCCAGCACCAGCTTATTCAGCTCGTCCATAAAGCTGCTCACATCCGTAAACTGGCGGTACACGGAGGCAAAGCGCACGTAAGCCACCTCGTCCAGCAGCTTGAGCTCGTCCATCACGGCCTCGCCGATGCGGCGGGAGGACATCTCGTCCTCGCCGGAGGAATGCACCAGCTTTTCCACCTTTTCCACAATGGCGTCGATATCCTTCATGCTCACAGGGCGCTTTTGGCAAGCGTGCAAAAGCCCTTTTTTGATTTTATCCGCATTGAAGGGCTCGCGGCGCATGTCCTTTTTAACCACCATCACCGGGGAGGTCTCAATTTTTTCATAGGTGGTGAAGCGCCGCCCGCAGCGCAGGCATTCGCGGCGGCGGCGTATGGAGCTGCCCTCCTCCGTAGGGCGGGAGTCGATCACGCGGCTGTCCAGATAGCCGCAGTATTGGCATCTCATGGCAAGGAACCCCCTCACTGTGCAGGCTGTATACGCGAAAAAACCTGCGTCCATTATAGCAAAGCGCGCGGGGGATTTCAAGCGCGGCGTTTCCTTTTGCCCTCGCGCCTATCTCATGGTATAATACGCATGTATACGCAAACATCCGAGGTGCCCGCATGAACAAGACCGAACTCCTTGAAGCCCTTCAGGCCACCGTTCCCAGCCTGCGGGGCAAGCTGCATATCGAGCGCGTGCTGTACAAAAAGGCCGCCAACAAGGCCTATATCAGCTTTCTATGCGACGAGCTGGTAACCGAGCGCGATTATTTGCTGCTGGAAAAAAAGCTCAGGGAGCTGTTTCCCAAGCTTGCGGTGGCGCTGCGCATAGCCAGCCCCGCCCTGGGCGAAAAATTTTTGGCCGATTTGGATACCTACAAGCCCGTCCTTACGGATTTTTTGCGCCGTCAAAGCCCCGCCCTGGCCGCCTGGGTGGACGATACCGGCTGGGCGCTGGAGGACGGGCGCATCCTGCTCACCTGCCCGGATCAAATCGCCATGGGCTTTTTCAAATCGCACCGGCTGGATGAAAAGCTCAGCCAGGCCGTGTACGATATTTTCCGCGTGCGCGTGCCCATCGCGCTGACCGTGTGCGGCGAGCGCGAGGCGTGGGTCAAGCGCATGCGCGAGGAGCGCGGCTTCACCTTCCCCGCCCCTGCCGCCCTGCCTGCGGACGAGCCGCCCCCGTGGGACGACGCGGCCCTGGACGCGCAGGCCGCCGCGCTGTTTGGCGGGCCGCATCCCGCG
>URUF01000097.1 GCA_900550955.1 uncultured Eubacteriales bacterium | reverse complement strand
GCGCCGTCCTGCGGCTGCTTGGGCTGCTGCGCGCGTTCGGTCTCCGGCGGCGGGGCCTGCCGGGCGGGCTGCTTGGGCTGCGCGCCGCTGCGCCCGCCCTTTTGGGCGGCGCGGGACGGCTTACCGGCCTTTTGGGCGGCGGAGGTCTTGCCGTTCTTCTTCGCGGGGCGCTTTTTTACGCCCTTCTCCCGGCCCTTCTTTTCCTGCTTGAACGCGTAGGTATAGCGCTTTTCAGGCTCCACATGGGCCATAGGCGTATCCAGGCAGGTATAGCAACCCTTGCCAAAGGCGGCCGCTAGCATAAAGCGCAGCTTTTTCAGCGGCTTCTGCGGCTTATACAGCCGCCAGAAGCACTCGCGCGCGCGCGCCGTATGCTCGGGGCCGGGCTGCACGCGGCTGTAATGGCTCATGGCCATCATGCGCCACAGGGGCAGCACAGGCGTGGGGAAGGCCTTTTGCCTATCCATGCGCCTGGCAAACAGCAGCGGCGTTTCGCCCGGCGCGGGCGCGCGCTTGTTCAGGCGCATCACCGTAAAGGCCGCGCTGCCGTATACGAAAATCCTGTCCGCGTCCGTCTGCTGGCGCGCGGCCACGCGGTCCGGCATGCGCAAAACGATGCGCGCGATCAGCGCCGCCAGCGCGGCCGCCAAAAGCAGCCACCACCACGGGAAAGGCGGCTTATCAGCATCCTCCTCGGGCGGGGTTTCAGGGTCCTCCGGCTCGTCAGGCGGATTGTCCTGCGGCGGCTCGGGGCTGGGCGTAGGCTCGTTGTCCTCGTTCTCGTCGGGCGGCTCGGGCGTGGGGGTGGGGGTGGGGTCGGGCTCCGGCTCCTGCTCATCCTGCCCGTTTTGATCCTCCACGCTTTGCTGAATGGGCGTCGCGTCAAAGGGCACCCAGCCAAAGCCCTCAAAGTACACCTCCGTCCAGGCGTGCGCGTCCAGCCCGGTCACATAGGCAAAGCCGTCCGCGCCCGGCTGGGCCACAAAGCCCTCCACATAGCGCGCGGGCAGGCCCGCCATGCGGCATAGCACCGTCATGGCCGAGGCAAAGTAGGTGCAGTAGCCCTCCTTGCCCACATAAAGGAAGTAGGTTACAAAGTCCTGCGTTTCCGGCGGCGCGTCCGGCGTGAGGGTATAGCGGTAGTAGCGCTGCAAATGCCGCATGATGGCGCACGCCTTTTCATACGGCGTGGCCGATTCGGATACCATGTTATTCACATCCCGCAGCATGCGCTGCGCGTCCGAGGAATTGAGCAGATGCTCAGGCAATTGCATGTAGGTTTGCATGGCCAAGCTGTAATTGGCGTCGTTTCCCTTGGGCGCGGCGTCAATCAGCGCGCCCAGCTGCACGCCCCCGCCCTCCAGGATGGGCGTAAACACGGTATAGCGGTCGCCGCGCTGCAAATCCCGCGTGGTAAAAAGCTCGCTTGCGTCGTTAAAATAGGCCACCATGCTGCCCTGCGGGCTAAAGCGCCTAAGGAACATGGGGGTGAACAGCGTGCTGGTGGCGGTGTTTTGCATCTGCACGCTTACGGCGTGTTCATCCAAAAGCGTGCTGGCGGCGCGCACCGCGCCGGAGGGCATGTTTTCCAAAAAGACGGTTTCGCGCAGCTTGCTCCAGCGCGGGCTCACGTACAGGTAGCGCTTTCCCGAGGAGGTGTCGCGCCAGGAGCGGCCGGTGTACTCGTCCTTCACCACGGCGCGCATCAGCGTGCGCTGGTCGGTTTTCACGGTCATCACGGGGTATTCGCTGGGTTCCGCCGGGCCGCCCAGGCGCGCGTTGCCCTGCGGGTAATAGCCATATGCGCCCAAGGTAAACACATTGCGCGGCTCGGTAAAAAACAGGTAGTCCGAAATCGTCTGCTTCAGCTCCATAGCCGCCTTATACAAGGGCGGTATGGTGGTTTGCCCGCTTGGCAAAAGCAGCATAGCCAGCCCTACCACCGCCGCCGCCATGGGCAGCACCTCAAACAGGTTCACCTTTTCATGCGACGTTTGTGAAACCAGCAATAAAAGCGCCGCCAGCGCGGGCAGCGCAAGCCACAGGTACTGCGCCTTGCCCAGGCTCCACATGCCAAACAGCATCAGCACCGTTACCAGCGTGGCGGGCAAAAAGCCCACGCTGCGGGAGGAAAACGCATAGCTCACCGCCGCCACGCACACCCCCAGCGTAAGCCCCACCTGGGTGGAAAACAGCCGCGCGGCCCCCGGTACGCCGCTAAGGTACAAAAGCAGCGCCTTAAACGCCTCCACGGCCCCGCCGATCATCCCCATGCCCGGCAGCGCCAGCTGCACGGCGCATATGGCCGCGGCGGCAGCGCCCAAAATAAGCCTGCCCCGCTTGAGCCCGCCCAGGCCCGCGCACAGCGCCAGCACCGCGGCCGCCGCGGCCAGCGAAAGCCCCGCCGCGCCGCCCACGCCAAAGCTGAACAGCAGCGGCATAAGCAGGCCCGCGCACAAAAGAAAGCTCACCAGCAGGCGCGAAAGGCGCTCGTTGGTTAAAAAAGCGGGTTTGCGCATACGGGTTCACTTCCTTTCCTCATTCAAACAAACGGCTTATCCGCCTTACGCGCCCTGCGGGGTCACGTAATTCACTTCCACGCCCGCCTGCTGCAGGCGGCCCACCAGGGGCGCGTTTTGCGCCTCCTCGGTTTGGAAGGTTACCAGGTACAGCCGCACATTAGGGCCCATGCGCTTCATGCGCACAATCAAATCCGCCAGCGCGGAGGAAAGCCTTGTGGTGATAATAACCACCGCGCCGGTTTTGCGCAGCTCGGCCAGCTGCATCATCACCACGCGCTCAAACCGCTCGGTTTCGTTAAAGGTGCAGCGCGCCAATTCCTCCAGCAGCAGGGGCAGGCCCATGCGGCTGGAATACTCCATGGGCCTATCGCCCACCAGGGGCATGCGCACCGGGTTATCCTGGCGGATTTGGCAGGCCACCACGCTTGCGGCGGTTTCCAACAGCGCGTCCTTCAAAAAGGCGGCGTGCTGCTCCGCCATGCCCTCGCCAAGCTGGGGCGGGGAGGTATCCAGCAGCACAAGCGCGTCCGGCAGGGCGGGCTCCTCAAACTGCCTTACAAACAGCTCGCGCTTGCGGGCGCTCATCTTCCAGTGGATGCGCTTGAGCGGGTCGCCCTGCTGATAGGCGCGCAGGTCGCTTGGGCTGGAGGGGTCCTCCATGGCGCGCTTCATGGTTTCCACGCCCATATCGCCCGCGGCAAAGGTGAGCGGCTCCACATCAAAGGGCACGGGCAGCACAAGCAGCTCCTGCCCCGCCATATCGGGCTTGTGCTCGCGCTTGAAAAAGCCGAACACGTCGCTTACCTCGTAGCTGTCCACACCGGGGAACATCGCCCCCACGTGGTCGGCGGCAAACTTATGCACCACGCGCTGCCGCCTTCTGCCCAGCTGGGTCAGGCGGATGGTGCCCGCCGGGGTGTTGCTGGTGGCGCGCATGCGCAGCGCAACCGGTGCAATGGGCAGCGGGCTTTTATGGCTCACCGCAATTTCCATGCTCACCACCTCGCCCCGGTTGACCTTTTGGCCGCTCAGAGCGTTTTCCACCTTCACGCTTTTCTCCGCCAGGCGCACGCTGGCAAAGGAGAACAGCCACGCCAGCGCGATGATCAGCGAGATCAGCAGATACGTGCGGTTGCCCATCGACAGCGCGCACAGCAGAAAAAAACCAAAGCATATGCCCAAAGCGGCATTGGCCTTTTTCAAGCGTGTTCCTCCTCCTTTCCCCAGGGGCGGCCCCTGGGCCCTCGGGCGGCGCGCCTCCGTGGGCTGCGCCTTCCTGGGGGCGGTGCGTTTTCTTTTGCGCTTTGGGGCGCGTGCGCGGGGTGAGGGCGATGCGGCTAGAGCGGCAGCCAGCCCGCTCCGCTAGGGCCAGAGGGGCCAGGGGGGATTTCGA
>URUF01000096.1 GCA_900550955.1 uncultured Eubacteriales bacterium | reverse complement strand
CCTGGACACCCTGATTAAGAGTCAGGTGCTCTACCAACTGAGCTAATGGTGCATACGCTGCTTTCGCGGCGGCTGTTTCAACCAGCGAAGATTATTATACTCTGTTTGATTTGATTGTCAACCCCCAAATTTGAAAAATTCGCAATTTTTTGCGCGGGCGTGTTACAAATCGCAGGGAACGGCATAGGCGCCGCCGGGATGTCCGTGGCGCGCAAATCCAGCGCAATGCCGCTAACCGGCCCGCTGCGCTTAATAGCGAGGACGAGCCCGGAGATGCTTTTGGGCAACCCTGCCTGCGGATGGTTTCCAGAACCAGCGCCTCGGTTTGGGGATTGGCGCGGGCGCGCGGTTCACAACGATGGCGTAGGGCGGTTGGCCGTTCCAAGGCGGCGCGATTAGGCCTGGGGGAACAGGCGTGTGCTCTCCTCATCCATAAAGGCGGGCGTGTAGGCGCTAACGGCGGATTCCCGGCTTTGCAGGTAGCCGTTTAAGCCAAGGGCCAGCATGTGGTCGCGCACGCGGGCGTACTCACGCGGCGTGAGGCGGCGATCAAGCCCGGGCAAATGGGTATCGGTCATAGGGGTGTATTGGCGCATAAGGCTTACGGGCGTGCCGGCGGGCAGCCCGGCGGCGATGGCGTCCAGGATTTGAATGCTTTCCGAGGTGCGCATGGGCAGGATGAGGTGCCGCACCAGGGTGCCGCTTTGCATCAGGCCGTCCGCATCATACACGGGCGCGCCGGTTACGGCGCACATGGCTTTTACGGCCTTGAACGCCACTTCAAAATAATCCGGCGCGGCGGCCAGCTGGGCCGAGGTTTCGGGACGGAAATATTTAAGGTCCGGCAGGAAGATATCCACCAGGCCGCGCGCAGCCTCCACCATGTCCACGGTCTCATAGCCGCTGGTGTTCCATACCACGGGCACGCCCGGTTTGCGCAGGCGCAGCGCCTGAAAAATGACCGGGGCAAAGTGCGTGGGCGTGACCAGGTTCAAGTTGTGCACGCCAAGCGCCTCCACGCGTTCAAACAGCTCGCACAGGGCGCGGGCGTCCATGGCCCGGCCCAGGGCGTGGCGGCTGATACGCTCGTTTTGGCAGAACACGCAGCCCAGCGCGCAGCCGCTGAAAAAAACCGTCCCGCTGCCGCGCGTGCCGCTGATGCAGGGTTCCTCCCACATGTGGGCGGCGGCGCGGGATACCACGGCCAGCGTGCCCATGCGGCAAAAACCGTCGCCGCCAGTTTCGCCGCGCCGGGCGTTGCAGCGGCGCGGGCACAGGTTGCAAAGAGCCATGCGGGATCGCTTCCTTTCGTGTGGGAACGGGTCTTTTGCCAGTGTAGCACATGCCAATGGGCGTGTAAAGCGGCGATAGGAGGCCGGGAAAACAAGTTTTTTGCCACATCAGGCAAAATGCTTGTATTTCCCAAAGCGTTGTGGTATACTGCCTAATGCCTGCTGAAGCGGGTTGTTCCAAATGGCTTTTCGACCCATACGGAAAGAAGGGTTTTTCGTAAAGAGTGGATGTCGCTTCCCTTTTCTTACACGCCTCGCGCCGGGAACAGGGCGCGGCGGCTGCGGACGGCTTGTTCCTCCGGGCCGGGCTTTGTAGTTGGCAAAGCGGTGTGATGAGAAAAGCATGGGCGATAGCGTACCGCTCTTTTTGATTGCTTTATTTGAAGCCTGGAACGATTGGAAACGATGGGAGAGCTTGTATGGCTGGGAAGAAGCGCGCGCAGGGCGCCAGGCTTAGCGCCGTTGAAACGGTTGAGGAAAGGGCCGGGGCGGTAGCGCGGGAAATGTCGCTGGAGCTGGTGGAGGTAACCCTGCAAAAGGAAAGCCGGGGCAAATGCCTTTGCGTGTACGTGGACAAGGAGGGCGGCCTTTCGCTGGACGATTGCGAGCGCTACCACAAGCGCTTACAGCCCATGCTCGAGGATGTGGATTACGACATTATGGAGGTTTCCAGCCCGGGGATGGACCGTCCCGTCAAAACCATGCGCGACTTTGAAAGAAACCGCGGCGCGCTGGTGGAGGTTAAGCTTTTTGCGGCGCAAAACGGCCAAAAGCTGTTTCGCGGCCTGCTTACCGGGATGGACGAGGCGACCGTAACCATTACCGGCGCGCAGGAAGACGCGCTCTGCTTTGAGCGCAAGGCCGTCGCGCTGGTCAAGCCGGTGATTGAGCTGGATGAGGATGATTTTGCCGGCGTTGATTTTGACGCCGTGGACGAAGAATAGAGAAAGCAGGGAAGTCAGGATGAGAGCTACCAAAAAGACGCAGCAGGGCCCGGGCCAGGCGGAGATCATCGCGGCGGTGAAGGCGTTGGCCAGCGAGAAGGACATCAGCGAAGAAATGCTTTACAGCGCTATTGAGGAGGCGCTGAAGGCTGCGTATAAGAAGAATGTGTCGCGGGATGAGAACGCCCCTACCAACCTGAGCGTGAGCTTGGACCGCGCCACGGGCGTGGCGCATGTGTTCGCCCGCAAAACCATCACCGACGAGGTGGAGGATGCGGCCAACCAGATTACCCTGGACGAGGCGCTCAAAATCCGCCCGGATTACCGCATGGGCGACATTGCCGAGATTGACGTAACGCCCACCGGCTTTTTGCGCACCGCGGCGCAGACGGCCAAGCAGGTGATCATGCAGCGCATTCGCGAGGCGGAGCAGGGCAAGATTTACGACGAGTACTCCGAGAAGGAGAACGAGATCCTTACCGCCATCGTGCAGCGTGTGGAGCCCAAGGGCGTATATGTGGAGCTGGGCCGCACCGAGGGCATTTTGGAAAGCAGCGAGTGGATGCCCGGCGAGGAATACCATATCGACGACCATATCAAGGTTTACGTGTTGGAGGTAAACCGCAGCGGGCGCGAAATGATGCGCGGGCCCCAGGTACGCGTAAGCCGCATCCATCCCGGCCTGGTAAAGCGCCTGTTTGAGATGGAGGTGCCCGAAATCGCAGCGGGCGTGGTGCAGGTGAAGTCCATCGCGCGCGAGGCCGGCAGCCGCACCAAGATGGCCGTGCACTCCACCGAACTCACCATCGATCCTGTGGGCGCCTGCGTAGGCCCGCGCGGCAACCGTGTGGAGCGGGTTGTGACGGAGCTGAAAAACGAGAAGATCGATATCATCAAGTGGTCGCCTGACCCGGCGGAGTTTATAGCCAACGCGCTGAACCCCGCGCACGTGTTGAGCGTGTTTGTGGCCGAGAACGAAAAGGCCTGCCGCGTTGTGGTGCCGGATAACCAGCTGAGCCTTGCCATTGGCAAGGAGGGCCAGAACGCCCGCCTGGCAGCTAAGCTGACCGGCTGGCGCATTGATATCAAGAGCCAGAGCCAGGCCGCGCAGATGTTTGATATGCCCATGGAAGAAGCCGCGACTGATGAGCCGATGGGCTTCCAGGCCTATTATGACGAGCCTGCGGCCCTGGAGGATTTGAAGGAATCCGGCCTGCCCGAGCTTAGGGATATACCGCTGGACGGCGCTTTTGATGAGGACGACACGCTGTAAAGGCGGGTTCGCGCGCTGAAAAGCCGGGAAAAGGAGATGGAAAACGTGCCGCTGAAACCGCGCAAAACGCCCATGCGCATGTGCGTTGGGTGCCGCGAAATGAAACCAAAGAAGGAACTGCTGCGTGCGGTGCGCTCTCCCGATGGCCAGGTGAGCCTGGATACTACAGGCAAAAAGCCGGGCCGCGGCGCATATTGTTGCTATAACGCCGAATGCTTGCGCCGGGCGCTGAAACAGGGCCAGCTGGACCGCCAGCTGGAAGTAAAGCTGAGCGACGAGGTAAACGCGCAGCTGACCGAAACCATGAAGCGGCTGCTGGCCGCGCAGGAGAAGCAAGCATGAATGAGGACGCTCAAAACCGGGCGGCCAGCTTCCTGGGCCTGTGCATGCGCGCCGGACGGTTGGCGATAGGCCAGTCCGCCTGCGTGGAGCTGATCCGTCAGGACGGCGCGGCGCTGGTGCTGCTGGATGCGGGCGCGTCCGAAAACACGCGCAAGCGCATTGCGGACGGCTGCCACAGCCATGGGGCTGCGCTATACGCCCTAAGCGCCGGGACGCTTGGGCACGCGATTGGCCGCAGGGGCTGCATGGTATGCGCCCTTAGGCCGGATGGGATGGCGGACAAACTGCTGGGCCTGCTCAGCGGCGAAGAACGGCTGTAAGCCATAGATAGATTACATTGCAAGATAACGCGGGGGTGCAAGCGGTACAATGACCAAAGTGAAACTCAAGGATGCCACCAGGGAACTGCTCAAGGGCGCCGAAACTGTGCTGGGCAGCGTGTCCTCCATGCGCAAAAACGCAGATGAACTGGCGCAGGCCGCCAAAAAGCTGGAGGCCCAATTCCTCCGCGAGGAGGAGCAGCGCCGCGCCGAGGAAAAGCAGGCAGAGCAGCAGCGCCTGCTAAGCCAGCACGCAAAGGCATATACCATGCCCGATACAGACGAGGCCGAGGAGGCACCCAAGGTGGAAACAAAAGAGCAGCCCAAGCCCACCCCCGTGGAGGAAAAGAAGCCGGAGCCCGTCAGGGCGGCGGAAACGCCCGCTCCCGGGCCGGCGAAGGAAGCCGCGCCTGTAAAGGAAGCGCCCAAGGCGGCGGAGAAGCGGCCTGAGAAGCCTGCGGATAAGCCTGCGGCAGAGCCAAGGGCCGTTGTAGAGGCCAAG
>URUF01000095.1 GCA_900550955.1 uncultured Eubacteriales bacterium | reverse complement strand
CCGGCGTACACGCCGCCGGTTTCGGAACAAGAGTTGGAGGGCTCAGGCCCTCCAAGCCTCCCATGGGGTTTCTCGACAATCTTCAGAACATACGTTCCCCTTTTCTTGACATTGGCATCTTATCACCTTTCCATGTGAATTTCAATGTCCTCTTTTTTCTTGACAAATCCCTTGTTCCCGCCTATACTGTTTTACGTGCAACTGTTGCATATCAAACTTTTATTCCGGGAGGTTCCCATGCAGCCCAATCACCGCAAGCTCGCCAAGGACATACACCGTCTGGATAACCGCATCCGCCGCCATGTCCAGCAAACCACCCTTTCCCTCGGCCTGGAGCTGGATACCGTCACCGGCAGCAACGGCCGCATCATCCGCTTCCTCAGCGAGCATGAAGGCCGCGACGTTTTCCAAAAGGATTTGGAGGATGAGTTCGGCATCACCCGTTCCACGGCCTCGCGCGTCCTGCGCCTTATGGAGCAAAAGGGCCTGATCGAGCGCCAAAGCGTCCCGCAGGACGCGCGGCTCAAAAAGCTCGTCCTCACGCCCAGGGGCCGCGAAATCAGCGCCGTCATGCGCCAAAACGGCGCCGCCATGGACGCGCGCCTGCTCCTTGGCTTCACCCCCAAGGAGGAAGCCCTCCTCTATTCCTTTCTGGACCGCATGCTCCATAACCTCGGCTGATCCCATTTCCCCAAAGGAGGTTTCCCCATGATCAAACGCCTGATGAAAAGCATCCGCGAATACAAAGCGCCGTCTATCAAAACGCCCGTTTCCGTATCGCTGGAGGTCGTCATGGAGGTGCTTATCCCGCTTCTCATGGCCCGCCTCATCGATCGGGGCATCGATGGCGGCAACATGCCCTATATCCTCAAAATGGGCCTTCTGCTCGCCGTGGCCTCGCTTTTGTCCCTGCTTTTTGGCGCGCTGTCCGGCAAATATGGCGCCATCGCCTCCGCCGGCTTTGCCAAAAATCTCCGCAAGGACATGTTTGAGCACGTCCAGGACTTTTCCTTTTCCAATATCGACCATTTTTCCACCGGCGGCCTCGTTACCCGCCTCACAACCGATGTTTCCAACGTCCAAAACGCCTATCAAATGATCATCCGCATCGCGGTGCGCGCGCCCTTCATGTTCCTGTTCTCCCTTATCGCCTCCTTCTCTATCGATGCCAGGCTCTCCCTCATCTTCCTCGTATTCATTCCCATTCTGGCCGCAGGCCTCTACCTGGTGGCCAGCCGCGCGCATTCCGTGTTTGAGCGCGTTTTCCGCCGGTACGACCGCTTAAACGGCGTCGTCGGCGAAAACCTCAGCGGCATTCGCGTGGTCAAGGCCTTTGTCCGTGAAAAGCACGAGGAATCCAAGTTCAACGCCATCTCCCAGCAAATCTACGAGGACTTTTCCAAGGCCGAGCGCATGCTCGCCTTCAACATGCCCCTCATGCAGTTTTGCATGTACGGCTGCATGCTCCTTATCAGCTGGTTTGGCGCGCGGGCCGTGGTCGCCTGCGGCGGCGACGCGGCGCTGGGCCTCTCCACGGGCGAGCTTACCAGCCTCTTTACCTACGCCCAGCAAATCCTTTCCAGCCTTATGACGCTTAGCATGGTCTTTGTCATGCTCGTCATCTCCCGCGCCTCCGCCGGGCGCATCTGCGAGGTGCTCGAGGAAACCCCCGCCATCGCCTCGCCCGATAACGCCGTCACAACCGTGGCGGACGGCTCCATCTCCTTCCATAACGTCACCTTCCGCTACGATCCCAGCGCCCAAAAGCCCGTGCTCGACCACATCAACCTTTCCATCCCCTCCGGCATGACGGTGGGCATCCTGGGCGGCACCGGCTCCAGCAAGTCAAGCCTTGTCCAGCTCATTCCCCGCCTCTACGACGTTTCCGAGGGCAGCGTCGCCGTCGGCGGCGTGGACGTCCGCAAGTACGATCTTACCGCCCTTCGCAACGCCGTGGCCGTCGTCTTGCAAAAGAACGTCCTCTTTTCCGGCACCATCAAGGAAAACCTCCGCTGGGGCAATCCCAACGCTACCGACGAGCAGCTTATCCAGGCCTGCAAGCTCGCCCAGGCGGACGGCTTCATCCGCTCCTTCCCCAACGGCTACGATACCTATATCGAGCAGGGCGGCGCCAACGTGTCCGGCGGCCAGCGCCAGCGCCTCTGCATCGCCCGCGCGCTTCTCAAAAATCCCAAAATCCTCATTCTGGACGATTCCACCAGCGCCGTCGATACCGCAACCGACGCGCTCATCCGCCGCGCCTTCCGCGAGCAGCTGCCCTCCGTCACCAAGCTCATCATCGCCCAGCGCGTGTCCAGCGTCCAGGATGCCGATCTCATCCTCGTCCTGGACGACGGCCGCATCTCCGCCCTCGGCACGCACGAGCAGCTCCTTACCTCCAACGCCATTTACCGCGAGGTCTACGAATCTCAAACCAAAGGAGGCGACGCCCAATGATGCGCGGTATGAAAATGCGCGGCGACGGTGCCAAGCCTAAGGATGTTAAAGCCACCGTCGCACGCCTCATGGCCTATGTGGGCCGTTACCGCCTGCGCCTGGTTGCGGTCGTCGCTTGCATCATCCTAAGCGCCGTGGCAAGCGTCCTAAGCTCCATGTTCCTCAAAGCCCTTATCGATGATTACATCACCCCCCTGCTCATCCAGGCCGTGCCCAATTTTTCCGGCCTTGTCCGCGCCCTTTTGCTCATGGCCTGCATTTATCTGGTCGGCGTGGCCTGCGGCTATCTGTACAACCGCCTCATGGTCACCGTCGCCCAGGGCGTGCTCAAGGATATCCGCGACGAGCTTTTCAGCCACATGCAAACCCTGCCCATCCGGTATTTTGATACCCACAGCCACGGCGAGGTCATGAGCCACTTCACCAACGACACCGACACGCTTCGCCAGATGATCGCCCAGGCGCTGCCGCAGGTGCTCTCCTCGGTGGTTTCGCTGACGGCGGTGGTGTGCGCCATGCTCTCCCTGAGCCTGTGGCTTACGCTGTTCGTGCTGGCCTTTGCGGTTTTGATGCTCTACATCACCAAGCGGGTGAGCGCGCAGAGCGGCAAGTACTTCGTCAAGCAGCAGCAGTCCCTGGCTGATGTCAACGGCTATATCGAAGAGATGATAAACGGCCAGAAGGTGGTCAAGGTCTTCTGCCATGAGCAGAAGGCCCAGGAGGGCTTTGACCGGGTCAACGACGCTTTGTTCGAAAGCGCCGACATGGCCAACAAATACGCCAATATCCTCATGCCCATCATGGTCAATATCGGCAACATCCAGTATGTGATCGTGGCCATGGCGGGCGGGCTGATGGCGCTGGGCGGCGTAGGCGGCGGCGTCACGCTGGGCGTCATCGCGTCCTTCCTCCAGCTGTCCAAAAGCTTTTCCCAGCCCATCAGCCAGATCTCCCAGCAGCTCAACTCGGTCGTCATGGCCCTTGCGGGCGCGGGGCGGATCTTCGCGCTGATGGATGAGGAGAGCGAGCGGGACGAGGGCACGGTCACCCTGGTGAACGCGGCCTACGATCAGGCGGGGGAGCTGGGTGAGAGCGGCCAGCGCACGAATCTGTGGGCCTGGAAGGTTCCGCAGAAGGAGGGGGGCTTTGCCTATACTAGGCTCACCGGCGACGTGCGCTTTTTTGATGTGGACTTCGAGTACGAGGCCGGCAAGCCCATCCTCCACGATATCTCCCTTTTTGCAAAGCCCGGCCAGAAGCTGGCCTTCGTGGGGGCCACCGGCGCGGGGAAGACCACCATCACCAACCTCATCAACCGCTTTTACGATATCGCCGACGGCAAGATCCGTTACGACGGCATCAATATCAACAAGATCCGGAAAAGCGATCTGCGCCGGAGCCTGGGCATCGTGCTCCAGGAGACCAACCTGTTTACCGGAACGGTGCGGGAGAATATCCGCTACGGCAATCTGCAGGCCACCGACGAGGAGGTGGAGGCCGCCGCCCAGCTGGCGGGCGCGGACGATTTCATCCGCCGCCTGCCCCAGGGATACGACACGCTGCTGACCGGAAACGGGGCCAATCTGTCCCAGGGCCAGCGGCAGCTGCTGGCCATTGCCCGCTGCGCCGTGGCCGACCCGCCGGTGATGATCCTGGACGAGGCCACCTCCTCCATCGATACCCGTACCGAGTCCATCGTTCAGCAGGGGATGGACTCTCTGATGTGCGGGCGCACAGTCTTCGTTATCGCCCACCGCCTGTCCACGGTGCGCAACTCCGACGCCATTATGGTGCTGGACCACGGCCGTATCGTGGAGCGGGGCGGCCATGACGATCTGATTGCCCAGCATGGGCTTTACTACCAGCTCTATACCGGCGCATTCGAATTGGAATAAGCGTTTGCACCCCCTGGTACCGGATGCATAGAATGAAGTGAGACCGGGCCGGAAGACGCGGCGCACCGCCGCCCCGCGCCCAGGTTTCTACTTTGAAACCAGGAGGTACTCAATCATGGGGTGCAATAACGGTTGTGGCTGGGGCGGCGGCAGCTGCCTGTGGATCATCATCATCCTGATCGTTCTGTGCTGCTGCTGCGGCGGCGGCTGGGGCGGCAACTGGGGCGGCTGTGGCTGCAACAACAACTGTGGCTGCGGCTGCAACAACAACTGCGGCTGCTGAACAGACATACGATCGCCAGACAGGACTCAGGGCGGGGGAG
>URUF01000094.1 GCA_900550955.1 uncultured Eubacteriales bacterium | reverse complement strand
ACGGCGCATCCTCGGCGGAAAAGATCGCCGTAGGCGAGCTTTTTCGACGGCCTGAGGCTATGCGCCAAAGCGGCCGCATAGCCCATACCCGTTGGAATAAAAGGGATAAACGCGCCGGTTACCGGCCCGCAAAGCCGCCCAGCACCCCGTCCGCCAGCTCCCCGGGGGTGCGCGCCAGCACGGAGGCGCCCGCCTGGCGAAGCTCCTCCTCGCTGCGGAAGCCCCAGCACACCGCCGCGCAATCCACGCCCGCGTTGCGCGCGGTTTCCAAATCCACGTCGCTGTCGCCAACGTACAGGGTGGAGGCGGGATCGCAGTTCCAGGCGCGCATTACGGCAAACACGGCGTCGGGGCTGGGCTTGCGGCGCACGCCCTCGCGCTCCCCCACGGCCAGGCCGATCCAGGGCCGGAAATACTGCGCCGAAAGGGCCTTGACGTTGGGGTCGTTTTTATTGGAAACGATGGCCATTCGCACCCCGGCCTGGCTGAGGCGCTCAAGCATCTCCAAAATGCCGGGATAAGGGACCGTCGTATCGTTGTTGTGGCGGGCGTAATAGCTTTTGAAGGCTTGCAGGGTTTCCTCAAAGGCCTCCTCGTCGCTGTCGGCGGAAACGGGCAGCGCGCGGCGGATGAGCATGCCCACGCCGTTGCCCACAAAGCGGCGCACCTCCTCCGCAGTGCGTTCGGGATAGCCGCTTTCGCGCAGGGCGTGGTTGGCTGCGGCGGTTAAGTCGCCCAGCGTGTTCAGAAGCGTTCCGTCCAAATCAAAAATGACCGTGTCGTAGCGTGCGCGCATGCACAAGGCCTCCTAGCTTTTTGTCAGCAGAATGATAGCACGCATCGGGGATTTGCGCAAGCAAGGAAAAGCATTGACAGATATGGTATGAACTTCCTATAATAGCCTGTGACTAACCAATGGAGGGAACGCCATGATAAAGCGCTGTCAAATTTCCATTGCGGCCTTCGCGCTGCCTGTGCTGTGCCTATGCCTGCTGTTTGCCATACGGGGGATTTATCCCTTCGGCGGCATTTCCAACATGGCGGAGGATATGGAAATCCAATACGCCGACCTGTTCGCCTGGTACCGGCGGGTGCTGATGGGCCAGGCGGGGCCGGAGTACTCGTTTTCCATGTCCATTGGCATGCCCACGGCGGCGGTACTGGGCTATTACCTGCTAAGCCCGGTGAACCTGCTGGCGCTGTTTTTCACGCCGGAAAGGATGCAGCTTTGCTTTTTTGTTATTTCCGCGGTAAAGCTTGGGCTGTGCGGGCTGTTTTTTTCCATCTATGCGCGCGGGCGCTTCCAGGCGGGCGCGCTGCCGGCGGTGGCGATGTCCCTGGCGTATGCCTTTGGGCAGTATACCGTTGGGCAAATGACCAACATCCTGTGGCTGGACGGCGTGTATATGCTGCCCCTGGTTTTGCTGGGCATATGGCGCTGGGTGGAAAAGCGCCGGGGCGGGCTGCTGCTGGCATCCATGGCGCTTTCCATCGTGTTTAACTGGTACACGGGATATATGAACGGGCTGTTTGCCGTAATATACTATCTGTTTGAAATGGCGTACACGCCGGCCTGCCGCCGGGCGGCGCGCGGTGCAAAGGGCTTTGCGGGGCTTTTGGCGGTGATGGCGCTTAGCGTGGGGGTAAGCGCCGCGGTGTTTTTGCCCGTTGCGCTGGGGCAGATGGCCGGGCGCTCCACCGATAGCACCGTTTGGGTGATTCCTTCCTTTTCCAGCACGGCGATGGAAATTTTGAACGGCTTCCATATTGGGCATGTGTTCCCAAGCGTCAAAATTACGCCGTTTTGCTCCGTGTGGGGCCTGGGCTTTTTCTTTGCCCTGTGGTTTGACCGCGGGCTGAGCGCGCGCCAAAAGCTGGCCTGCGCGGCCCTGGTGGGATTCATGGTCTTTTCCGAGGCGTTTGGCCCGATGTCCTACCTTTGGTGCGCGTTCAAGCTGTCCGGCTCCTATATGTACCGCTTCCATTACCTGCTGCAGGCGGCCATGCTGATCGCCGCGGCAGAGATGATGTGCCGCGCCTGGAGGGAGGGCCGCGCGCATGCGAAGGCGCTGGCGTGCGGCGCGGGGCTGTATGTGCTTGTGCTGCTTGCAACCCACCTGGCCATGCCCTACGGGGACGGGCGCGCCTACTGGGAGCTGGGCCTGATTGCGCTGTACGCCCTGCTGCTGGTTTTGCGCGGGGCGGGGCTTAGGCGCGCGGCGGCGGCGGGCGCCGTGGCCCTGCTTTTGGCGGAAACGGTATGGAACGCCTATCTGCTGCGCCCGAACGCCTATGTGCTGGACGCGTACAGCCAGCCCGCCTATGCGGCCGCGCAGCAGGCGCTGGTAAGCGAGGTGCGCGCGCTGGACGGGGGAATCTACCGCATGGAGCAGGATACGAACCGGCAGCGCGAAAGCCCCAATCCCGACCTGTACAACCCCATGTTTTATGCCAACGAGGCCATGCCCTACGGCTATCAGGGCCTGCAAACCTATACCTCCAGCTATGTGAAGGAAACATCGGTCTTTATGGCCCGGCTGGGCTACTGCCGCACCGACTTTCCCACGGTATACAAGGCCCCGCTTTTGATGTGCGACAGCCTGCTGGGCGTAAAATACCTGCTTACGGCCAAGGAGCACCCCGCCGGGTTTGAGCCCGCCGGGATAGAGGGCAACGGCAAGGCCGTGTATCTCAACCCCTACGCGCTGCCCCTGGCCTTTGGCGCAAACGAGGCCGTGCTGGCGGCGGACGGCGGCCAAAGCGGCTTTGCGTTCATCAATCAGCTGTATAACGCAATTCGCGGCGTGCAGGACGATATTTTGCAAAAGGTTGAGCTGGACGAGGGCATTCCCGATATCCAGTCCGTATATTATGACATTCCCCTGGAAGCGTCGGGGGAGGACAAGCTGCTGTACGCGTGCCTTGAGCCGCTGATGCCGTGCAGCGTATACATCGACGCCGAAAAGCGCTTCGATTACAGCGGCGACTATTGGAAAAACAACGATTACATCGTTCCAATCGGCTTTGTGGAGGAATACGCCACCATGGAGGTTTATATTGACAACATGTATCGCTCCATGCCCGCGCCCACCCTGTATGCGCTGGACATGCCCCATTTTGCGCAGGTGATTGAGGATATACGCGGGGGCGCGGCGCAGGTGGAGCGCTTTGCGGACGACGGCGTGCGCGCGCTATACCGCGGACGCGGACGGCCATGTGCTGTTTACCATCCCCTATGACGCAGGCTGGCGCGTATGGGTGAACGGCAGGGAAGCCCGGCCCCTGCGGGCTGCCGGGGCGCTCATGGCCGTGCCGGTGAGCGCAGGCGAAAGCGTGATAGAGCTGCGCTACCACACGCGGGGACAATGGGCGGGCATTGGCATAAGCGCGCTTTCCCTGACCGTTTTTGCGGCGTGGCAGGGCTCGGGGGCGCGGAAGAAAAAGGGACGTTCGTTATAAAAAGGGTAAAACTTTTGTCATATACTTGTAAAAATATTGAGGTTCCGTTATAATATTTGCGTGTGCGATGCCACATGTGTTTTTGTGCGCCCAAAACGCGCCGAATTTTGAAAATACGAAACGGGGGCGTTCCCATGCTGAACCCGCGCCAGGTTATCACGGCACTGAAACAGAATATCGGCAAGGTCATCGTAGGCAAGGACGAGGTGATCGAGCTGCTTTTGATCGCCATGCTGTGCAAGGGCCATGTGCTGATTGAGGACGTGCCCGGCACGGGCAAAACCACGCTGGCCAGCGCGCTGGCCAAATCGCTGGATTGCTCGTTTAACCGCATCCAGTTCACGCCGGACGTGGTGCCCAGCGACGTGACCGGCTTTACCATGGTCAACTTCAAAACCGGCGAAATGGAGTTCCGCCCCGGCGCGATCATGTGCCAGATCGCCCTGGCGGACGAGATCAACCGCACCTCGCCCAAAACGCAGAGCGCGCTTTTGGAGGTGATGGAGGAGTACCAGGTAACCGTGGACGGCGTAACGCATCCCCTGCCCAAGCCCTTTATGGTGCTGGCCACCCAAAACCCCAGCGAGTTTGTGGGCACCTATCCCCTGCCCGAGGCGCAGATGGACCGCTTCTTCCTGCGCATTTCCATGGGCTACCCCACGCTGGAGGAGGAAATGGCCGTGCTGGAGCGCTTCAGCGGCACGGTAAAGCCCCAGGCCGGGCTTACCGCCGTGTGCTCCGCCCGCGATGTGATTGAGATGCAGGACATGGTGGGCACCGTGTACTGCTCCAAGGAGGTGCGCCATTACGTGGCCAACATCGCCGCCATGACGCGCACGCATCCAAGCTTGCAGCTGGGCGTATCCACCCGCGGCGCAATCGCGCTGATTCGCGGCGCGCAGGCCTGCGCCCTGCTTAACGAGCGCGACTACATCCTGCCCGAGGATGTGCAGCGCATGGTGCTGCCCGTGCTGGCGCACCGCATCACGCCCAACCCGGAGGCCAAGATGAAGGGGATTTCCGCCGAGCGGATTTTGATTGCCGTGGTGGAGAATGTGCCGGTGCCGCTGAGGTTGAGCTGAGGGTTGGGGGCTTGGGGGTGTCTTTTTGCGGGCTGGCCGCCCGCAGGGGCTTTTTTGTCTGCTTTTTTGCGGAAGCCTTTCCGCGGGGGAGTTATTTGCTTTTTTGCGGAAGCCTTTCCGCGAAACTGGGTGGGGGCTGCGCGCCCCCACACCCGCGCCTACTCTTTCTGGAAAGAGT
>URUF01000093.1 GCA_900550955.1 uncultured Eubacteriales bacterium | reverse complement strand
AACGACGATTGAGGTTGCGGGCCTGCGGCCCTCCAAGCCTCCCATGGGGTTTATCAACAGGCTTGGGCGCGCCATTCTGCGGCGCGCCCAACGCTATGTCGATCAAACCGAGGTTTGCGCCGCCCCGGCCGCCTACCCCTTTACAGCCCCGGCCATTACGCCGCTTACAATATACTTTTGGCAAAACAGGTAGAACAGCACAATCGGCACAATGGCCAGCGTAAGCAGCGCCATCATCGCGCCCATGTCCACGCTGCCATAGCCGCCGCGCAGGTACTGCACCGCGATGGGAATGGTGCGGAAGCGCTTTAAATCCAGCACCAGATACGGCAGCAGGTAATCGTTCCAGATCCACATGGCCTCCAGGATGCCGGTGGATACATAGGTGGGCTGCAATATGGGCAGCACCACCGAAAAAAACGTGCGAACCGGCGGGCAGCCGTCTATCATGGCGGATTCCTCAATGGCGATGGGGCAGGCCTTCATGTAGCCGGTAAACATGAACACCGCCAGCCCCGCGCCAAAGCCCAGGTAAACCACCGGGATGGTCCAGGGCGTGTTCAGCCCCAGCACGTTGGCGATTTTGCTTAGCGTGAACATGACCATTTGAAACGGCACCACCATGGAAAAGATGCACAGAAGGTACACCGCGCGCGCGGCCCGGCTGCGCACCCGGCTGATGAACCACGCGCACATGGACGTGCACAGCAAAATCAGCGCGACGGACAAAACCGTGATCACAAAGCTCCAAAGCATGGCCTGAAAAAAGTTGGTCAGGCGGATGCCGGTTTCATAGTTGGCAAGGCCCGCATACGTGCGCGCATTTGGCGGGGCAAAGGGCGCGCGGCTGATGTAAGCCTTTTTTTTGAAGCTGTTGAACACCATCATCACCAGCGGGTATACATACGCCAGCGAAATCAGCGAAAAAACCAGCGTGTAAAGCGCGCCGGACGCGCGGCGGCTGCGTTTCATTGCTGCACCTCCCTAGCGCGGGTGAAATGCAACTGCAAAAGCGCGATGCCCACCACGATGGCGCAAAACACCACGGCCTTGGCCTGCCCGGCCCCCGCCCAGCCCGTGCGGCCGTAAAACGTGGCGTAGATGTTCAACGCCAAAAGCTGCGAGCGGTTGGAGGGCATGCCGTTGGTGAGCGCCAGGTTCTGATCAAACAGCTTAAAGCCGTTGGTAAGGGTTAAAAAGGTGCAAATGGTAATGGAGGGCATAAGCATGGGCAGCTTTACGCGCGTAAGGGTTTGCCAGGGCGTCGCGCCGTCTATGGCGGCCGCCTCCGTAAGCTCCGCGGGGATGGCGGTCAGGCCGGAGATATAGATAATCATCATATACCCCGCCTGCTGCCACAGCATCACGGCGGTCAGCCCCCAAAAGCCGTACCATTCGTTGGTGACGATGGTAACGCCCCATCTGGTCAGCACGCCGTTTAAAATCACCTGCCACAGCCAGCCCAGCACGATGCCGCCGATGAGGTTGGGCATGAAAAACACCGTGCGGAACACATTTGTGCCGCGAAAGCCCTTTACCAACAGCAGCGCCACCACAAGCCCCACCAGGTTGATAAGCGCCGTGGAAAGCAGGGCGAACAGCGCCGTAAACCATAGGGCGTGCCCAAAATCGCTAGCCGCGTCCGCAAAGGCGCGCACGTAGTTTTGAAAGCCTACGAACGCCGCGTTGGAGAGGGTGGTAAACTCGCAGAAGGACAGGTACAGCCCCATAAGGAACGGAATCAGGAAGCCGATGGCAAAGGCCAGCATCGTGGGCAGCACAAATACCGGCCAGTACCGTTTGATAGAGCGCTCCAAGCCTATCCCTCCCGAAGCAAAGCTTCTTATTTTGCCGCTGCGGCCTCCCTGGCCCAGCCCTCTACAAAGGCCTTTTCCACGCCCTCCCAGCCGGCGGTGCCCTGCGCGTATTCCAGCAGGGCCGCGCCAAGGTGATTCTTCCACGTTTCGGACGGCATGGTGGGAAAGTTCCAGCTCACGGGCGTTTTGCCCGCGTTAAGCGAGTTGGCGGCCGCGTCCAGCAGCGCGTTGGAGGCGGTAAAGCCCTCGTCAAAGGTGCTGAAGGGGGTTACGAAGCCCATTTCATCGGCCATGGCGCGGCGGCCCTCGTCGCTGGTGATAACCCATTCCAAAAAGGAGAGGGTCGCGTCGATGTTTGCCTGGGGCGCCTTTTGGTTTACGCACCAGTAGTTTTCCGAACCGGTGCAAAGACCCTGGTTTTCCTCGCCGGGCGCGCCTATGTAGATGGGCAGCATGGTCAAATCCTCGCCGGTGAGGCCCTCGGCCACGCAATCGTCATAGGCCCAGGTGCCGTTTTGGTAAAACACCGCCTCGCCCAGGGCAAATTCGGAGGCCGCGTCCTCGCCCGTGCGCGCGCCAATCAGGCCAGGGGCGCAGGTGGCGTTTTGAAGGTACAAATCCCAAATGGCGCGGTAATTGTCCAAAAAGTCGCCCTGGATGGCGTCCGTGGCGTCAATGCCGCGCTCCTTGTATTCGTAGTAGATGGGCAGGTTGGCCAGGTGGGTTTTGAAGCGCCAGTCCGAGCTTGCGTCCATACCGGCGGAGGTGAACGCGCCCTTAACGCCAAGCTCGTCCTTGCGGGCCTGGATATCCTCCGCCACGGCCTTGAGGGTTTCAAAGCTGTTGATATCGCCGATGGAATCAATTTTTGCGCCGTCCATGGCGATGTATTTTTCCAAAAGCGTTTTGTTGGCGATGAGGCCGTAGGTTTCCAGCACGTAGGCTACGCCCAGCACCCGCTCGCCCTCCTTAAGGGCGAAATCGTCGCTTTTGAGATAGCGGTAAAGGGCGGTGTCGCGCAAATCCAGGCAGTATTCGCGCCAGGCGCGCAGGCCCACCGGGCCGTTTACCTGGAAAAGCGTGGGCGCTTCCGCCTTCTCCATTTCGGAACGAAGGGTATCCTCGTAGGTGCCGGAGGCCGCCGTTACCACCGTGACCGGCACGCCCGTGGCGTTGGTGTAGGCCACGGCCAGCCGCTCCCACTGCTGGGCCTGCTCGGGTTTAAAGTTCAGGTAATACACGCTGCCTGTGGACGGGGCGGGCTGCGCGCCGGCCTCCTGCCCGGGCGTGGGGGAAGCCTGCGGCTGCGCGCCGTCCCCCTCCGCAAGGCCCAAAATGGCTACAATGCCCACGGCGGCCGCAACCACTATAATCAGCGCCAACCACTTTTTCATATCGTCGCCTCCCCAATGCGTTTCGCTGTTCAGCTTTTACCGTATCGCTGAAAAACATGCGCCGGGGGCGCAAATGGAAAGAAATTTATCAAAAACCGGGAAAATGCTTGACAAAATATACAGGGCTTGCTATGATATGCGTAAAGTATGGATGTTGAATGTTGCGCAAACGCTTGCACGCGCCTCCTTCCATCCGTATGAGCGTGATTGCGCGGCGGTTTGCCGCACAACAAACAAAAAAGGAGTGTATGTTCCATGAAGAAACTGGTTGCTCTGGTTCTGACGCTGGCCCTGGTGCTGTCCATGGCAATGGTCGTAGCCTCCGCCGAAGGCGGCAAGGTG
Organism: uncultured Eubacteriales bacterium; assembly: GCA_900550955.1. Taxonomy (GTDB): domain Bacteria; phylum Bacillota; class Clostridia; order Christensenellales; family Aristaeellaceae; genus Limiplasma. The sequence goes on along the minus strand of URUF01000093.1, from coordinate 1,314 downwards.
TATTACCTGAACTTCAAGCCCGAGGCTGACGAAGCCTGGCAGGCCCTGGCCCAAACCTACACCGAGCAGACCGGTGTGGAAGTAAAGGTTGTGACCGCCGCTTCCGGCACCTATTCCCAGACCCTGACCGCCGAGATGGACAAGGGCAGCGCTGCGCCCACCCTGTTCCAGTGCGGCAACAAGGCCGGTTTGGACACCTGGGGCGATTTCTGCCTGGATTTGACCGAAACCCCCTTCTACAAGGAAATGACCACCCATGACTTCAACCTCTACGGCGAAAACGGCGAGGCCCTGTGCGTTGGCTACTGCTACGAAGCCTTCGGCCTGATCGTGAACAAGGCGCTGTTGGAGAAGGCCGGCCATTCCATCGATGAGATCACCAACTTTGAGAGCCTCAAGGCTGTTGTGGAAGACATCCACGCCCGCAAGGACGAGCTGGGCTTTGACGCCTTCACCTCCTCCGGCATGGACGGCTCCTCCAGCTGGCGCTTCTCCGGCCACCTGGCAAACATGCCCCTGTACTATGAGTTCCGTGACGACGGTGTGACCGAGCAGCCCGCCACCATCACCGGCGCTTACCTGGATAACTTCAAGGCCATTTGGGACCTCTACATTGCCAACGCTTCCACCGAGCCCAGCCAGCTGGCCACCGCCACCGGCGACCAGGCCGAGGCTGAATTTGGCGAGGGCAAGGCTGCGTTCTATCAGAACGGCACCTGGGAATATGCCAACCTGACCGGCACCTTCGGCATGAACCCCGAAGACCTGGCCATGATTCCGATCTACTGCGGCGTTGAGGGCGAGGAAAAGGCCGGCTTGGCCTGCGGCACCGAGAACTGCTGGGCCGTCAACAGCCAGGCCTCCGAGGCTGATATCCAGGCCACCCTGGACTTCCTGTACTGGGTTGTAACCAGCGAGGAAGGCACTTCCATGATGGCCAAGGAATTCGGCCCCATCCCCTTCAAGGCCGCCAAGGCTTCCGACAACGTGTTCTTCAACGATGCCAACAAGTACATCGCCGATGGCAACTACGTGGTAAGCTGGGCCTTCAACTACACCCCCAACGTGGATACCTGGCGCGCGGGCGTGGTGGATGCCATGACCCAGTACTCCGCCGGCGGCTCCTGGGACAACGTGGTTACCGCGTTTGTGCAGGGCTGGGCTAACGAGTACGCCAACCAGTAATTGGTTTTCGGGTTCCATTTCCACGGGGAGCGGGCTTGACCCCGCTCCCCATCAGCCTGTCGATAAACCCCATGGGGAGGCTTGGAGGGCCGCAGCCCTCCAAGTGTAATCCGGCCCCAGCGACATGCG
>URUF01000092.1 GCA_900550955.1 uncultured Eubacteriales bacterium | reverse complement strand
AAACCTTGCTGCGCAAGGCTTCCGGCCCCACCGCGCATGTCGCTGGGGCCGGATTTCATTTGGAGGGCTGCGGCCCTCCAAGCCTCCCATGGGGTTTTTCGACAGTCTGAACCGCCCAAAGCAGAGCGCATCTGCTTTGGGCGGCCGCTTTTTTCCTAGGTATGGCGTTACTTCGCGAACGCCTGCGCGATGGCGGTTGCGATCGCCTGGCAGTCGATGGTGGCGCCGGCCACCACGTCCACATCGGCGCTCTGGCTGTCGATCACGGCGGATACATACTGAGCCAGCTGCTCGTCGGTGATGATCATGGCAGAACGGCCCTCGCCGATGGCGATGCCGGTAAGCTTGCCGTCCTTCACGGTCAGCTTGACTTCAATTTTGTCATGTAAGCCGTCCACAACCTGCACATATTCGCCGTCGGCGGCTTCCGCCCAGGCGGGGCCCTTCGCGGCTTCCTTGGCAACCTCGTTCACCTTGGACGCGCCGCCGAAGGCCGTCTGCGCGGCCGCGCGGCCGGACAGCATCGCCTCGGAAAGGAACACGCCGTTTTGGTACAGGTTGGATACATAGCTGCCCAGCTCGCCGGCTTCATACAGGCCGGGGATGGGTTGCTCGTTCCAGTCCAGCACGCGGCCTGCGGTATCGCGCTTGGCGCCGCCGGTGGTGGCTACCAGCGTAGGCGTGATCGCTACCGCGTAGTAAGGGGCCTTCTCGATCTTGGCCATCTTTTCCGGGTCGCGGCCAAAATCCTCGTCCACACCCTTGTCGCACAGCTCGTTGTAGCGTTCCACGGCAGTCTTCAGCGCCTCGGGATCGCGGCCTGTCTTCTCGGCCAGCTCTTCCAGGGTGTCGGCCTTGATAATCCAGCCCTTTTCAATTTCGGCCAGGTTATCGCTGGTCCACATATAGCCCTCGGTGGTGGTGGGCCAGCTTAGCCACTGGCTGGCGATGGAGCCCGCCTCGCGGGTGGCTTCGTCAAAGATCAGGTGAACGGGCAGGGCGCGCTCGTGCGGCAGGTCCACATAGCGGCCATACTCAATGTACTTCATGTGCTGGCGGTGATAGCCATACGCCTCGTTATAGAAGCGGTTGTTGTCGGAATCAATTTCAATCCAGGAATTTCCGGCCATGGCGAAGTTGCGCATGAAGGTAGCGTCGTGCTCTGGCACCTTGATGCCCAGCCAGAAGCCGCCGGACTGGGTCTGGTTCTTCATATGCCAAATCTTCGCGCCCGCTTCCATGAGCATCTTGATGCCGTCGCCGGTGTTGCCTGGGGTACCGGCGGTATACACCTCGTCCATGCCGTGGAAATCGCGCTGCATTTCCAGGTTGTTTTCATAGCCGCCGCAGGCCAGCAGCACGCCCTTGGCGCTTTTGATGGCGTATTCCTCGCCCTGCGCGTTTAGGGCTACCACGCCGCTTACCTCGCGGGTGATGGGATCCTGCACCAGCGAGATGGCGGGGTTCTCGTAGCGCACCTCGATATTGCGCGCCTTCGCGGCTTGGGCAAAGCAGCGCCATACACCGCCGTTTTCAAACGCGCCGGAGTTCTTTTTGCGCAGATGGGCGCTGGTGCCCTCAAACACGGAGCCGGGGAAGGTATCAAACTCCACAACCAGGCTGCCCCATTTCAGCTCGCCGCCGCCCACATAGCCTGCCTCGTAACCGGCGCTGTCGGCCACGCTCTCAATCCAGGGAAGCTGGGTGGCAAAGCCGTTTACAAGCCAGTCCAGGTATTCGTCGGGAATGGGATTGGGCTTGTTGCAGGCCTCCAGGTACTTTCTAAATTCCGTTGCGCCCGTCTCGGAAGGCACGATGAACGTTTGGCCGGACGCGATGGAGTTGCCGCCGGCAAGCGTTTCAGGCATTTTTTCAAGGACGACCAGCTTTGCGTCGGGGTCGATGTCGTGCGCCTCGACGGCCGCGGCGGCGCCTGCCAGGCCGAAGCCTACGATGACGAAATCGGCCTCTTCGTCCCAGGTTTCAACGGTTTGCACGGGACGCACCCATTCGGCGCACGCGGGCAGCGCGATGGCGGCCAGCAGCGCTACCGTCAGCAGCATAGAGAGCAGCTTTTTCATGTTTTTTCCTCCTTGTTGTTTTATGCGATACGCGCCTTGACGCGAAAGCATTTCCCTGACCACCGTTTCCAGGCGTTGCTTTTTATGAAAAGGACTTGCATTTTGCCTCGCTTTTTTATACACTTTGATTATAAACTGTCAAGCGGCTTGACAGTCAAGCGGAAAAATTGGAAGATTCGGGGAATGGATAAATGAAAATTTCCATTGGCACGCTTTCCAAAGCGTTTGATTTGAGCGATGAGGCGCTGCGGTTTTATGAAAAAAAGGGCCTTTTGCGGCCCCAAAGGGAAGGCGAGGGCGGGTACCGCGTTTTTGAAAAGACGGATATCCAGCGCGTTGCAAACGTAAAGCGGCTGAAAAACCAGGGATTTACGCTGGACGAGATCCAAACGGTGTATTCCTGCATCGGCCAGGACGCGCTGGAAGCCCTGTATGCGCAGAAGGTGGCGCAGGCGCGGCGGGAAATCGCCTGCAAGGAAAGGGTGCTTACGCATATGGAGGCCGCCTGGCAAACCCTGCGGGAAGCGCCCGGCGGGCTGCTCAAGCCGCAAATGCTAACCTTGGGTACGTTTTATATACTGGAATACCCTTCCATAGAGGCCATGTGGGAGCGCCTGCCATGCGAGCCCGCGCTGAAGCGGCTGTTTCGCCAGCTGCCGCTGACGGCCTACACAACGCTTGTGAAAAAGGAGGCGCTTTTGGGCGAGGCATACCGGCTGAGCAAGGGCGTGCTGCTTCACGAGAGCGACGCGCGGGCGCTGGGCGTTGCGCCGGAGGGCTTCCGCCGCGTGGATGCGAGCCGGGCGGCGGGCTGCCTGTTTTGCCTGGAGAACGGGCAGTTTGACGTTTGCGCGCTACTGGATATCCTGGCCGGTTACCTGCGGGAGCGGGGCCTGCGCGCTGCGGACGACCTGTTTACCGTGCAGCTGCTTAGCTTTGTAAACGAGCATGGCGATGCGATACACTATTCGCGCATGATTGTGCCGGTTGCGGAAAAAGAATGAAGAAAGCGCCTGCGCGTCCGTTTCCCGGATGCGCAGGCGCCTTTTCATGCTCCCAACGCGCGCCGCGGCCCGATTTGCAAACGGGCTACTCAATCGAGGCGTCGTCCTCGCCGATCGCCTCCACATTGAACACAACGGGGCGGATTCCATCCGTGCAGCATACGATTGTTTGGCCGTCGTTTAGGTTCCAGGGCTTGCAGGTGGAGCCTGACGACATGGCGCTGACGCTGCGGTAAATGTCAATCCAGGCCCAGGGACAAAACCCGTCCGGCATTTTGGCGCTTCCCTCGTAAAGAAAAACGTCCCCAACTGCCAGCAGCGGGCAGGGGCCTACCTCCCGTCCATCCGTTAAATACCTCTGGGCAAAATCGGGATAAAACTCTTTGCGCAAAACGGTTATCTTGACTTTTTTCATGGCGATTGCCCCTTTTTTGCAATGACCTTTCGTTCTATGGCAACCCGTTTTGAGCCATTGGGGCAACGGCCGCCTTTACCGCTTTGCCCAGCGCTTGAGCATGGGGAAGAACTGGCGCATCATGTCGCGGGCCTTTTCCTCGGTCATATCGGGGGTGGATTGCACCATGAAGGGCACGCAAAAATCAATCATTTCCTCCATGGAGCAATCGCGGGTGAAAGCGCCGTCCTTGTAGCAATAGGCGCAGTAGTCGCGGTTTTCAGCGCCGTCCTTTTCCGTGCCGTACTGGCCTTCCACATCCCCAAGGGGCATGCCGCAGCTTTGGCAAAATTTTTGTTCCATACATATATCCTCCTGTTGAATATCATTTCCCCGCGGGGGATGATAACAGGATACCATGCCAAACATGACATCTTGCGGCAGGTTTTCCAAGGCGGATAAATCTTTTTCATAGCGGCGGTATACCTGGCGGGCATACCGGGCCAGCGCGAGGCGTACCCCGTCGGGCGCGAGCACCTGCGCGGCACCGCCAAAGCTGAGCAGATAGCCGTATAGCCAGCCGTCCGCCAACGGCATGCGCGTGGTAACGATCAGCCCGCCATCCACATCCTGGAGGATACTCTCGGGGTCAAATTCGTCGTAGACGCGAAAGGCGGCTTGGGGCGAAAAGCGCAGGCGAACCTCCGGCCAACGCGAGCCGTCCTGCAAGGCGATGGGCGGAGGCGGCGGCAGCGGGGCAAAATGCTCCTGCGTGAGCGAAAGCGCGCTCATGCGGGAAAGCTTAAAGGTGCGCCAGTCGCCCCGCTTGAGGCAAAAGCCCTGCATATACCAGGCAGAGGCCTTGTAGCACAGCCGGGCGGGCTTTACGCAGCGGCGGCTTGCGCCGTCCGCGCCCGTATAGCGGAAGTGCAGAATGCGCTTTTCCAAAATGGCCGCCTTGATGGTTTCAAAGCGCCGGTCCTGCTGGGAGGCGGAGCCCCAGGGGCTTAGGTCTACGGCAAGCCAATCCTCCTGCGGCTTTAAAAACAAGGCGTTCAGCTTTTTGAGCAGCGCTTCGCTATCTTCCCGCGTGACGGCGGCCATGCTTTTGACGGCCAATAGCAGCTGCTCCTGCTCCTGCGGGCTCATGAGCGCCTTATTGAGCACAAAGCCGTCCATCAGGCGGATGCCGCCGCCCTTGCCCTGCTCGGTTACAATGGGCATGCCCGCCTGGCACAGGGCGTCGATATCCCGGTAAATGGTGCGCTGCGATACCTCCAGGCGCTTGGCAAGCTCCGGCGCGGTGGCCTGCCCCTGGCTTATAAGATGATACAAAATCTGAAATAACCGGCTGGATTTCATGCGCGCGCCCCCTTTGGCCCATTGTACCACAGCACCGGATAAATGCCTATCGCATTTCTCAAAGAAGGTTTGTGAACAAATCTTCAGCCCGTCTATAAACCCCATGGGAGGCTTGGAGGGCCGCAGCCCTCCAACTTTTGTTCCGAAACCGGCGGCGTGTA
>URUF01000091.1 GCA_900550955.1 uncultured Eubacteriales bacterium | reverse complement strand
CGCCGGGCAGCTTCTTCATTTCGCGGATGCCGCCCAGGTTGGCCTCGAGCTTTTCACGCTCGTGCTGCAGCTTGATAACTTCCTTCTTGGGCAGCACGTCAAACTGGCCCTGCTGCTCCATCTTGTCAATCTGGTTCAGGCGCTCCACGCGGGTGCGGATGGTGCGGAAGTTGGTGAGCATGCCGCCCAGCCAGCGGTTGTTCACATAGAACATGTTGCAGCGCTGCGCCTCGGAGGCGATGGACTCCTGCGCCTGCTTTTTGGTGCCTACAAACAGGATGCTTTTGCCCTCCATGGCCAGGTCGCGCACGAAATTGTAGGCTTCGTCGGCCTTGCGGACGGTCTTTTGCAGGTCGATGATGTAGATGCCGTTGCGCTCGGTAAAGATGTACTGGGCCATTTTGGGGTTCCAGCGGCGGGTCTGGTGACCGAAGTGCACGCCCGCTTCCAGGAGCTGTTTCATAGAGATAACTGCCATTTGGGTTTACCCTCCTTGTTTTTTCCACCCCCTGCGTTGGCCCGGGGCGGCCACCGCGCGCAGGCGCGGCACAATCGCCCGGTCTACAGGGGTGCGTAATCGGCTTGCAGTATACCACAAGCGGCTTTTGTTGGCAAGGGTTAGAAGGGGATTTTTCACAATTTCGCTGAAGACATGGCAAAACCCCGCCGCGCGTGCTATACTCGCGGTATGCTTCATTGCGTTCCGTTTTAGAAAGGAGGACCGCCCATGCCCGAGTACCGCCTTGTGGTTCCCGCGGAGCTGGAGGGCCGCACGGTGCGCCAGGCCGCCATGCACGGCCTTGGCATGAGCGGCGGGCAGTTCAAGCGCGCCAAGTTTCACGGCAGCATGCGCTTAAACGGCTTGCCCGTGCTGGCGGACGCGCGCGTGCACGCGGGCGACGCGCTCGCCCTGGCTGTGCCTGATAAGGAAAACACGCTGCCCCAGCCCTGGGCGGCGCCCCTTTCCATCCCCTTTGAGGACGATTGGTTCTGGATGGTGGATAAGCCTGCGCCCCTGCCCACGGCCTGCTCCAGCCGCCAGAGCGGCCCTACGCTGGAAAATGCGCTGTACGCCTGGGCGGGCTGCCCGGCGCAGTTTGTGTACCGCCCGGTAAACCGGCTGGACAAGGGCACCAGCGGCCTGATGCTGGCGGCCAAAAACGCGCATGCCCAGCACCTGTTGCAGCAGCTTTTGCACGGGCCGGATTTTGTGCGCGAATACCTGGCCGTGGTGGAGGGCGCGCCGCCCCGGGACGAGGGCGTGATCGACCTGCCCATCGCCAAGGAGGACGGGGCCACCGTGCGCCGCGTCGTTAGGCCGGATGGAAAGCCCGCGCGCACCCGTTACCGCGTGGAAGCGCGCGCAAACGGCCGCGCGCTGGTGCGCCTGCGCCTGGACACGGGGCGCACCCATCAGATACGCGTGCACATGGCCTATCTGGGCTGCCCCGTGGCGGGCGATTTCCTTTATGGCGGCGAGCTTGCCGCCCTGCCGGGCCGCTTTGCGCTGCACAGCGCGCGCCTGGGCGTGCGCCATCCCGTCACGGGGGAATGGGTGGAGCGCGAAAGCCCGCTGCCCCAGGCGCTTTGGGATCTTATGCGCTAGGCGGCGTATAGCCCTGGGCCAGCAGCCGCAGCGCCTCGCCGTGCAGCTTGTGCACCCAGCGCAGGCTAAAGTGCAGCCTATCGGCAATGTCCTGCCAGTCGTACCCGCACAGGTAGCGCAATTGCAGCACCGTGCGGTAGCGGTCGTCCTCCAGGGTTGCAATCAGCTTTTCCGCCCGGCTCGCCTTCGCGCGCAGCCGGGCGATTTCCTTTTGCAGCTCCTCGTGCACCTCAATCAGTTCCAATACATAGGTTTCCACCTTGCTGTGCCGGCTGGTGCCGCTTGTGCGCACGGCGTCCGCGCGGCCCGTGGCGCGCATGGCCATTTCCCGGTAGCGCTCCGCCCGGGCGCACAGCGCCTCGGCCCGCAGGTGGGCGTGGCGCACCTCGCGCAGCTCGTCCTTCAGGGTCATGCCTTCCTGCGTCAAACGTTCCTGTGTCATGGGCTCCTCCTTTATCATTCGTTCCTGTAAAACGCGTCCGGCCGCACCCGCATGGCCCGGCACAGGCGTTCATAGTCCGCGGTGGTGATGCGCCGCTTGCCCTGCAGCATCAGCGCAAGCTCGGTTTCCGTTACGCCCGCGCCCGCCGCCACCTGCGTTCGCTCAAGGCCGCGCCCCTCGATATAGGCGCGGATCCGTTGATACATCGGTACAGCTTGCATCGCTTTGTTCCCCCTTTTTTAAAAGTTCTATATTTCAGAACAACCAGATTATAGTTCCGTTATCTTGGAATGTCAATCCCAATAATTCTGAAATTCAGAACTTTTTCTTGACAAAAGTGCCTAAACCCCTATAATAAGCCCTGAGGTGATTGGCATGCTGGGCGATAGAATTCGCAAACGCAGAACTTTTTTGCATATGACGCAGGAGGAGCTGGGGCGCAGGCTGGATATTGGCAAATCCTCCATTTCGGAGTGGGAGCACGGCAAGCGCAGCCCCTCCATTGACGACCTGGCCCAAATCGCGCGGGCGCTTTCCACCACGGAGGAATACCTGATGGGCTGGACGGAGGAGCCCGCGTCTGGAAGGGGCGTTTCCCTGCCGCATGCCGGGCTTATGCCCATTCAGGCGCGCCGCCGCGTGCCGGTGATTGGGGCCATCGCCTGCGGCGAGCCCATCTTCGCCCCCGGCGACGGCTGCGAGCAGGTGGAGGTGGAGGGCGACGTGGCGTGCGACTGCGCCATGTACTGCCGGGGCGATAGCATGACCGGCGCGCGCATCCACAATGGGGATATCGTGTTCATTCGCTTGCAGCCGGATGTGGAGGACGGGCAGATCGCCGCCGTGGCCCTGGACGATGAAATGACGCTTAAGCGCGTGTACAAGCTGCGCGACCTGGACGAGGAGGGCAACATCCGCTACCGCGTGGAGCTGCGCGCCGAAAACCCGCGCTATGCGCCCATCCGCATAGGCTTTGGCGGGGAAACGCGCAACGTTTCCATCATCGGCAGGGCGGTGGCGGTGCAGTTCCACGTATAAATTCCTTTTGCGCAGCCCTCGGGAATAAAGGGAAAGGAAATTTTGCCTTGGGCCAACCTTATTTGCGCTTTGCCCGTCATAATAGGCGGAACCCCCGTGGGGAACCGTTTTGCGCAAAACAACCGTGGAAGGGGCCGGCGGCCGCCGCCCTTCCCCGCGAAAGGAGAGATCGTGTGGATGCTGTAACATTCCAGCGCGAGGCCATGCGGCATGAGCGGCTTATGTACCATGTAAGCTATTCCATGCTGCAAAATAACGAGGACTGCGCCGACGCGGTGCAGGAGGCGTTGACCCGCGCCTGGCAAAAGAGGGGATCGCTGCGCAACGAGGACAGGTTCAGGCAATGGCTGATGAAAATTTTGGTCAATACCTGCAAGGACCTGCTTCGCAGGAGGCAGAAAGTGCGCTTCGTGCCCCTGGAGGACGAAGCAGCGGCCGTAGAGCCCCCATCTTCCCCCTTGCCGCTTAGGGAGGCCATCGACATGCTCAAGCCCGAGCTGCGGGTGGTTCTGGTTCTTCATTATATGGAGGGCTATTCCGTGGCCGATATGGCGGACGTGCTAAACCTGCCAACGGGCACGGTGAAATCGCGCATGAAAACCGCGCGCGAAAAACTGAGCATTCTACTCCAGGAGGAATGGGAGGGACAGGAATGAACGAGCAGAAATTGCAAGCGCTTTTCGCCGCGCATACCCAGGAGTTGCCCGAGGCGTTTCACCGCGCCATGACCCAAACCCTGGACGGCATTGTGGCCCAGGAGCGCATGGAACAGGCCCGTGGCGAGCGGCCCGCGCGCGCCCTGCGCCTGACCCGCCGCACGCTTGTGCTGGCGGCCCTGATCGCGCTGCTTGTGGCAACGGCGGCCGTGGCCGCGTACCACTGGCAGGTCTTTGACCTGATATGGCCCTTCTTCAGCTCCGGCGCGCCCAAGAACGCCGGCCAGGTGATGAAGTCCAACCTGCATCAGGAAACCGTGAACAATGTGGAAATTACCGTGAAGGAGGGCGGCTACGACGGCCGCACCCTCTACCTGCTGTATTCCTACCGCATGCTGGATGTGGACGTGCCGCTGGGCGAGCTTGGCGGGGAGGGAGGCATAGACAACGTGCCCGAGGAAGCCTTTGAAAGGCTGGACGCGCACGGCGTGGGCTGGTGGATTGACCATTTGTGGTTTAACGGCAGCGCCATTGATATGCCAAACAACTCCACCACGTCGTACAACGCCACGTCCGCCCCGGGCGAGATGGAGGTTTACGAATCCTGGCGGCTGGACAACGTAGGGCTGTTCCTGAACGGCGAGGTGGAGATATCCCTGCCCATTGGCAGAAAGCAGGCTTTGCAGGACTTCTCCTTCCAGAACCATCCTGAAAAGTACGATGAGAACGGCGCACTCAAGCTGCCCGAGGATGGCGTGGTCACCTTCACAATGAATGTGGACGCCATTCAGGGCCAGGTTATCACGGAACACCCCAATGTGGAAACCGTCACCCCAGAGGTAACCGCCAAGGTGACGGAGGTTGCCTTCTCCCCGCTGCTTACCTACATTACGCTGGGGCTTGAGGTAAACCCGGACGCGATGGCGGCCTTCATCGCCGAAAACGGCGAGGGCTACTGCGACGAGGAGGGAAGGCTCCTCTTCCCCTACGACGGCGGGCACGTGTTTGGCGACTACCTGCTTAGCTTGAGCCTGGTGGACGGCCAGGGCCGCGAGCTGTTCCCCGGCGTATATGGCGACAACGGATATGGAAACAAATGGGCCGAGTTCATCTACCCCTACATAGAGGACATGCCCGCTGAATTGTGGCTGGCCCCCGTGACGGATGGCCAGGCGGATATGACCTATGCCATCCGGGTAAGGTAAGGAAAAACGCATATGCCCCGCGCCCCGCAACGGAAGCACGCTTCCGGCTGCGGGGCGCTCAAGCCGTCGAAAAAGCTCGCCTGCGGCGATCTTTTCCGCCGAGGATTGCGCCGTTCG
>URUF01000090.1 GCA_900550955.1 uncultured Eubacteriales bacterium | reverse complement strand
AGGTGAACCCTGTTTCGGCGGAAAAGATCGCCGCAGGCGAGCTTTTTCGACGGCCAGGGGCCGGCAGCATAATGCTGCCGGCCCCTGGCATAAGATTATGAAATTCCTTACGGCTGCTTGCCAATATAGGCCAAAATGCCGCCGTCCACGTAGAGAACGTGGCCGTTTACAAAGTTGGAGGCGTCGCTTGCCAGGAACACGGCCGGGCCTTGCAGATCCTCGGTTTTGCCCCAGCGGGCGGCGGGGGTTTTGGAGATGATGAACTGGTCGAAGGGATGGCGGCTGCCGTCGGGCTGGCGCTCGCGCAGCGGCGCGGTCTGCGGCGTTTCAATGTAGCCGGGGCCAATGCCGTTGCACTGGATGTTGTGCTCGCCATACTCGGAGCAGATGTTGCGGGTGAGCATCTTCAGGCCGCCCTTGGCCGCCGCATAGGCGCTCACGGTTTCGCGGCCCAGCTCGCTCATCATGGAGCAGATGTTAATAATCTTGCCGTGGCCCTTTTGGATCATGGAGGGGATTACCGCCTTGGAGCAAATGAAGGGCGCGTTCAAATCCACGTCAATCACCTTGCGGAAGTCGGCGGCGCTCATTTCGCACATGGGAATGCGCTTGATGATACCGGCGTTGTTGACCAGGATATCAATCACGCCCACTTCCTGTTCCACCTTGGCCACAAGCGCGTTTACGGCGCTTTCGTCGGTCACGTCGCACACATAGCCGTGGGCGGAGATGCCTTTTTCGGCGTAAGCGGCCAGGCCCTTGTTCACCAGCTCCTGATTGATATCGTTAAATACGATGGTTGCGCCCGCGGCGGCGTAGGCCTCGGCAATGGCAAAGCCGATGCCGTAGGATGCGCCGGTGATCCAGGCAATTTTTCCTTCCAGGCTGAAATTCTTCATATCCATGGGTAAGTACCTCCTTAGCGAAGCTGCGTGGTAGGAATCACGTCCATATCATCAAAGGCCTGGTTCTCGCCGCCCATGGCCCAGATGAAGGTGTAGTTGCTGGTGCCCGCGCCCGCGTGGATGGACCAGCTGGGGCTGATAACGGCCTGCTCGTTTTGCATTACGATGTGGCGGGTTTCCTGGCCCTGGCCCATCATATGGAAAACGACGTTGTCCTGGGGCACCTCAAAATAGAAGTAAACCTCCATGCGGCGCTCGTGGGTGTGGGCGGGCATGGTGTTCCATACGCTGCCGGGCTCAAGCACCGTCATGCCCATGGAAAGCTGGCAGGTCTTCAGCACGTCGGGATGGATGAACTGGTTGATCACGCGCTTGTTGCTGGTTTCCAGCGAACCCAGGGGCTTTTTGGCCGCGTCCGCAATTTTGATCAGGCGGGTTTCATACGCCGTGTGCGCTGGGGCGGACACGATGTAGAACTTGGCGGGAGCGGAGGCGCTGCCGCTTTCAAAGCAAACGTCCTTCGCGCCCATGGTGATGTAGAGGCAGTCCTTGTAGCCCAGATCGTACGCCGTGCCGTCCACCGTTACGCGGCCCTGCCCGCCCACGTTGAACAGGCCCAGCTCGCGGCGCTCCAAAAAGAAATGCGTGCCAAAGTTCTTCCAGATGTCAATGCCCTTGTCCAGCGGCACCTTTTCGTGCACGGGCATCACGCCCAGGGTGACCATGCGGTCCACATGGCTGTACACGGCGGTTACCTCGTCGGGCACAAACAGGTTTTCAATAAGGAACTCCCGGCGGGTTTCCTCGGTGGTGTAACGCTTAAAGTCGCGCTGATTACAGGAATATCGAATGTCCATAACCGCTTTTTCCTCCCTGACTGATTTTGAAAGCCGCTTTTCCTGCAATCGCGGGAAAAGCGGCTGCGTGGATGCTGTGCGCGCGGTTACGCCTGCAACGGCCCCACGTGATCCTTCATCATGGCCTTGAGGGCGTTTTGGAAATGCCACATATCGTTGCCCACGATGATCATATTATAGCCGTCCGCGATGGCGTTTTCAAGGTTTTCTTTGGTGGGCGGCACAACCGGGCCCAAAACGCCAACGCCCTTTTCGCGGGCCTTTTTCACCAGCGCCTTGAAGGCGTCGTGCACTTCCTCGCCCATGGCATAGCCCACCTTGAGGTTCTTGGACACCGCGTAGTCGATAGGCCCAAAGTTGACCGCGTCCACGCCTTCCACATTCAGGATTTCATCCAGGTTGTCGGTAAACTCGTAATCCTCGTCCATGGGGATTACCAGCGTGTTGGCGTTCTGCTCGGCCATGTAGCGGTTCCAGTCAAAGTTGTGGTAGCCAAAGCCTGCGGCGCGCACGTTGGTTTCGCCGCCGCGGCGGCCCATGGGGCTGAACTTGGCGGCCTCCACGCATTTGCGGGCCATTTCGGGCGTTTTGCAGTGGGGTATCACCACGCCGTCCGCGCCCCATTCCAGCACCTTGCGGATGGCGACCTCGTTATCGTCGGCCATGCGCACAAGCACGGCGATATCATGCAGCTTGGCCGCCATGATCTGCTTTTCAAAGGCCTCGTCCAGCATGTAGTTGGTATGCTCCAAGTCCAGGTAGATGAAGTCCAGCCCGGACATGGCGATGTTTTCAATCACGCAGGTAACGCCGGTGAAGCAGGCCATGCCGAACACAGGCCGCTTTTTCATGGTTTCTTTCAGGTTCATGAGCAAAGCGCCTCCCTTCTTAATAGCCAAGGATAGAGGGCAGCCAGGTCGTAAGCGTAGGCCACAGGCTGATGGCGACCAGCACGATTACGTTGCAGGTTACATACGGCAGCGCGCCCTTGAAGATATCGATAATGGGCATGCGGTTAATTTTGTTGCAGGCGTTCAGGCACATGCCCACCGGCGGGGTTACCAGGCCGATGGCGAGGCCGGTGATCATCATAGCGCCAAATTGTAGGGCGCTGAAGCCGTAAAAGTTCATGACTGGCAGCATGATGGGCGTAAGCAGCAGGATGGCGGGGCTTACGTCGATGAACGTGCCCAAAATCAGGATCAGCACGTCAAACATGAGGGCGATGCCCCAGGAGGGCATGTTCATGCTCAGGAAGAAGTTGGCCACGATATCCGGCACCTTCTGGATGGTCAAAATCCAGGTAAAGATGCTGGTGAAGCCAATGATGATCATTACGCTGGAGGAGGAGATGAGCGTCTTTTTCAGCGCCGTCCAAACATCCGCCCATTTCAGCTCGCGGTACAGGAAGAAGCCCACCAGAATGCTGTACAGCACCGCAACGCCCGCGCTTTCGGAGGCCGTGCAAACGCCGCCGGATACGCACACGATGATGAACAGGGGCATCAGCAGCGCCGGAATGCCGGAGAACATGGCCTTCCAGAAGCGCTTGGCGCTAAAGGGCACGTGCTGCGGATGCCAGCCGCGCTTATGGCTGATCCAGAACACCAGGATAAGCTGCGTAAGGCCGATGAGGATGCCCGGCACAGCGCCCGCCATAAACAGCGCGCCGATGGAAGCGCCGGATACCATGGCATATACCACCATGGGCGTGGAAGGCGGAATAATCATGCCCATAGTGGAGGAGGCGACGGTGATGCCCGCGGAGGCCGCCGGGGGATAGCCCTTTTCCTCCATGGCGGGAATGAGGATGCTGCCCAGGGCGGAGGTATCGGCCACGGAGGAGCCGGAAATGCCGCCAAAGATCATGGAGGCCACGATGTTCACCTCGCCCAGGCCGCCGTGAATGGGCCTGAGCAGCTCCATGCAGAAGTCGATGATGCGCTTGGTGATGCCGCCGGTGTTCATAAGCTCGCCAGCCAGCATGAACAGCGGCATGGCGATCATCAGCTCGCTGTATACGCCGTTCCAGATGCGCTGAGGCATCATGCTTAGGAACATGGGGGTGTCAATCGCCAGGTAACTGATGCAAGAAGCGCCGATTGCAAAGGCGAGCGGCACGCCGATGGCCGCGAAAACGATAAGGCCCAGAAGCAGGAATACGATTGCCATAGCGGTTCCTCCCTTCCTTTACTTAGTCGTGGGCACATCCTTTGGCTCAAACGCGGAAACGGGAGCCTTGATGGCCTGGATGGTTTTGATGATGATGCATACCGCGCAGATGGCGCCGCACAGCGGCATGATGCCGTACATGTAAATCATGGGAATTTCCATGCCCTGGCTAATCTGCTTGCCCATTTTGAGGGCGTATTCGTAGGAATACTTTACAAACAGGCAATCCACAGCCAGCATGATCACGTTGTTGAGCACGCAAACCCAGCGCTTTACGGAGGGCTTGATTTTATCATAGAGGATGTTGATGCTCACATGCTCGTCCTTGAGCACGTTTAGGCCCATGGCCCAAAAGGTGGTAAAGGCGAACAGCACCACGTTGAATTCGGAAACGGATTTCCAGCTCAGGGAAAAGCAGTAGCGCATAATAACGGTAAAGATGACCAAAAAGGCCAAAAGCCCCATGGCCGCAGTGCCGATGCCCATGTAGATTTTGGAAATCACATTGCCGACCTTTTGCGACTTGTTCATTCAGGATACCCCTTTCCTGCGGAATGGATGGAAGCAAGCAGGCGGGCCAGGGCGGAAGCCCTGGCCCGCCCAGCCTGTGAAGAGTCCTCAAGGGGGAAGCTCGCAGAGGCCGCGGCCCCTGCGAACAGCCATCGTATCGGCTGGCTTTGCCAGCCGCTGGGCACAAACGGTTTGTTTGGGAAGGCCGCTCCCGGCAGCCTTTCCAAAC
This sequence comes from uncultured Eubacteriales bacterium, assembly GCA_900550955.1. Lineage (GTDB taxonomy): Bacteria > Bacillota > Clostridia > Christensenellales > Aristaeellaceae > Limiplasma. The sequence goes on along the minus strand of URUF01000090.1, from coordinate 473 downwards.
GTACTAAGGCGGGCCAGGGCGGCCGGCCCTGGCCCGATGGATTCTCAAAAGCGCTTACTTAACGCTGGCTACGATGGCGAGCATCTCGTCAAGCTCTTCCTGGGTGCAGATGCCCTCGGAAACGGCCTGCTGGTATACAACCTGGCAAGCGTCCTGGAAGGCCTGGAGTTCCTCAGCGGTGGGCACGTACACTTCCGCGCCGCTGTCGATGATAACCTGCTTGGCCGCGTCGCTGTTCTGGTCGATCAGCTGGTCGTTGTACTCGCCCATGGCGGAGGCGCACTCGGTCAGGATGGTCTGGAACTCGGCGGGCAGGCTGTTCCACCACTGGGCGTTTACATAGAACGGGTCGGGATGGAACTGGTAGTTAACCTCGGTAAAGTACTTCTGCACCTCGTAGAACTTCATGCCCTCAACGTTTGCTGATGTGTGATAAAGAAGTAGTAGAAGTGTAAAAAATTTTGCCGTTCCTA
>URUF01000089.1 GCA_900550955.1 uncultured Eubacteriales bacterium | reverse complement strand
CAGAACGACGATTGAGGTTGCGGGTCTGCGGCCCTCCAAGCCTCCCATGGGGTTTCTTGACAGTCTGGGGCTATGCGGCCACTTCGGCGCATAGCCTATTTTGTACGCCTCCCCATGCGCGCAAAATAGCCTATGCTTTTTTTCGGTTTTATCTTTACTTTCCTGGGAACTTATGTTATGATGTTCTGGAAAAAGAGGAACCGTTTCTGACAAAATTATCACAATGAGCCATCCGCCGGCAGGCGATCCGGCGATGAGAATAAACCCAAAGCAAGGAGGCACCTATCTATGAAGAAAATCCTGGCGACTTTACTGGCCCTTGTTATGCTTATGGGCGCGGGCAGCGCGCTTGCCGTCAACGAGGATGTATCCGGCAAGGTGATGATCTACACGTCCATGTACCAGTTTGTTATCGATATGATGGACGAGGCCCTCAAGGCCGAGTTCCCCAACCTTGAGCCCGGCAACGGCGAATCCTTCTTCTTCTACGGCGGCACCGGCTCCCTGCAAACCAAGCTGGCCGGCGAGATGGAAACCGGCACCCTGGGCTGCGACATGATGCTTGTGGCCGAGCCCGCCTACTCCCTGGAGCTGAAAGAGGGCGGCTGGCTGGAGCCCATGGAGGCCGACGGCAGCAAGCTGCGCTTTGAGTATGACGAGGACGGCTACTGGTTCCCCGTGCGCGTGTGCAACATGGTGCTGGCCTACAACCCCGAAAAGTACAGCGCCGACGAGCTGCCCCAGAGCTTCTATGATTTCGCCAACGACGAGTCCGTCAAGGGCATGATCTCCATGGGCAACCCGCTCACCTCCGGCACCACCATGGCGGCCGTGGCTTCCCTGAGCGATAAATACGGCTACGAGTACTTCAAGGCCCTGGGCAACAACGGCGTGATGATCGAGTCCGGCTCCACCGCCCTTGCCAAGCTGCAAACCGGCGAGTGCAAGGAAGTTATGATTCTGGAAGAATCCGTGCTGAAGGTTCGCAAGGAAGAGGGCTCTCAGCTGGCCTGCATCTACCCCACCGACGGCAACATTCTCATCCCCTCCACCGTTATGACCGTCGCCGAGGACCGTAGCGCCAACATGAACATCGAGGCCTGCCAGGCCATTACCGATTGGCTGCTTAGCGAGGCCGGCCAGAAGTACATGCTGGAGGGCTACATGCACAGCGTCGCCGCCGGCATGAAGGAAGTCCCCTATGACTCCATCGATACCGACGGCCTGATTGAAACCGATATGGGCGTCGACTGGGTACGCTGCTACACCCAGCGTGAGGAAATCCGCACCCAGTTCCAGGAGAACGTAACCATTCCCGAAAAGTAAGCAAAAGCACCTTGCGCGGGGTTGCCGTATTTGTAAGGATGCGGCAGCCCCCTTTCTCTAATCCCCCAAAAAACGGGCGCCGTGCGCAATGGCGCGCACGGCGCCCCTTCTTATAAAGGGCCGCTTATGCGGCCGGCGTGAACGCTGGGCACGTTTCTTTTGTGCCTATAAAGGAGTTTGAGGCAGATGAAAAACTTGGCGCAGCCGCAGCCACAGCTGAATGGGCAGCGGGATCTGGGGCCGGTGTTCGTCAAAACCGTTCTGGCGGTGCTGTTCGCCTTAGGGCTTTTGATGATCTTCGCAGGCGTGCGGGGCATCAGCGCCTTCAATGCGTCCGGCTATGACGCGGAGGCCGGTTTCAGCTATGTATACCAACTGAAGGGCGAGCTGGACAAACACTATCAAAACGATTTGGCGCCGGCGCTGCAATCCCTTGAGGCACAGGAGCGGGCGGCCGTAAGCGCCAAGCTGGATGAAATGCTTTTGGCCTACTGGGCGGATATCCGCGGCGACGAGGCCGCCGCCCGCCAGGAGCTGGACGCCTTTAGGGCCTCCCTGCCGCAAAGCGATCAGGCCGCCTCCACGCTCAAGCTGTTTGACGCGGCTTTTGCGGTGGATGGCCCCAAGGTATCCAGCAAGCTTAAAAAGCAGCTGGCCGCCCTGGACGCGGCCGAGCGGGCGGCCATGCGCCAAAGCCTGCTTGCGGCGCTTACCAATGAAGCCGCCCAGCTCAACGAAACGGCGGCGTCCGCCGTGGAAGGCCTGGAAGGCGCGCAGCGCGAGCAGATGCTGTTGCAGCTGTTCCTGATCAGCGCGGACGAATCCTCCGTGTCCATCCCTACCGAGCTGGCCAACAACACCAAAAAGGCCGTCCGCAAGGCTCCCGCCCGCCTGGACGCGTACAAGGCGGCCGTCAGCGGCAGCGTTTCGTGGGTTTCTCAGTTTGTGGTCAGCCACAGCCGCACGGTCATTATGCTGGGCGTGCTGCTGGCGCTGGATATCGTGCTGCTGGCCTTCCTTATCGGCGCGGATCACAGCTGGCATTTTGATATCAAGTGGCTGGTTATCCTTTTGATTATCGACTTTATGCTCCTGTTCCAGATGCTGCCGCTTGTGTACCTGGTGGCCAAGGCCTTCTTCCCCAACGGCAACTTTACGCTGGAAACCTTCACGCGCCTTTACAGCTACCCCATGAACTGGAGCGCGCTGAAAAACACGCTTATCGCCGCGGCGGCAACCATGGTGCTGGGCACCGTGCTGGCCTTCCCGCTGGCGTGGCTGGTGGGCCGCACCAACCTGTATGGCAAAAAGTTCTTCCGCAGCCTATTCGTGCTCACCTACATGGTGCCGCCCTATGTGGGGGCCATGGCCTGGCTCAGGCTGCTTAACCCCAACGTGGGCGATATCAACGTGTTCCTGCGCACCCTCTTTGGCATGGCCGCGGACGCGACCGGTCCCATCAACATCTATTCCCTGGGCGGCCTCATTTGGGTGCTCACCACCTTCTATTATCCCTATGCCTTCATCACCATCTCCCGCGCCATGGAGAAGATGGACCCCACCCTGGAGGAGGCCAGCCGCATCTCCGGCGCTTCGCCGCTGAAAACGCTGTTCACCGTTACCCTGCCCATGATGACCCCCTCGCTTATCGCGGGCGCGCTGCTGGTATTTGTGTGCGCGGCCAGCTGCTACGGCATCCCCTCCATCATTGGCGCGCCGGGCAAGGTGCACACCGTAACCACCCGCATCATCGAATACTACGGCCTGGGCACCCAGGGCCTTAACGACGCCACGGGCATGGCCGTGTTCCTGATGATCATCGCCATTCTGGTTTTGTACATTTCGGACTTTGTAATGGCCAAGCGCCAGTACATCACCGTATCGGGCAAATCCACGCGCCCCAACATTGTGGACCTGCGCAAGTGGCGCATCCCGCTCACGGTGCTGGTAAGCCTGTTTGCCGTAATCGTTATCCTGGTGCCCTTCGCCACCATCCTAACCACCTCCTTCAAGGTGGACGTTGGCAAAAGCCTTACCGACCCCGGCAACTTTACCTTTGGGCAATGGACGCTCATCTTCTCCCGCAGCGAAACGCTGGCCTGCCTGAAAAACAGCCTTATCTACGGCGCGGTAACCGCCACGGTTGGCATCATCATCGCCTGCGTAATGAGCTACCTTTTGCAGCGCACGCGCATTCGCGGCCGCAAGCTGCCGGACTTTATGATCACCCTTGGCAGCGGCACCCCCTCGGTGGTTATCGCCCTGGGCCTGATTATGACCATGAAAGGCGATTTTGGCGTGAACATCTACAACACCGCCTACATCATGATTGTGGCCTACCTGATCAAATACCTGATGATGGGCATGCGCACCGTGGTATCCGCCATGTCGCAAATCCACGTATCGCTGGAGGAATGCTCGCAGATTTCCGGCGCCACCTGGACGCGCACCATGTTCAAGATCACCGGGCCGCTGATCTTCCCCTCCATTGCGGCGGGCTGGTTCCTGATTTTTATCCCCTCGTTCTACGAGCTGTCCATGACGACGCTATTGTATTCCAACACCACCAAGACCATCGGCTTCCAGCTGTACGAATACTGGACCTTCACCAGCCAGCCGCAGGCTTGCGCGATGGCGTTTGGCATCCTGTTGATCGTTGTGGCGCTGAACTTTGTGCTTAACCGCCTCACAAAGGGCGAGTTCTCCATCTGATGGGGATTGCGTAAGGAGAGAGATTGATATGGCAAGCGTAATCATTGAGCATGTAACAAAGGCCTTTGGAAATACCGTTGTTCTGGACGATTTTGACGCCGTGTTTGAAAACGGCGAGTTCATTACCCTGCTGGGCCCCTCCGGCTGCGGCAAAACCACGATGCTGCGCATCATCGCGGGATTTGAAAAGCCCACCAAGGGCAGCGTAAAATTTGACGAGAAGGTGGTTTCCAGCGAGAAGGTATTCCTTCCGCCGGAAAAGCGCGATATCGGCATGGTGTTCCAAAGCTACGCCGTATGGCCGCATATGACCGTGGCGGATAACGTGGCCTATCCCCTCACCATCAAAAAAGCGCCTAAGGCCGTCATCAAGGAAAAGGTGGACCGGGTGCTGAAGATGGTGCACCTTTCGCAATATGCGGAGCGCATCCCCAGCCAGCTTTCCGGCGGCCAGCAGCAGCGCGTGGCCCTGGCGCGCGCCCTGGTGGCCGAGCCCGCCCTGCTGCTGCTGGACGAGCCGCTTTCCAACCTGGATGCGAAGCTGCGCGAGAGCATGCGCTTTGAAATCAAGGAAATCCAAAAGGAGTGCGGCATCACCGTCGTTTACGTAACGCACGACCAAACCGAGGCCATGGCCATGAGCGACCGCATCGTGGTTATCAACCGCGGCGTGATTCAGCAAATTGGCGCGCCCAGCGATATCTACAATACCCCGGTCAATCCCTTCGTGGCCGATTTTGTAGGTAAGATCGAGTTCCTCTCGGGCGAGGTAAAGGCCGATTGCATCGAGCTGGACGGCTGCGGCCAGCGCCTGCCCTACGAGGGCTCCGAAAAGGGCCGCGTAATCGTGGGCGTGCGCCCCGAGCACGTAAAGTTTGCCGCGGAGGGCGAGGGCGTGCTTAACGGCACGGTCAAAAGCCATTTCTACCTGGGCGATGTGAACGACTGCCGCATCGATCTGGGCGCAGGCAAGGAGCTGCGCGTCATCGCCGATCCCTTTGAAAGCCTGGGCGTAACCAGCGGCAAGCAGGTCAGCCTGAACGTGCGCAGCTTCCTGGTTTACCCCGAGGAGGGCCCGGGCCAGGACTTCCGCAAAATCCTCACCTGAGAAGGCCTCCGCGCGCCCGTGCTTGGGCGGGAGGACAGCGGGAATGCAAAAACGCCAGACGGCAAAAGGGCCGTCTGGCGTTTCAGACTGTCGATAAACCTATGGGAGGTTTGGAGGGCCGCAGACCCGCAACCTCAATCGTCGTTCTGGCCACTG
>URUF01000088.1 GCA_900550955.1 uncultured Eubacteriales bacterium | reverse complement strand
CGGCGCAACTCTCGGCGGAAAAGATCGCCGCAGGCGAGCTTTTTCGACGGCCTGACGCCAGGCGGCAAAGTGTCGTCTGGCGTTTCGTTTTTCTTTGGGAGATCGCAAAGCCCGGCGGCCCCTTTGCCGCCGGGCATATCCGCTTTGCCGCAGCGCGTGCCGCGGTCCCTAAGGAAAGCCCTTGTTAGCCCTTGGCGTGATAGCTGGCGCATTCGCTTTCGTCGCAAGTGCCGGTGTGGCAATCGCAGCGGGGCGCCACCTTGATGCTGTCCAGCTCGCACATGCCGTCCTTGGCATGGTGCTGGCAGCTCACCACATCGCAGTGGATGGCCTGGTTTCTGTTAGGAAAGGACATTCCGTTCACCTCCCTTGTTTTGATGCTTTCAGTATGCGCAGGCGGGGCTTTTGGCATGCATATTCGACGCAGCCCGCAAAATGTGCTATACTGTTGCCGCTTGATTTGTCCCGCCGCGTCTTTTTCCAAGTTTTACGCAAGATTCGGGGCCTTTCAAACGTTCTATCATTGTCTTGGAATCGGATTGTTTTTGCCTGTAAGGGACTCAAGGAGGTTCAGCATGCGTTTTTGGAAAAAGCCGCTTATGCGCAGCCTTTGTATTTGCTTGTGCCTATGCCTGTGCGCCGGCCCCGGCCTGGCCCAGGAGGAAATGGTTTCCGCGCTGCCTACCCCAACGCCCCTTCCCCCGGAGGGGATTGTGGAGAATGAGGAAACGCCAACGCCCGCGCCGGATTCCACCCAGGCGCCGGAAGAAAGCGCCCCGCCAGCGGTAAGCGCCTCCCCGGCCGCAACCGAAAGCCCGGCTGCAAGCGCCTTGCCAACGGCAAGCAATTCCCCGGAAGCAAGCGAAAGCCCAGCTGTAAGCGCCTCGCCAACGGCAAGCGCTTCCCCGGAAGCAAGCGAAAGCCCGGCTGTAAGCGCCTCGCCAACGGCAAGCGCTTCCCCGGAAGCAAGCGCCTCCCCCAGCGTAACGCCGCAGGGCAGCGAACCCCCGGCGGCTACGGAGCCCGCGCAGGAAACGCAAACGCCCCAGCCCAGCGTAGAGCCGGCTTGGGATGAAAGCCTGTGCGACCACAGGAACGAAAACTGCACCCTGCCCTCCCAATGCCCCACGCCGGATTGCGCCCATATCGGCGTCAACGACGCGGGGGACGTGGTGGCCCTGTGCCCGCTGGGCCAATGGATGCTTCAGGAGGCGGACGCGCAGGGCGGTATCATGGCCTACGCCGCCAGCGAGCCCACGGCCATTTCGCTGGTAAACGGCACAAACCTCCTGTACCGCAGCGGCAGCTATGTGCTCACCGGCGGCGGGGAGAACGCGCAGCTGTATGTGCGCGCGGGCCTTGCGGTATCGCTGTGGTTTAACGGCGCGCAGCTGCTCACGCTCAGGCTGCCAGGCGGCACGGCCGCCTCGCTTGGCTTCAGCGGGCAAAGCAGCATCCACACGGTGGCGGCTTCGGGCGCGTCCCTTATGATTGACGGCGCGGGCAACCTGAAGGTAACCGGCAACTTTAACTGCGACGATGTGCTGGTGCTGGGCGGCAGCGTAACGCTGCCCACAGGCGTTAAAAGCGGCAACGGGCGCATGCCGGTGGCTTTTTCCGCGCCGGGCGCGCAAAAGGCCTGCCTGGACGGCAAATATTACTGCGATATCGCTCCCGACGCAAGCGGCGGCGTAACCCTGTGGCTGCCGCCCTATACGGGCAAAGGCGGCTATTGGGGCCGCATGGAGGGCGATACGCTACAAGTTTTTTCCATCAAGGAGGAGCCCGAAACCGATGGAGAGATCGACCTGAGCCTGGACGAACCCTTCGCCGCCGCGCCGGGCAAAAGCTACCGCCTTACGCATTCGGACGCTTCCAGGCAGGGCCGCGCCATCACCGTGGACGCGGCGGGCGTAACGCTCACGCTTCGCGGGGCGGGCACGGCCTCCTCCGCGCCCACAATCGCCGCCGGCTGCCCGGTGGACATGCATCTGTCGGGTGAAAACCATATCGCCGCCATGGGCGGCCAGGGCCCGTTCGCCCTTTCGGGTACGGGCACGGTATATGTAAACGCCCTTTCCGCAAAGCTTTCGGCCCAGGGCGCGCTCACCGTTTGCGCGGGCAGCATTGCCCAGGGCGCGCTTGACGGCTGGCAAAAGGTAACCCTTTCCGCCGGAAGCATGACCGCCGGCACAACGGCCGCCTACGGCGAAAGCAGCCTGCCCGCTGCCTATGAAACCTCTGCGCCCGGAATTGCCTATGTGCCCCTGCCCGCGCCCCAGCCCGGCTACAGCTACCAGGGCGCGGCGCAAAACGGCGTGCTCGCCATCGCCGCCGTGGCCGATACCGTGGGCGAAACCGTGGTCGTCGGCATGGACGACGTGGCCCTTGGCAGCGGCAATTACCGCCTCACCAGCGTGGGCGGCGGCGAAAAGGGTATCGCCATTGCCGATGGCGCAAGCGTAACGCTGCTTTTGGACGGCGCAACGGCCCTTGGCCCGCTGGAAATTGGCGCAAACGCCACGGTGCGCATTGCGGTTGCGGGCTCAAACGCCCTTGGCACGGTGCGTTTGGGCAAGGGCGCGGCGCTATCCATCGGCGGCTCGGGCGCGGTGGACGCATCCGCCATAGCCGGTTCGGACGGCGCGTCCGTAACCGTGGAGGACAAAACCTGCCTGAACCTGGCAAGCGGCGGCGCGCTGCCCGGCAGCAAGCTGCGCCCCACCGTGATTGCCGTCACGGATGAAAACAACGCGCCCATGGCCTCCCGCCAGGTCGTTTTAAAGCTTGGGCAGGAGAGCCCCTTTACCACCTTTACGGGGCGCGGCGGCAGGGTAACGCTGTGGCGCAAGCAGGCGCTAAGCGGCGTGGACGTAGTGGTGCTTTCGGACGCGAACACCTACGCCGCCGTGCTCAACGGCGGCAGCGCCGCGCCGGACGCTCTGCCCAAAATTACCAATGTAAAGGCGCGCGCCTACGGGGCCGTCACCTTTGATACCGATACGGGCAACTCCCTGGGCGTTATGTACATCGTATCCAATCAGGAGGAGGAGCTGCCGGATACCTGGGCCCCCACGGCGGGCATGGCCTACATGCAGGGCGGCGAGTGCCTCATCCCCGGCGTAAAGCCCGGCGACGTCGTCACCTTCCGCGCGTTTGCCTGCGCGCAGGCGGGCGCGCAGCTCACCGGCGATACCGCCGACGCCTTCGCCTTCGGCGACAAGCTGTGCTTTACCGTAAAGGACGAGCGCGTGCCCCTGGACATTCCCCCGCAGCGGCGCACGTATAACCAAAAGGCGTTCAAGCTAAGCGCCAAGCTCTACCCCAAGGACGCGGACGTAAGCTATTTCCGCAACGGCAGCCTGCTGGAGGGCGCGCCCGTGAATGTGGGCGACTATATTGCCCGCGTTACGGTGCCCGCCGGGAACCCCGCCTATCTGCCCGGCAATTACGATGTGCGCATGACCATCGATCGCATCAAGGTTATGATATTCCCGGAGCTGAACATGAAGCAAAAGGGCCAGCCCGACCCGGACTTTTACTTCTACACCTACGACGAAAGCGCCATGCTGGGCGACGACCAGGTTACCGGCGAGCTGGTGCGCAAAAAGGGCGAAACCTACGGCAACTACCCCTATTATACCTATGGCCTTTCCGCGCCTGAGTATTACGAGCTGGTGATCGACCCGGAAAGCCCCGCCTTCTTCATCGACTGGAACATCCACCACTACCTGCCCTACGACCCGCTTGCGCGCATCGATCCCGTGTATGACGAGGTAGCGCTTGCCAACGGGCAAACGCTGCGCGCCCAGCTGCGCACCATGGAGCTTTTGCGCCTGGACGATACCTATTACGGCTCGCCCGTGACCGATTTGGCCGATAAGCGGGAGCGCCCGTTCACGCCCAGCCTGCGCCTGCGCGGCGGCTATGACAGCGCCCTGCTGATTTTGAACGCCGAGGCCGAGCTCAACGCCGACGGCGGCTACGCTACCGATTTGGACGGCAACCGCATCGTGCGCGGCCGCAGGCTCACCGTCAGCTATTCCATGCTTTCAAAACTTAAGCGGCAGCATGTGGATTTCCTCGCCTTTGGCCTGGACGGCGTGATGGTGCTGATGGACCTGGACGACCTGCGCGATAACCCCAAGCTTGACAAGCTCATGAACCAGCACGACGTGCCCAAAAGCGGCAATACCCGCTTCCAGATCGACCTGGAGCCGGTCACCTCGGCCGCGGCGCTTACCGGGGAGGAATCTTCCGCCGCCGGGGCGGCGCAGCTTGGCGAAAAGCTGATGCGCGTGTCCGCCCGCGTAAGCTACGGCTCCACAAGCGTGGATATCGCCCCGGCGCTCACCGGCGCGCAGGTGCTGTTTGACGCCAGCGGCCTGCTGGAGGCCGGGGAAAGCGCCCCGGGGGCCGGGATAACTGAAACCGTGAACGGCAAGCCCGTTTCCGCTGCGGCGGATGTGCGCCAGGCGCAGGAGGAAGCCGCTATCGCGGGCGCGCGCGGCGAAACCCAAACCAACGAGCAGCTCCTGGAGGTGGCGCAGGAGCTGTTGGATAGCCACGTGCGCGCCCATGGCACCACCCTGATGCGCTACGACGCGCGCGAAAACGCGCTCAAAACCGGGGCCGTGGTGCCCTACACCGCGTCGGAGGAAGGGCTGGCCGCCTTCCGCGCGCTGATGCGCACACGCCCCTATCTAACGGCGGGCTTTACCCAGAGCGGGCTGTACGGCCTGCGTGAGCAAAACCAGTAATGCGGGAGGCGCGTATATGAAGCTTCGGCTTTTGGACGAGGTGATGGATCTGGGCCCGCGCGGGGCGGCGCTGTTTTGCCTGGCGGAGGAGGGCGCGGCGGCCCTTGCGCCGGGCGCGCGCCTTACCGACGCGCGCGGCAACGTGCATACCGTAGAAGCCGTTACCCGCCAGGACGGGCTGGCGACCCTGTACCTGCCCGCGGGCGACGCGGCGTACTTTGGCCGCCTGTTCCGCGATGTGCGCATCGACGCGACCCTCTTTACGCTTGAGGAGGATCCGCAATGCCCGTAAATGTGATTTGCGTGGGCAAGCTGCGCGAGCGCTTCTATGCCGGCGCGGCGGAGGAATACCTAAAGCGCTTAAAGCGCCTGATGCCCGTTACCGTAACCGAGCTGCCCGACGAGCCCGAACCCGCCCAGCCCTCCGACAGGGCCAACGAGGCCGTGATGCGCCGCGAGGGCGAGCGCATTTTGCAGCGCATCGGTCCGCAGGATTATGTGATCGCCCTGTGCATAGAGGGCAGGCAGTACGCCAGCCCCGAATTGGCGGACCGTTTGCAAAGCCTGTTCACCCAGGGCAAAAGCCGCGTGGATTTTGTGATCGGCGGCTCGCTGGGGCTGGATAAGGCGGTGCTGTGCCGCGCGGACGAGCGCATGAGCATGAGCCGCATGACCTTCCCTCACCAGCTGGCGCGGGTGATGCTGCTGGAGCAGCTTTTTCGCGCGGCTAAGATCAATGCCGGGGAGAGGTATCATAAGTAGTTTGCGGGCTGGGCCGCCCGCGGGGGCTTTTTTATTTGCTTTTTTGCAGAAGCCTTTCCGCGGAACTGGGTGGGGGCTGCGCGCCCCCACACCCGCGCCTACTCTTTCTG
>URUF01000087.1 GCA_900550955.1 uncultured Eubacteriales bacterium | reverse complement strand
GCAGTGCTTCGTGCGCCGATAAAACCGAGGCGCAGCGAGTAGGCGAACGGCGCAATTCTCGGCGGAAAAGATCGCCGCAGGCGAGCTTTTTCGACGGCCTATGCCCGGGCCTGCGCAGGCCTGCGGCACAGCAGGGAGCGGCGGTAAAACACCGTTACCAGAATGCTGCACATCACCCAGCCCATAGGATAGGCCAGGGAGATCGCCAAAAGCGAGTTGCCAAGCTGCTTGGCCACAAACAGGTAGATCTGGCGGAACAGCACAAAGGAAAACAGCATTATGAACATGGGAATTTTGGCGTTGCCAATGCCGCGCAGCGCGCCCGCGAAAATCTGGTTAAAGCAGCAGGCCATATAAAACGGCGATATCACGCCAATAAAGCGCACGCCGTAGGCGATTACCTCCTCGTCGGAGGTAAACAGCCGTATCAAAATCCGCGACGCGCAAATCACCGTCACGCTCAGCACAGCCGTAACCGCCAGCGCCATGATTAACGCCTGCTTTACGCCCTTTCTGGCGCGTTCCAGCTTCTTAGCGCCAAAGTTCTGCCCCACAAAGGTGGTGGAGGCCAGCGCGATGGACTGCATGGGTATCAGGATGAACACATCCAGCTTGTTGTAGCTGGACCAGCCCGCCATGCAGGCCGAGCCGAAAAAGTTGACGTAGCTTTGCACAAACACGTTGGAAAACGACGTAATGGCCTGCTGTACGCCGGACGGCAGGCCTATGGACAGGATGCGCCTGAGCATGGGCCGGCTCAGCCGGATATCGCGCCAGCGGATGCCATAGGGCGCATGGTCGTGCGTAAGCACGTACAAAACCAGCAAGGCGCTCAAAAACTGCGCCAAAATGGTGGCGTAGGCCACGCCCTCCACGCCCAGGCCAAACGCCACCACAAACAGCAGGTCAAACGCCGTGTTCAAAACGGCCGAGAAACACAAAAAATACAGCGGCCTGCGCGAATCGCCCACTGCCCTCAGGATGCCCGAGCCCATGTTGTAAATAAACAGCCCGCCCAGCCCCATAAAGTAAATGCTCAAATACGTCCGCGCCTCGCCCATCACATCCGGGGGCGTGGCCATCATGTTCAGCATCGGTTCAACAATCACCGCGCCCAGCAGCATGCCCGCCACAGACATGATAAACGTGGCGCTAAGCGTGGTGTGCACCGCGTCGTGCAGGGCCTGATGGTCGCGCGCGCCGTAGCATTGCGAAATCACCACGCTGGCGCCGGTGGATAAGCCCGCGCTCAGCCCCACCAGCATATTGATGATGCTGGACGTGCTGCCTACCGCCGCCAGCGCCTCCTTGCCCACAAACTGGCCCACCACAATGGTATCCACCGTGTTATACAGCTGCTGGAACAAAAGCCCCACCGCCATGGGGATGGCAAAGCCCACCAGCTGCCGCCATATGGTGCCCTGGGTCATATCCGCGTCCCTGCGTCCAAAGAAACGTGCCGTAACAAACCCTCCAATAGTATCAATCGTTGGGTTTAGCATAGCACATGCGCGGGGAAAAGGTCAAATGTTTTGAGGCGGTCAAAAAAGCCGCCCGCTTGGGGGCGGCTTCGGCGCGGGTGCTTGGGGCCCTGCCCCAAGCACCCTTCGCCCCGCGCTTTGCCTCCGCACAGGTTTGCCGCGTTACCGCCCCACGTGTTTTTTCATATGGTTGAGCGCGTTTTTTTCCAGGCGGCTCACCTGCGCCTGCGAGATGCCAATCTCCCCGGCCACCTCCATTTGCGTGCGCCCCTGAAAAAAGCGCAGGGTGAGGATGTGCCGCTCGCGCTCGCTCAAGCGGCTCATGGCCTCGCGCACGCCTATCACATCCAGCCAGCCGTTGTCCGGCCGTTTTTCATCGGTAATCTGGTCCATAATGTAGAGCGCGTCGCCGCCGTCGTTGTATACGGGTTCAAACAAGCTCACCGGGTCCTGAATGGCCTCCAGGGCGAATACCACGTCCTCGCGGGGCAGCCCCAGCTCGTTTGCCAGCTCGGTCACATTCGGCTCGCGGCCCAGGCGCTCGGCCAGCGCGTCGCGCGCCTTGAGCGCCTTATAGGCCGTGTCGCGCAGGCTGCGGCTTACGCGTATGGCGTTGTTGTCGCGCAGGTAGCGGCGTATCTCGCCAATAATCATGGGCACCGCATACGTGGAAAAGCGCACGTTCTGGGTCACGTCAAAGTTGTCCAGCGCCTTGATCAGGCCTATGCAGCCCACCTGGAACAGGTCGTCCACATTCTCTCCCCGGTTGCCAAAGCGCTGTATCACGCTTAGCACCAGGCGCAAATTGCCGCGGATAAACTCCTCGCGGGCGTTTAGGTCGCCGCCATGCACCAGCGGGAACAGCTCGCGCATGCGCTCGTTTGTAAGCACGGGCAGCGTGGAGGTATCCACGCCGCAAATTTCCACCTTGTTCATCGCCATATTGCACCCCTCCGTACATAGGCTTGTACTTGGAGTATGGGATGCGCGAAGGGGTTTTATGCCGCCTCGACCCTTTGGGGCAAAGCCTCTGAAAAACTGACAAAAAACAGGAGTCGCGCCCGCCGGCGTCGAAAGGTAGGGCATATTGCAACGGCTGGAGGTGGCAAAAATGGGCGAGGCGGCAAAGCGGCTGGCGGAAATGATGGCCCAAAGCGGGCGCACGGTGTTTTTTGGCGGAGCGGGCGTAAGCACGGAAAGCGGCATCCCCGATTTTCGCAGCGCGCACGGGCTGTACCGCGGCGCGCAGGGCCGCAGCTATGAGGAGATGCTCTCCATCGGCTATTTTACGCGCCACGCCGGCGCGTTTTGGGATTTTTACCGAAACGTGATGCTCTACCCCAACGCAAAGCCCAACGCGGCGCACCTGGCCCTGAGCAGGCTGGAAAAGGCGGGCAGGCTAAGCTGCGTGCTCACCCAAAACATCGACGGGCTGCACCAGCGCGCGGGCAGCCAAAACGTGCTGGAGCTGCACGGAACGGTGCATAGCAACACCTGCCTTTCATGCGGCAAACGCTACGGCCTGGACGAGGTGCTCGCCCAGCCCGCCGTGCCCCGGTGCCCCGCCTGCGGCAGGCTTATCAAGCCGGATGTGGTGCTCTACGGCGAGCCACTGGACGAGGACGTGCTCGCCCGGGCCATTCACGCCGTGGAAACCTGCGAGCTGCTTATCGTTGGCGGCACGTCGCTGGTGGTGCACCCCGCCGCGGGGCTGATCGGCTATCGCCGTCCCGGCGTTCCCCTCGCCCTGATCAACCGCGACGCAACCCCCTACGACGGCATGGCCCGGCTGACCGTCCACGAAAACATCTCCCAGGTGCTCAGCGGCGCGGCGGACATCCTTTTGCAAAACACGTAAATCTTTTTTCCAAACAACGCAACCAAAGCAGCCCCTTGCGCGTCTATTACAGTAGAAACAGATACGAAAGGGGCCGGAATGGCGATGGCAAAACGTTTTTCCGACTATAAGCAAAGGCGCACGGGCCAGTGGCACCATTGGTGCATACGTTCCAGCGTGTGGCGCTATATGCTGCTGGGGGTGCCCATCCGGCGCTAGAAGCGCAAGGCAGAAAAAACCGCATACGCAAGCAACGGCGGCCTTTCAAGGGCCGCCGTTGCTTGCGTCAGGCCGTCCCGCGCGCGGCGGGCCCAGCCCGCAAAAAACGAAAAACTGCCCCTGCCCCCTTCCGCTTGGGAACGAAAAATGCTACAATAGCATGCGCGCCCCCAAAAAACAGGGCGCGCCTACCAAAGCAAAGGAGCATGCGGCCTTGACCACCTTTTTAACCCTGTTCAGCGGTTCCAGCGGCAATGCGGCGTACCTGGGCACCAACCGGGGCGCCGTGCTCATTGACTGCGGCATGAGCGGCAGGCAGGTGCTGGACGCGCTGGACGCGGCGGGGCTGGACGCGGGCGCCATCCGCGCCATGCTCATCACCCATGAGCATAGCGACCACGTAAAGGGCGCGGGGGTTTTGTCGCGCAAGCTGGGGCTGCCCATCTACGCCACGGAGGGCACCTGGGCGGGCATGCAGGACGCCCTGGGCGATATCTCGCCCAGCCGCCGTATCGTAATCCGCGCGGGCGAAAGCTTTTTCCTTAACGATCTGGAAATCGCGCCGTTTTCCATCCCGCACGACGCAAACGACCCGGTGGGCTACCGCATATTCACAGGAAGGGCCAGCGTGGCCATAGCGACCGACCTGGGCTATTTTGCCCCCGAGGTGGAAAACGCCGTAACCGGGGCGGATCTGGTGCTTTTGGAAAGCAATCACGATCCCGAGCTGCTCAAGCAAAACCCGCATTACCCGCAGCGGCTGAAAACCCGCATCCTGGGCAAAAAGGGGCATTTGAGCAACGCAAGCGGGGCCGAGGCCGCCGTCAGGCTGGCTAAAAGCGGCACGCGGCATTTGCTGCTTGGTCACCTCAGCGGCGAAAACAACACCCCCGATCTGGCCTATCGCGTGGCGCACGCGGCGCTTACCGGCGCGGGCGCGCGCGTGGGGGGCGACGTAACGCTGCATGTGGCGGCGCGCTATCGCGCCAGCTTCCTGTATCATATCGACTGAACCATTTTTGCATAACAGGAGGAAGAATCATGAACAATATGCTCAAAAATACGCTCAAACGGCTGCTGGCGCTGTGCTTATGCCTGATGCTGCCTATGGCCTGCGCCCTGGCGGAGGATACCGGCCTGGAGGACTTTGTGCCCGCCGAGCTTACCGAGGAGGAGCTTGCGCAGTGGCAGGCCTGGGCCGAGGAAAGCGGCGCGGATGAGAACGCCGGTACCGAAAGCGCCATGGCGCACAACGCCGCCGACCTCACCAGCGAGGAAGAGGCCCTCATGAGCGAGATGGCCAGCCTCATGGAGGACGCCACCATGGACGCCGAGGTGGACCTGAGCAACCTGGAGCCCAACAAGGATCTGCCCGATAACGTGGTCAACATCCTGCTGCTGGGCGTGGATAACCGCTCCGTCGAGCTGGAAACGGGCCGCTCGGACGCCGTGATCATCTGCTCTATCAACCGGGATACGGGGTCCATCAAGCTTACCTCCATCGCGCGCGATACCGCCGTGGTGGTGCCCGGCTACAAAAGCCGTAAGCGCATCAACACCGCCTTTAAATTTGGCAGCAAGGACGGCGACCTTGCCAAGGGCGCGGAGCTTGCCATGAAAACCGTCAACCGCAACTTCCAAATGAATATTGAACGCTATGTGGTGGTAAACATCCATGGCCTGGCGGATATCATCGAGGCGCTGGGCGGCGTGGACATGGAGCTTACCAAGGCGGAGGCCAAGGCCATCAACTACGAGCTGCACGTGAAGGAGCCCATGGACAACGTTAAGCGCGACCGCCTTGCGGAAACGGACGGCGTGCAGCACCTGGACGGCATGGAGGCCGTTACCTACGGCCGCATCCGCAACCTTGCCGGCCAAAACGATTTTAACCGCAACGGCCGCCAGCGCATCCTTCTGGAAACGCTGCTCAAAAAGGTTATGGCGGATATGGATCTCACCAAATTCCTCACCCTGATTGAAACCGCGCTGCCCTACGGCATGACCAACCTCACCGCCGACGAGCTGCTCTCCCTGGGCATGGCGGTGCTTTCCGGCGAAGCCATGCAAAGCCTCAACGCCGGCGGCGACGTTGTGGGCCAGTTCTCCATCCCCATGGAAAAGCAGTACGGCTACCGCGAGTTTGACGGCGCAAGCCTGATCTACATCAGCGACAAGCGCATGGCCACCACGCTCGCCGCCCTGCAAGAATTCATCTACGGCGAATAAGGGCTTCGCCCTTTAGGCCGTCGAAAAAGCTCGCCTGCGGCGATCTTTTCTGACGAAGAAGCGGGCCCCTGCAAGCAGGGCTTTAACGCATAGAAACGCCAGGCGGCAACGTGCCGTCTGGCGTCAGACTGTCGATAAACCTATGGGAGGTTCGGAGGGCCGCAGCCCTCCGAGCTGT
>URUF01000086.1 GCA_900550955.1 uncultured Eubacteriales bacterium | reverse complement strand
GTCCCCGTGCTGCGCGCGCCCCGGCCGGGCGACCGGATACGCCCCTTTGGCGCGCCTGGCGCAAAGCCCCTGCGCCGCTGCCTGAGCGACCGCAAGATAGACCCTTTCTTGCGCCCGCTGTGCTTTGTGCTGGCCGTGGGAAGCGAGGTTTTATGGATTCCCGGCCTGGTAAGCGCGGAAGGGCTGCGCCTGGCATACGTACCTGAGGGCTCCCTGCGCCTTTGCGTTGTACAAAGCGTGCTGTAAGCCCCGATCATACAAAGGAGTGAACCATCCATGGAGAACCAACGTACCCTCTATAAGGACCTGGACAGCATCCTCTATACCCATGAGCAGCTTCAGCAGGCGGTCAGCGCCCTGGGCGCGCGCATCACGCAGGATTATGCGGGCAAAAAGCCCGTGCTGGTTTGCATCCTCAAGGGCGCAAGCGTATTCTTCTGCGACCTCATCCGCCAGATTGACCTGCCCCTGGAGATTGAATTCATGGCGGTTTCCAGCTACGGGGCCAGCACCAAGTCCAGCGGCGAGGTGAAGCTTGTGAAGGACCTGGACCGCAGCATTTTGGGACGCGACGTGATTATTGTAGAGGATATTGTGGATAGCGGCATGACGCTCAACTTCCTTAAAAAATCCCTGATTTCGCGCGGCGCGGCCAGCCTGCGCATCGCCGCGCTGATGGATAAGCCCGCCCGCCGCGTGGCGCCCCTTACGGTGGATTACTCCTGCTTTGAAATCCCGGATGCGTTTGTGGTGGGCTACGGCCTGGATTATAACGAGCTGTACCGCAACCTGCCCGATGTGGGCGTCCTGTCGCCCCGTATTTACGCAAACGAGGCGTAAGCCTAGGGGGCCACGTATACACTTATTGAAGCGTAATTGGCCGTTTATAAGGGTTATACACACAAATGGCGCTTGTGTTTTTCAATCGGTGGGGATATAATGTGTGCGTTGCATTCGGGTCTGTGGTTGAAAGCCGATGCCAGACGCGGGCGAAGCGGTCCACGTAAGCCGGGCAAAGCCCCGGTGAGCATGGCGCGTTCTAGATGTAAGTCCGACCGCCGCCAGGCGGCGAGAGAGGGCGCGTAGGGCGCAAAAGCGATGAGCAAACCCTCCCGTCGGCGAGTGTGGGGTCAAAGACCAGGTCAGCCGGATGCACAAATCATTGATCGGAGGTTCCCCTACCATGTACGAAGACAAGACGTTGGTATGCCGCGACTGTGGCGCTGAGTTCGTGTTTACTGCCGGTGAGCAGGAGTTCTACGCCGAGAAGGGCTTCCAAAACGAACCCACCCGCTGCAAGGAGTGCCGTGCCGCCCGCAAGGCCAATCGCGCTTCCGCTCCCCGTGAGATGTTCGAAACGACCTGTGCCGCCTGCGGGGCGCCCACGACCGTTCCCTTCATCCCCAAGAGCGACCGCCCCATCTATTGCAGCGAGTGCTTCGCCGCCCATCGCCAGGCGTAACCAAACGCAAATAGGCGGACCGTAGTTTTGCGGCCCGCCTTTTTTGCATGCATGCCCCGCGTTCCAGCGGCGCGTCCGGGGGAAGGGGTAGAGCGTTCCCGCCGCCGTATGCCGCATAATGCCGCCGAAGGGCGGCGCCCCTTCAAGCCGCAAAGGGCTTTTGAATAGACTAACGCCCGGCGGCCTCCCTTTGGGGGAAGCCGCCGGGCGGCTTTGTTTGGAGCTGTTGGGCCTATTGGTTGCCCTTGATAGCGCCCACAATCAGGCAAACCGCCACGGCAACGCCCAATAGAACCAGTATGGCGTCCAGCAGCCAGATGGGCATGAAGCGCAGCTTTTCGTAAACGCGCTCCTTGGCGTTTTGAGGGCCCTTGGGCGCGTTGCCCTCATCCCGGGTGATAACGGTTTGCTCGTCCGCCATACGGCCGCCTCCTTTTGAAGCTTACTTCTTGGTGAGGTACTTGCGCAGGTCAAGCGCAACGGCGATGATGATAACCAGGCCCTGCACAATGTAGGTGTAGCTGGTTTCAATGCCCATGAACTGCATGGCGATTTTGAGCAGCTCAAACACCAGCACGCCGATGAGGATGCCGCTGATTTTACCAACGCCGCCGTTTACGGAAACGCCGCCGATGGTGCAGCCCGCGATGGCTTCCAGCTCGTAGCCCTGGGCGGTGTTTACGGACGCGCCGCCGCTCTTGGAGGCCATCAGGAAGCCGCACAGGCCATAGAGGATACCGGCCAGCATGTAGATCAAAACCTTGGTCTTGTTGCAGTTTACGCCCGCGACCTCGGCGGCGCTTTCGTTGCCGCCGATGGCGTACATGTACTTGCCGTGACGGGTTTTGTTGTAGAGGAACCACATCAGCAGGCCCACCACAAAGGCGATGATAGCCACATGGCTGAAGATGCGGTTGCCAATGTAGCCGGTGGCCAGGCTGGTGTAATCACGGCGCAGGCCGCCAATCGGGATAGCGCCGGTGTATACAAGACAAATGCCGTATACCAGCGTTTGCATGCCCAGCGTGGCGATGAAGGGGGGCACCTTGAAGAAGGCGATGATGGAGCCGTTGATGGCGCCGATAATGGCGCACACGGCCAGAACGATCAAAAGCACCACCAGGATGGGCAGCTCGCCCAGATTGGGGTAGAACTTCTGCGCATAATCGCCCTTCTGCAAAAGAATGGCGCTTAGGCAGGCGGCCAGGCCGGCAACGCGGCCGGCGGAAAGGTCGGTGCCCTTGGTGATCAAGCAGCCGGATACGCCCACGGCGATGATGAAGCGCACGGCGGTGTTGCTCAGCAGGTTGCGGAAGTTGGCTTCGGAAATGAAGTTGGGGCGCGCAATACCCACCGCGATGGCGATGAGGATAATGCCCACGATGATGATATTATCCCTTAGCAGGTTGCCGATGCCCTTGGCAGAAAAGCGGCGTTTGGTTTCAATCTCGGTTTGCATAGTCACTGCTCCTCCCGTAATGATGGATTAGGCGGTCACGCGCTTAAGCGCATCCACGTCAGCCTGCGCGGTTTCAAACTGGGTGGCAAGCTCCATAATGTTTTCCTGCGTCGCGTCCTTGCCCTCGATAAAGCCGGTCACGCGGCCGTCGCACATGACCATGATGCGGTCGCTCATGCCGATCAGCTCGCCCATTTCGGAGGAGATCATGATGATGCTCTTGCCCTGCTTGGCCAGTTCGGCGATGATGCAGTAAATCTCATACTTGGCGCCCACGTCGATACCGCGCGTAGGCTCGTCCAGGATGAGGATGTCGGGATCGTTTGCCAGCCAGCGGGAGATCAGCACCTTTTGCTGGTTGCCGCCGGAAAGCGACTGAATCTGCGTTTTGGAGGAAGGGGTTTTGATGGACAGCTTTTTCACATTGTCCTGCACCAGCTTTTCAATCTTGCGGTCGTCAAGCATAATGCCGCCGATGAGGTAGTGATCCAGGCTGGCGATGGAAACGTTGTCCGCGATGGAAAGAACGCCCAGGATGCCGGTGGCGCGGCGGTCCTCCGTAAGCAGGGCGATGCTCTTGGTAATGGCGTCGCGCGGGCGGGTGATGCGCATTTCCTGGCCCTTATACCAAATGCTGCCCTTGCTGTGCGCGCGAATGCCAAAGAGGCCCTCCATCAGCTCCGTGCGCTGCGCGCCCACCAGGCCGCCCACGCCCAGGATTTCGCCCTTGCGCAGCTGGAAGCTGACGTTGCGGAAGCTGCGGGGATGGATGGAGGTAAAGTCCTTCACCTCGAAAACCACGTCGCCGGGCACGTTTTCGCGGGTGGGGTAGAGGTTGGTAAGCTCGCGGCCAACCATTTGGGTGATGATCTTATCGGTGGTAAGCTCCTTTGCGTCCCAGGTGCCGATATATTTGCCATCGCGCATGATGGTAACCTCATCGCTGATGCGCAGGATCTCGTCCATTTTATGGCTGATATAGACGATGGACACGCCTTTTGCTTTCAAATCTTCAATGATGCGGAACAGGGCTTCCACCTCGTGCGCGGTAAGGGAGGAGGTGGGCTCGTCCAGGATCAGCACCTTACAATCGTTCGATACGGCTTTGGCGATTTCCACGGATTGCATCTGCGATACGCTAAGCGAGCCCAGCTTCTGCTTGGGATCAAAATTCATGCGTACCTCTTTGAGCACGCGATCGGTTTCCTGGTACATCTTCTGGTGATCCACCACGGGGATGAAGCCCAGCAGCTTTTTCATGGGGTAGCGGCCAACAAAGATATTTTCCGCCACGCTGCGCTCGGGGATGGGCTGCAATTCCTGGTGCACCATGGAAATGCCCAGCTTCAGCGCGGCCAGGGGGTCAGAGATGGTAACCTTTTGGCCTTCGTAATAGATTTCGCCCTCATTCATTTTGTAGATGCCGAACATGCACTTCATCAGCGTGGATTTGCCAGCGCCGTTTTCACCCATGAGCGCATGCACGGTGCCGGGGCGAAGCTTGAGCTGCGCATGGTCCAAGGCCTTGACCCCCGGGAAGGTCTTGACAACGTCGCGCATCTCCAGACGGTATTCACTCATAAACCGGCCTCCTTGCCATGGTTAAGAAAGGGTGCGTGCGTTTTCACGCACGCACCGCAATGGGATTGTTGTGGTAGAATTACTCCTTGACAACCTTTACGTAGTCAACGGTGTAGTTCTTCTCGGGGATCGCGCCGCTGGCAACTTCCAGCGCCACGTCCGCAGCCTTATGGCTCTGGCCGATGTGGTCGTTGAGCACGGTGCCGGTCATTTCGCCGGCGTTTACCAGCTCCACAGCCTCGTCCAGGGCGTCAACGCCAACCAGGTAGATGTTCTCGCCCACAACGCGGCCCGCGTCGCGGATGGCCTGCACAGCGCCCAGCGCCATGGCGTCGTTGTTGCAGAAGATCACGTCGATTTCATCGCCGAACTGAGCCAGCGCGGTAGCGGCCAGCTCCTGGCCCTTCGCCTGATCCCAGTCGCCGCGCTGCGCGAACAGCTCGTTTACTTCCAGGCCGGCGTCAACCAGCGCCTTCACGGAGAACTCGGTGCGGTACTGCGCGTCCACGTTCTCGGGGTCGCCGATGATCATTACGTAGTCAACCTTGCCATTGCCGTTGATATCGCCCTTGTTGGGGGTTTCGGCAATGATTTCGCCCTGGAAGGTGCCGCTCTGGCGAGCGTCGGCGCCAACGTAGCATACCTTGTCCCAGATGGCCAGGTCCTCGGCGGTGGGCTCACGGTTGATGAACACAACCGGGATATCCGCAGCCTGGGCCAGGTCGATCACGGTGGCGGCAGCGGTGGATTGCACCAGGTTCACGATCAGCACGTCCACGCCGTCGGCGATGAAGGCGTTGACCTGGTTGGTCTGCTCAGCCTGGTCGTTCTTGCCGTCAACAACGGTAACCTGGCAGCCCTTTTCGGTGAGGTACTTTTCCAGCTCGGTGCGGTAGAGGGTCATGAAGTTGTCATCAAACTTGTAGATGCAGATGCCAACCTTGATGGGTTCCTCGGCAACCGCGAAGGTTACCATGCCCAGCGCCATGACCAGCGCAAGAGCCAGAGCGATTAGCTTTTTCATTGGGGGTTCCTCCTCATTTTGTTTTTTGGCACGATGTGTCATCCAGCTCGTTTTACGTTGCGATCTGAGATGGAATGATAAAAGTATAGCATAAAGGATTCCAAATTTCAACGTGTTTTTTGTGCATATTATGGAAAAGTGAGAGGCCATATTTTCCAAATGGTAGGATGTATGCAAAGGTGGACTTTTTCCGCCGGAAGGGCTGCGCGGGCCGCGGGTGCTTTCACGGGCGCGGGCGCGCGCCCTGCCTTGGGGCCAAGCCCGGGGCCGTAGCGGCCGATGCAAAAATGGGAATTTGGAAACGGATACAAAACGGGCTTTTTACCTTATAAAAAGGAAAGGCTTATCTTTTTTCAAAATTTTTTACCGGAGGGGTTGACAAGACGAGGCAAAATGAGTAGAATAATCAACGTCGCTTGTGCGGGTTGATTGACGGGGTGTAGCGCAGTCTGGTAGCGCACGTGCTTTGGGAGCATGGGGCCGGGG
>URUF01000085.1 GCA_900550955.1 uncultured Eubacteriales bacterium | reverse complement strand
GGGGCGCAGTCCGGGGTCCAGGGGCACTGCCCCTGGCTAGCGTAGGAGGGTGGCTAGGACGGCTTTTTGGGCGTGTAGACGGTTTTCAGCCTCGTCGAAGATCTGGTTGGCATGGGCCTCCAAAACGTCCTCGGTGATTTCCTCGCCGCGGTGCGCGGGCAGGCAGTGTAAAACCATGGCGTCTGCGGCGGCCGCGGCCATTGCCTGCGCGTTCACCTGATAGCCGCGGAAGGCCTGCCTGCGCGCCTCGGCCTCGGCCTCCTGGCCCATGGAGGCCCATACGTCGGTGTAGACCACATCCGCGCCGGAAACCATGGCAAGCACGTCGGGCTGGCAGTCAAAATCGCCGTTTTCGCGGGCCCAGGCCATGAGGGCCGCGTCCGGCTGATGGGCGGCGGGGCAGGCGATGCGCACGGCCATGCCCATTTTAACGCAGCCCGCGATGAGCGAGTTGGCCATGTTGTTGCCGTCGCCGACGAAGCATAGCTTCAGGCCCGCAAGCCGGTCCTTGTATTCGCGGATGGTCATTAAATCGGCCAAAACCTGGCAGGGATGCGCATAGTCCGTAAGGCCGTTGATCACGGGAATGGAGCCGTACTGCGCCAGCTCCTCCACCTCGCGCTGGTCAAACGTGCGGATCATGATCCCGTCCAGGTAGCGGCTTAATACGCGGGCGGTGTCCTTGACGGGCTCGCCGCGGCCAATCTGTAAATCCCGGCTGGAAAGAAACAGCGCGCTGCCGCCCAGCTGGCTCATGCCCACCTCAAAGCTCACGCGCGTGCGCGTGGAGGCCTTTTGAAAAATCATGCCCAGGGTTTTGCCCTTGAGGATGGGATGCGGCACGCCGCGCCTGCGCTCGTCCTTGAGGCGGCCGGCCAGGTTGAGAAGGTCCAAAATCTGCTGGGAATCCAGGTCGGATAGGGCCAGAAGATGCTTCATAGGCTTGGTCATGGGAAAATATGCCTCCTTGGTGTGCAAATCAGAATCAGGTGCGGTAATCGCCGTTGATCTTTACATACTCATAGCTCAGGTCGCAGCCCCAGGCCTTGGCGGTTTCGGAGCCGCTGTTGAGGGCGATTTGGATGGTGATCTCATCATCCAAAAGGATTTCGCGGGCGTTTTCCTCGCTGAAGGCCACGCCCATGCCGCCGCGGCATACGGCGATTATGCCCCGCTTGGAGCGGAAGTTCACGTCCACCTTGGCCATATCAACGGCTACGCCCGCGTTGCCAACGGCGTTGAGCACGCGGCCCCAGTTCGCATCCGCGCCGAAGATGGCGGCCTTGAGCAGCGTGCTTTTCACAACCGTTTTGGCAACGGCCTTGGCGGCGGCGTCCGTGCGCGCGCCGGAAACCTCGCACACCATCAGCTTGGTAGCGCCCTCGCCGTCGCGCGCCAGCTGCGCGCATAGGTTGGCCGCCACCTGGTACAGCGCGGCAACAAAGGCCTCGTATTCCGCGCCCATGCAGGTTTCAATCACGGGGTTGCCTGCCATGCCGTTGGCAAGGATGCTTACCATATCGTTGGTGGAGGCGTCGCCATCCACGCTTAGCATGTTGAAGGTGTCGCCCACAACGGTGGCAAGCGCCCGCTTGAGCGCCACGGGGGAAATGGCCGCGTCCGTTGTGAGGAAGCATAGCATGGTGGCCATGTTGGGGGCGATCATACCGCTGCCCTTGGCCATGCCGCCCAGCTTGCACTGCTTGCCGCCCAGGGGGAAGCGCACCGCCGCCTCCTTGGCAACGGTATCGGTGGTCATAATGGCCTCGGCGGCGCGCCTGCCGCCGGTGGGGGTGGCCTCCAGCGAATCCGCCAGGCGGCCCATGCCGGAGGCGAACGGCTCAAGCGTCATGGGCTGCCCCACCACGCCGGTGGAGGCCACAATCACATCCTGCGCGGGAACGCCCACGTACTGCTCCACCAGCTTGCATACGTCCCGGGCCAGCTCCACGCCGCCGGGGGCGCAGGTGTTGGCGTTGCCGCTGTTGCAAACCACCGCCTGGGCCACGCCGTTTTCCATATGCTCGCGCGTAACCAGGATGGGCGCGCCCTTGAGCTGGTTTTGCGTATACATGCACGCGGCCGAGGCGGGAACCTCGCTGACTACAAGCGCCAAATCCCGCCGGGCGCGGTTGCGGCGGATACCCACATGCTCGCCCGTGGCGGAAAAGCCCTGCGCGGCGGTAACGCCGCCGGTGATAAAGGTGATTTCCGACATGGAAAAAACGCTCCTTTCCAAAAAAGAGAGGCGGCCGGGGCCGTTTTCCGCAAGGGCGGAAAGGGCCGCCGGCCGCCGGGGTTGCATTGCGCTTACAGCTTGCCCTTCAAAAGCGTTGCGCGCGCCGCGATGGGCAGGCCAAACAGGTTGATAAAGCCCGCGGAATCCTTCTGGTTGTACACGTGATCCTCGCCAAAGGTGGCGATTTCCTCGCTGTAAAGCGAATAGGGGGAGGTAACGCCCGCGTTGATGACGTTGCCCTTGTAAAGCTTGAGGGTTACATCGCCGGTAACGGTTTTTTGCGTTTCGGCTACAAAGGCGGCAAGCGCCTCGCGCAGGGGCGTAAACCACTGGCCGAAGTATACCAGCTCCGCGTAGCGGTTGGCTACCAGCTCCTTGTAGTGCTGGGTATCGCGGTCCAGGCAGATGGTTTCCAGCACCTGATGCGCGCGGTAGAGGATGGCGCCGCCGGGGGTTTCGTACACGCCGCGGCTTTTCATGCCCACAAGGCGGTTCTCCACCAGGTCGCACAGGCCTACCCCGTTTTCGCCGCCCAGCTTGTTCAGCAGCTCCATCATGGCTACGGGCGCAAGCTTTTGGCCGTTTACGGCCACGGGCGCGCCCTTTTCAAAGCTTAGGGTCACGTAGGTGGGCTTGTCGGGGGCCATCTCGGGGCTTACGCCCATTTCCAGGAAGCCGGGCTTGTTGTACTGCGGCTCGTTGGCGGGATCCTCCAGGTCAAGGCCCTCATGGCTCAGGTGCCAAAGGTTCTTATCCTTGGAGTAGTTGGTTTCGCGGTTGATTTTGAGGGGGATGTTGTGCGCCTCGGCGTAGTCGATCTCCTCCTCGCGGCTTTTGATATCCCATTCGCGCCAGGGGGCGATAATGGCAAGCTCCGGCGCAAAGGCCTTGATGGTCAGCTCAAAGCGTACCTGATCGTTGCCCTTGCCGGTGCAGCCGTGGCAAATGGCGTCCGCGCCCTCGGCCTTGGCAATTTCCACAATGCGCTTGGCGATGATGGGGCGCGCAAAGCTGGTGCCCAGCAGGTACTCGCCCTCATACACCGCGCCCGCCTGCATGGTGGGGTAAATGTAATCGGTGATGAACTGCTCCTTCAGATCCTCGATATAGAGCTTGCTCGCGCCGGTTTTAAGGGCCTTTTCCTCCAGACCGTCCAGCTCCGTGCCCTGCCCCACGTCGCCCGATACGGCGATGACCTCGCAGTTGTTGTAGTTCTCCTTCAGCCACGGGATGATGATGGAGGTATCCAGCCCGCCGGAATACGCGAGCACAACCTTTTTGATATCTTTCTTGGCCTTGGGCGCCATAAAAATGCCTCCTTGAATGATTATGCATGTATTATGCATAATATGCACCTGCTTGTCAACCCCCTGAGGCCGTTTTTTCCGAAAAAATTCCCCGCCCGGTTTTGCCCGGGCGGGGGAATGAACGCGCCGTCAGCCGTTGGGTATGTCCTCCCAGCCGCCGTTATCCCAGCCGGGGTTCTCTGTCCAGCCGGAATTGTCCGTCCAGCCGCTGTTATCCGACCAGCCGGAGTTGTCCGTCCAACCAGAATTGTCTGTCCAGCCGGAGTTATCCGTCCAGCCGGAATTGTCTGTCCAGCCGGAATTGTCCGTCCAACCGCTGTTGTCCTCCCAGCCGGAGCTGCCCACCCATTCGCCGCTATCCGCCCAGCCGCCGCTATCCTCGGCCTGCGAACCGGCCGCATCAGCCTTGCCTTGGCCGCTGCGGTTTT
Source organism: uncultured Eubacteriales bacterium (assembly GCA_900550955.1). Lineage (GTDB taxonomy): Bacteria > Bacillota > Clostridia > Christensenellales > Aristaeellaceae > Limiplasma. Next base: position 2,564 of record URUF01000085.1, on the reverse strand, counting down.
GTTCCCACAGGGCCAGCTGGCTTTGAATCTGCGAGGAGGAGGCGTTGTACTGGAAGGCGGAAAGCCCGGCGGGGTCGTAGCTCACCTGCATATTCAGGCACACCAGCGCGCTTGCGGCCCCGCTTACGTTGATCAAATCGCCCGGGGCATAGGTGGAAAAGCCCTGTGCGGGCAGCCCGGCGCAGTTGGTGGCCACGTAGAGCGTTTGGCTGTGGATTTCCACGTTGGCCTGGCCCAGGCAGGATACCGTAACCAACAGGCTTTCGCCCTGCATGCAAAATACCGCCTGGCCAATGACGTAGCTGTTGCTGGCGCATATGTCCACCGCCATGCTGCCCTGCGAGCGCAGGGCGTTCAAATCCACCATGGTGCCCATCATCCAATCCCCGGACAGGCCCAAATCGCGCAGGCGCACGCCGTAGGTGCAGGCCCCGTTGTAGGCAAGGCGGGGTTGCAGGTGCATAAAGGGCATGGCGTACACATAATCGCCCGCGTACAGGGTTACCAGGTAGGGCACGGTGCTGCCGTTCACAAAGGGCAGGTAAATCACCCCGCTGTCGAACGAGCCGCTCTGGAAGCCGTAATCCTTGTCAAACAGCAGCGTGCCGGAATCCATCTGCGTAAGGGTTAGCCGCACGGATACCGCCAGCTCGCTGGAATCGCTCAGGCGCTTGACCACGCGCACGCCCTGCGCGCCGGCGCTTAGGTGCGCGGCCACATAATCGTTGCGGTTCAGGCTGTCCATATCCAGCGTATCCACATCGATGGTAAAGCAGTCCTCCGCCAGGGCAAGGGCCGCCGTGAAAACAAGCGCCAGGCACAGCGCAAGGCCCATCAATCGTTTGCTCATCAAAGGTCGCTCCTTTGGCATGGGCGCGTTCGTATGCGCCCATCCACTCACCTCAACGATTTAGTTTACCATTTTCATGCATCAAATCTGCTTCAAAAATACAAAATTGCGAAATGAAAATATGACTTTTTCGTAACAACTTCGCAACAGATCATTTACTTTTGTAGCCCGCTTTGCTATACTGGCCTTGCGGATGGCGAAACATCCCCTTAAAAAAGTACCGTTTGGAATAAGGAAGGGAGAACACTGGCATATGAAGGCTTTTTGGCGCGCTTTCACCATGCGCACCCTGGCGCTTGCCCTGCTTACGACGCTTCTTTTCATGCCGCAGGCATATGCCGCGCAAACCTACCGCACGCTGGAATTCGGCTCGCGCGGAACGGAGGTGCTAAGCCTGCAAAAGGCGCTGGAGGCGCTGGGCTTTGACCCCTCCGGCACGGACGGAAAGTTTGGCCGCGGCACCCAAAACGCGGTAAAGGCCTATCAGCAGGCGCGCGGCCTGGAGGCCGACGGCAAAGCCGGCACGCAAACGCTTACCAAGCTGTATAACGAGCTTGGAAGCGCCGGCGCAAGCGGGAGCGCGTCCAGCGCAAGCGGGCTTACGCGCACGCTGCGCCGGGGCTACACCGGCAGCGACGTTACCACCGTGCAAACCCGCCTGAAGGAGCTGGGCTACTACACCGGCGCGCTGGACGGCAAGTACGGCAGCGGCTCCATAGCGGCGGTCGCGGCCTTTCAAAAAAGGTGCGGGCTCAAGGCCGACGGCCTTGTGGGCCAAAGCACCTACGCGGCGCTGTTTGGCGGCAACGCGCCCGCGGCGGGCGCGTCCGGCGGCGCATCCGGCAGCACGGGCGCAAGCGGAACCTTCCAAAAGCTGCGCTCTGGCGATACGGGCACGGCGGTAAGAACCCTGCAAAAGGCGCTGGGCGACCTTGGCTACAACGTTACCGCGGACGGCAGCTACGGCCCGCTCACCGTGGCGGCGGTAACCGCCTTTCAAAGCCTGAACGGCCTTACCGCCGACGGCGTGGCCGGTACGGAAACCCAAACGGTTTTGTACAGCGGCAGCGCCAAGCGCTACCAGGCGTCCTCCTCCGGCAGCACGCCCTCGGGTGGCTCGTCCGCCTCCTCGGGCAACCTGGGCACGGGAATCAGCCCAAACGGCGCGACCATTCAGCTTTTGCACTGGTTTAACGAGGTTAAGCCCGCCCTGTCCAACGGCCAGCTCCTTACCGCCTACGACCCGGCTACCGGCATCAGCTGGACGCTGCGCATCATGAGCCGCGGCAACCATGCCGATGTGGAGCCCCTTACCGCCGCCGATACGGAGGCCATGTTCAAGGCCTTTGGCGGCAAGGAGGACTGGGGCCCCAAGGTGGTGTACATAAAGCTGCCGGACGGCCGGTGGAGCATGGCCTCCACGCACAACGTGGCCCACGGCAGCCAAACCATCAAGGATAACAACTTCAACGGCCAAAACTGCGTGCATTTCCTGCGCGATATGGACGAGTGCAAGAAAAACGACCCCAACTACGGCGTGCAGAACCAAAACGCCATCCGCAAGGCATGGAAAAGTCTGACCGGGGTAACGGTGGAGTAAGGGAAACAGCGCGCCCCAGGCCGTCGAAAAAGCTCGCCTGCGGCGATCTTTTCCGCCGTAACAGGGTTCACCTGCGCCTGCCGGCCTCGGTTTTATCGGCGCGCGGGGCACTGC
>URUF01000084.1 GCA_900550955.1 uncultured Eubacteriales bacterium | reverse complement strand
AGGGCTGGCCACGGCAGTGGCCAGAACGACGATTGAGGTTGCGGGTCTGCGGCCCCCAAGCCTCCCATGGGTTTCTCGACAGTCTGTGCGGCGCACGCCTGGGGGCGTGCGCCGCTTTTTGCATATGGCAAATGCCCGCAGAGAGCGTTCCCCCCACGCATCGCCCGGCCAGCCTCCCGTCCCTTTACAAAATCCTCCAACCAGTGTATCATAAGCCTTACCGGAACTTACGGGGAGGAATTACAGCCATGGATGCTATGAAACGCGCCCAGCTTTGGGCCTCCGATTCTTATTTCGATAAGGACACCCGCGCGCAGGCAGCGGCCGTCCAGCAGGACGGGCAAGCGCTGCTGGCCGCCTTTGGCAGCGAGCTGCGCTTTGGCACGGGCGGCCTGCGCGGCATCGTGGGCGTGGGCGCCGCGCGCATGAACCGCTACACCGTGGCGCGCGCCACGCTGGGCCTGGCGCGTTACCTCAAGCGCAACGGAACGGGCGCGGGCGTGGCCATCGCGCACGACAGCCGCCATGGCTCGGAGGAATTTACCGCCGTAGCGGCCGGCGTGCTGGCGGGCGAGGGTCTCAAGGCGTACGTATTCCCCACGCTGGCCCCCACGCCCATGCTTAGCTACGCGGTGCGCGCGCTCAAGCTGGACGCGGGCGTGATGATCACCGCCAGCCATAACCCCGCCGAATACAACGGCTATAAGGTCTACGGCGCGGACGGGTGCCAGATCACCGACCGCGCCGCCCAGGCCATTACCGATGAAATCTGCGCCGTAGGCTACACGGACGCGCGCATCCTACCCCAGGCCGAGGCGCGCCGCATGCTCCTGTGGCTGGATGTGGAGGACAGCATCCGCCGCGGTTTTGCGCAGGCATGCCTGTTCTGCCGGCCTGATCCGGCGGTCTGCTCGGCGGTGCATGTGGTATACACGCCCCTGCACGGCACGGGCCTCCTGCCTGTGCGCGAGGTGCTAAGCCGCATGCAGGGCGTAACCGTTACCGAGGTCACGGCCCAGTGCGAGCCCGACGGAAATTTCCCCACCTGCCCCAAACCCAATCCCGAGCTGGACGAAACGCTTGAGCTGGGCCTCAAGCTGGCCGGCGAGGTTCAGGCCGATTTGCTCCTGGCCACCGACCCGGATTGCGACCGCGTGGGCGTGGCCGTGCGCAAGCCCGATGGCGGCTACCTGCGCCTAAGCGGCAACGAGGTGGGCCTGCTCCTGCTGGAATACATCCTGCGCACCCGCCGCTCCCAAGGCACGCTGCCCACGCATGCCGTAGCCGTCAAAACCATCGTCACGTCCGATCTGGCTTTCCCCATCGCCAAGGCCTACGGCGTTTCCATCACGGAGGTGCTCACCGGCTTCAAATACATTGGCGAGGTAATCGGCCGCCTGGAGGCCGACGGCCGCGAAAGCGATTTTGTGTTCGGCTTTGAGGAAAGCTGCGGCTACCTGGCCGGCTCCCACGTGCGCGACAAGGACGGGGTTATGGCCTGCATGCTGGTATGCGAAATGGCGCAGGCCTGCCATGCGCGCAACACCACCGTGTATCAGGCGCTGCAAGCCCTCTACGCCCGCTATGGTTACATTGGCACAGCTTTGATGAGCTTTGACATCCCCGGCGCGCTGCCCATGCGGGAGATGGCCGCCACCATGCGCCGCCTGCGCGGGCAGCCCCTTTCTACCTTGGCGGGCAGCCCCGTTCTCAAGGTGAAGGATTATCTGGGCGGGATGGACGGCCTGCCCGCAAGCGATGTGCTGACCTTTGAAACCGCGCACGCCAAGGCCATTGTGCGCCCCTCCGGCACCGAGCCCAAGGTAAAGGTCTACCTTTCCGCGAAGGCCGCCTCCCAGCCCGCCGCGGAAACGCTCCTGGATATGCTGCGCTCGGAAATGCGCAGCGCCGTGCTGGCATAGGTTTTGGGCGGGCGGCGCAGGCCCTGCCCCAGCCCCAGCGACTCTACGCCGCGCATCCCGTTTCGTATTTCACGCGCCGCTTGGATGGGCGGCGCATTCTTTTTGCGTTCCAAACTTTTCCTTGACATTTTGAACGCTGTACAATATACTCTTGTTGAACAATGTTCAATCCAAGTGAAAAGGAGCCGTACCCTTATGCCGGCAGACGCAACCGCCGCCAGGGAGGCGCTTATCTCCGCCGCGATCGCCCTCATCAATGAATATAACGGCAACACGCAAGCCATTACCTCCCGCCTGATCGCCCGGCGTGCGAATGTGGGGCTTGGCCTGATCAATTACCATTTTGGCAGCAAGGATGGGCTGATCCTCGAATGCGTGCAGCGCATCATCCAAGGCGTGATCGCCAGCTTTGACGTGCAAAAGCCCTACGCTTCCGATCAGGAGCGCCTTACCGCCTGGGCGCAGCATGTTTTCGCATTCCTGTTTGCCAACCCCGCCATCTCGCGCATCTCCATTCTGGGCGATTTTGCGGCCTACACTGAGGGCTGCAACACCATGCGCACACAGCGCAGCTTCCTGCGCGCCCTTGCTGCGGACGTGCCTGCGCAGGATGGGCCGCTTTTGGTCTTTGTGCTCACCAGCGCCATGCAGGCGGCGTTTCTGGGGGCCTCCGCCGCGGGCCCGGCGTTGGGATACAATTTTTCGCAGCCCGCCCAGCGGGACGCCTTCATTCAAAAAACGGTTGCGCTGCTTTTTTCAGGCGGCGGAAAGGAGAAACGATGAACCTTCGTATCGCAAAAGCCGCATCCCTCCTGAATGCGGCCTGTGTGGCGGGCTTTGCCCTTTCTATGCTGTTTGAAAACACGCTGGCCTGCTATCTTACCGCCATGGGCATTGCGTTTAGCTTTGTGCCCATGGCATGCGCATTCCGGCTTCAAGCGCGGCCGGATGCCCGTCTGGCCGGTTTCACGGCCGTCGCCTTTGCGGGCATGTACGCCGCTGTGATTCTGCTGGTGTACTTTGCGCAGGTCACAACCGTGCGCCAGGGCGGGCTATCCGCACAAGCCGCGGCTCTGCTGGATTTTCAGCAATTCGGCCTGCTTTTCCATTACGACCTGATGGGCTACGGCCTTATGGCGCTGAGCACGTTTTTTGCCGGATTAACAGTGTTGCCCGGCAAACGCGAGGAACGCTGGCTCAGGGCATTGCTGCTTGCGCACGGCGGCTTTGCGCTTCCCTGCTTCATCGTGCCCATGCTCAACCTGTTTGCATCCAGCCAGACGCCGGCAACCGGCACGGCGCTGCTGCTGGTGTGGTGCCTCTATTTTATGCCTGTGGGCGTGCTGGCGTTTCGGTTTTTCTCGCATCGTACAGCGCTTTCAGCGCCTGGTACTCATCCGTAAGCGCCTGGCTCAAAAACGCTTCATCATAAGGGATGTAGCGCGTGGCGATCATCCCGCCTAGCCCCTGGATAAAGATGAACATCTGCGAATGGAGAGCCTTTGCCTGCTCCAGCGTATAACCATTGGCCCGCATAATAGCGGTGTAAACCGCGTCGTTCACGCCCGTAAAGCCGCGCTCCTGCCCCTGATACGCATCGCTGCTGCGGTCGCACAGGAACAGCAGCCGGTACAGCGCGGCCTCCTCGTGGGCAAAGCGCAAAAACGCCATGCCCATCGTCTTATACGGCGGCATTTGCCCGGCCTGCCATTCGGCTAGCCTGCGGCTGAACAGGGCGGCGGCCTCCGCGCGTACCTCGCCGCGCAGCTCCTGCATATTGCGCAGCTCGCGGTACAGCGGCTGTGTGGAGCAGCCCATTTCCTGTGCGATGGCCCGGGCGTTAAGCGCCTCCATGCCGCCCCGGCGGGCCACGTTTAAGGCGGCCTGTACAACGGTCTGCTTATCAAACCTGACCTTTGGCGGCATGGCGCTCCCCTCCCCTGCTTCTTCCGTTTCGATTGTAGCAAGGGCCATCCGTGTTGTCAACCGCACAAAAAATATCCCGGCGCACACTGAATGCGCCGGGATACCCGGCTTACCGGTTATCCACCTTTTCGGGATACAGGTCATGCCGGCTCAATCTCTGCCAGGCAACCTCCTCCCAGCGGGTACCAGGCCTGCCGTAATTGCAGTATGGGTCAATGGAGATGCCGCCGCGCGGCGTAAACTTGCCCCACACCTCAATATACTTGGGGTCCATCAGCTTAATCAAATCCTTCATGATGATGTTCATGCAGTCCTCATGGAAATCGCCATGGTTGCGGAAGCTGTACAGGTACAGCTTCAGGGACTTGCTTTCCACCATTCTTTCGCCCGGCACGTAGGAAATATAGATCGTGGCAAAGTCCGGCTGCCCGGTAATGGGGCACAGGCTTGTAAACTCCGGGCAGTTAAACTTTACGAAGTAATCGTTGTCAGGATGTTTGTTTATAAAGGTTTCCAGCACCTCGGGCGCATAATCGCTCTTATACACGGTTTTTCGATTTCCCAATAGGGACAGGCCTTCGGCTTCCGCTTTGGTTCTTCCGCTCACAATACCGCCTCCCGTTTATTTTTCTTTCAGCCAGCCGCGCTTAAGGCCCTTAACCAGCAGCACGCCGGCAACGCCGCAGATGGCCTGGCCCACCAGCAGGCTGCCCGCCATGGCCCAGTAGGGCACGCCCAGCAGGTAGCTAAGCCACGTGGACACCCCCAGCGCCGGTACCAGCGTAACAGGCAGCGCAAGCAGCCATTCAGTAAGCCTATACCGCCTAATCAGCGCGCACAGCCCGGCGGTAAGCAGGCCCACAAGGCCGCCGCCCACAATATCAAACACGCCCAAGCCGCCCATGATCACATTGGAAAGCAGGTTGGACAGGCCCAGCGGCAAAACCAGGAACGGAAACAGGTATGCAGTAGCGTACAGAGCCGTGGCAATACGCACCTGGTACTGCCCGAACGCAAAGCTCTGGGTTACATACATCATTACGATGTAGAGCGCCATGACCATCGCGGAGAACGCCAACTTTTGGGTTTTGGTCATCTTCTTCATATCCATTTTCGTCACCTCCAGACAAAAAAGGGCGCGCCCTTCCTAGGCGCGTCCAACAAAATCAAGATTTTGTTTCGTCCCTAGTTTTGTTTATAGACAGGATGGTTACGAACTGTCTGCCGCAAGGCTGTTCTAGCATAGCGCATATTTGCGGTTTTGGCAAGCCCTAAAGCCGTTTTTCTCTTACGCGCGGGCTTGACGGATATATAGATTGCTGTTACCATACAAAGGTTGGCTCTCAAGCGGCCCAAACGGTTGGAAGCGTGCGCGCGCCGGGGGAAGCTTTTTCCTATTTTTCCCCAAGCATAGCGCTGCGGCGCAAAGATGCAGAAGGAGAATGGTATGCAGCAACAGGAACGTTCCAAAATGCTGGGCGAGATGCCCATGGGCAAACTGGTAACCAAGGTATCCGTGCCGATTATGGTTAGCATGCTGGTACAGGCGCTTTACAACGTGGTGGACGGCGTGTTTGTGGCCCGTTACAGCGCGGACGCGCTTACGGCTGTATCGCTGGCTTTCCCCATTCAGTTGCTGATGATCGCTGTATCCACCGGCCTTGGCGTGGGCATCAACAGCCTGATCAGCCGCAAGCTTGGCCAGCGGCACGCCGGGGAGGCCCTCGAGGCAGCCAAAAACGGCATTTTCCTGGAGCTGTGCGGCTTTGGGCTGTTCTTGCTGTTTGGCCTGTTTGGCGCGCGCGGCTTCTTCCATGCGTTCACCCCTGTGGAAAGCCTGCAACGCATGGGCGGCGAATACTTAACCATCGTATGCGTGTTCAGCTTCGGCCTTTTCCTGTCCATTTCCTTTGAGCGCATGATGCAATCCACGGGCAATACCGTTTTATCCATGGCTACGCAGCTCACCGGCGCGGTTGTGAACATCGTGCTGGACCCCATCATGATTTTCGGCCTGCTGGGCATGCCGCAAATGGGCGTGGCCGGCGCGGCGGCCGCTACCGTAATCGGGCAGATATGCGGCATGGCGCTTGGCTTTGTGCTCAACCAAACCCGCAATGCGGAGCTGCGCCTGCGCTGGAAGGGCTTTCGCCCGAGCAAGCAAATCCTTAAAGGCATTCTGGCCGTGGGCCTCCCCAGCATTATTATGCAGTCCATCTCCTCGATGATGAACGTATTGATGAACCTGATCCTCATGGCCTATGGGAACGCCGCCGTAAGCGTGCTGGGCGTGTATTTCAAGCTGCAAAGCTTTGTATTCATGCCTGTGTACGGCCTAAGCAACGGCCTTGTGGCCATCGTGGGCTACAACTACGGGGCGCGCCTGCGCCAGCGCGTATACGACGCCGTCAAGGTAGCGCTGCGTATTGCGATAGGCATCATGTCGCTTGGAACCGTCGCCTTCCTGGCCGTGCCTGAGCTGCTGCTCGGCCTGTTTGAGGCCGGCGGCGCAAGCGAGCTCACCGCCATCGGCAGCATTGCGCTGCGCATTATCAGCAGCCATTTTATCCTGGCGGCCGTCGGCATTACGCTCAGCACCGTGTTTCAGGCTGTTGGCAAGGGCTTTTACAGCCTGCTCATGAGCCTGTGCCGCCAGCTCATTGTGCTTCTGCCCGCCGCCTGGGTGTTAAGCGCGCTGGGCGGCCTGAACGCCGTTTGGTGGTCCTTCCCCATCGCGGAGGTTGTTTCGCTGGCCATTTGCCTCACCCTGTACCGCCGCGTGGATGAAACCATGCTCAAGCCGCTGCAAGCTTAGGCTTCTTGCTATACGGCAAAAAAGCGCCGCCGAAAAAGCTCGCCTGCGGCGATCTTTTCCGCCGAAACAGGGTTCACCTGCGCCT
>URUF01000083.1 GCA_900550955.1 uncultured Eubacteriales bacterium | reverse complement strand
CCCTGCGCCCCCAAAAGGGGCGCAGTCCAGGGTCCAGGGGCACTGCCCCTGGTCAGCCCTTGATGGCGGGTAGGCTTGCGGCGGCTACGCTTTGGCCTACGCGGCGGCTTTTTTCGTCGGGAAGGTTGACTTGCATTTTCAGGTTGGGGTATTCGGCGCGCAATACCTCCTGCGCTTTGCCAAGAACCAGGTCGCCGCCCTCGCCGCTGGTAACGCGGCCCATGAGCAGCACATGGTTGATATCGTAAAACATGGCGTAGAAGGCCAGGGTATAGCCCAGGTATACGCCGATGGTTTCATAAATGGCGCGCGCGCCGGCATGGCCCTCGTTCATCTTGGCCTGTACCATCTTGAGCTTTTCGGCGGGGCTGAGGCTCTCGCCCAAATCGATGTCGGCGGCGGGGGCCAGCTTGATAACCGCGTCCTGCGAGAAATACTTCACGCCGCAGCCCGCGTCGCCGCTCCACTCGTCCACCATGGCGGTGGGGGCCAGGTCGCAGGGCACAAAGGCCAGCTCGTTCAGCCAGCCGGTGATGTTGCCGTCCGTATCCACATAGCCGCCGGCCTCGCTGGTACCCATGGCAATGCCCAGGATGCCATCCTCGCCCAGGCTCATGGCCCCGGCCAGCGCGGTTACGTCGCCGTCGTTGCATACGGTCAGGGGCACGTCGCCAATTTCCTTGGCGGCGCGGATGTAGATATCCTTCACATACTTTTCATAGTCCTCGGGGCCAACCTTGAGGAACAGGGAAGCGTTCATGGTGTAATTGTTGATGTAGATACCGGCGGAGCTTACGCCGATGGCGTCCACGCGGGGCATTTTGGAGGCGGCGGTTTTCATGGCGCTTACGATGCCGTCAAAATGGTAGGCGGGGTCAGAGGTGGTTTTGGGGAACCAGACGACCTCCTCGCTGTAAACGCTTTCGCCGTTGACGACGGCGGATACCTTGCGGTCGCTTCCGCCGGCGTCAAAGCCGATGCGGCAGCCGTCCAGATGGCGGCCGATGGGCGCGGCGGCGTCCTTGCGGGCGGGCGCTTCGGCGGGCGTGGCAGCGTAGAGCACCTCAAAGGCATGCTCGTATACGTGGCCCATGAAGTGAAAGTCAAAGGCGCGCGCGCCGCCCTCGCAGTATTGGGCCTTTACGCCCTCATACACGGTTTTGGAGCCGGCAATGGTTACGCGGAAGCCGCCGTATACCCAGAGCATGCTCTTGACCATGCGCTCCACCATGCGCAGGTTGAGCGCGTCGTTTTCGCCGCCTTCGGGCAGGATGCGCATATCCTGCGTGGCGACCAGGCCGTCGTTGCGTTCCAGGGCGATGCGAAGTTCCGGGCCGTTTTCGGCCTTGGCGCGCTCGCCGAACGCGCATAGGCTGCGGTAAATGGGCTCAAAGGCTTTGTCCAGGGGTGCGATCACTTTCATGGTTTCCATAGCATCTGCCTCCCAGCGTTGTTTGGTATAATGTATCGTTGATTATCGCTGTTATTCCTTCGGTTTTTATTATATCGTATTATTTGCCGTTTGTCTATCGGTTTTTTCTTTATGGGCGGAACGCAGGCGCCCCTGATATTCGTCGTGGATAATCTTATCCAGCTCTTCCGGGGTTTCCTTGCAGCCGCCGGCAAGCCACATTTTCACAATCGCGTTAAACCCGTTTTTGAAAAAGGCGATATGATAGGCGATATGCTGGTTCCCGAAATATAGATCTGCCTGGCCCACATCGTATAGCTCAATCACGTGGCTGTCGTCATAGCCTAATTTGAAGTATACGTGATAGAACGACTGATTGTTCTGAATATGCTGGAATAAGCGCAGAAAATCGTTGCTGTTGAAGCCCTTTGCCCTTTCCGCTTCGTACAGGCCTGCAACCTCTTGCTCCAAATGTTCCCTGGTTTTATCGGCAAGGTCGTAAACATCCATATAATTTGCGTAAAAGGTGCTGCGGTTCAAATTGCACCTTTTGCAAATATCTGAAACGGTTATTTCGCCCAATTCCTTTGTTTGCAGCAGCTCGATAAACACCCGTTCAATCCGTTCCACCGAGCTGCGCCGGCGGCGGTTGTTTTTTGTATTTATGCCCTCTCCTCCCCTCGATTATTCCAACAGTTGTGCCGAAGTTGATGATTGTTTTTCATCCCTGGGCGATAGTATACTACATTTGAATAAAAACAACAACTGTTGTTTTAATCTTTTTGGAGATGCGTTTGGATATGAAGAAGAGCAGCTTTGCCGCAATGGTATTGGGAACGGTCAGCGCCGTGCTGTTCGCGCTTGGCATGTGTATGACGCTTGTAAAGGAATGGGACGCCTTCCAGCCGGGGGTTGCGTTTGGCTGCGCCGGGCTGCTTATGGGGCTGATCACCCTGCTTGTATGGCGAAAAATGGAGCATAAGCCCCCGATTCACCTGACGGGGAAGACGGTTCTTACCATTTTGGTTGGAGCCCTGGGCGCGCTGGGCCTGGGGGTGGGAATGTGCTTTTGCATGGTATGGAACCAAATGCTCCTGGGCGTTGTGATTGGGCTGATCGGGATTGTTGCGCTGCTATGCCTGATTCCCCTTGCAAAAGGCATAAAGGCGTGAGGCTGAGGCGGAGCATCTCCGCCAGGCTTGCGCAAGACGCGCTGGGCAAGCGGATTGCCAATGACCAGCGATATCGAATTCTGCTATCTGCCGCCGCCGGTTTTGTGATAAACCTGCTGTACGCTCTGTACAACGGCGCAGTGGGGATGGTTACGGGGTCTATGTGGTTCCTCGCCATGGGCGCCTATTATACTGTTTTAAGCATCATGCGTTTTTCCGCCGTCTTATGCGGTTGGAAAGGCGGCGCAAAGTCTTCCGCCGGTATGGAGTATTTTGTGATGAGGCTCTCCGGCGGCCTGCTCATGGTATTAAGCCTGATCTTTGCCGGCTTCGTTTTCGCCAGCCTGTCGCATAACGTCGCCGCAGGGCATGATACCATCCTGATGATTACCATTGCAACATATACCTTTTGGAAGCTTGCAATGGCGGGCATGCGCGCGGTTAGGCAACGGAGGGAGAACGCCTCTCCCCTGCTTACGGTTGTTCGCGCGATTGGCTATGCGGATGCGGCCGCCTCGGCGCTAACCCTGCAAATGGCTATGTTTGCTTCTTTTTCGCATAGCGGGCATCCCTGCAGGTAATGAACGCAGTTACGGGCGCCGCCGTTTGCCTCTTTATCCTTGCGCTGGGAGGCGTAACGGCGGCACGCGGAATCAAAAGAAAGGACGGATTTGGAATGGCAAAGTCAAAGCTTGTAAAGGCAAATGAAAAGATCGCCGAGAAGGTTGTGGGCGCATACAAAGCGATTGAGGAAACCGTTGTGGGCGGATACAAAACAGTTGAAGAAACGGTAGTGGGCGGATACGCCAAAGTTGAGGACGCCTTTGTGGAGCGCTATCTCACCAAAGAGGGCGAAACCGTGGAGGAAGCCAAGCAGCGGCTCCGGCACGAAAACAAGGATTAAAATCAGTGAAAACGTCCATGCGGTGCCAATCCGCATGGACGTTTCTTTATTGATTGAATAGACGAAAAAGGGCCTTATAAGCCTTTGGAGGTACCCTTTTCGTAAAAACCGCTCGTTTCCGCCTGCGGCAATAAGAGAAACTTGTGCTTGTTGGGAATATACCAACCCCTTATGCAGCTTGGAATTTACTGGTTCGCTTTGCCGTTTCTCTGATTCAAGACGAACTGCTCCAAATTGGTTTTATGGTTATATTTTACGGAAGCCACTTTATCCTTGCTGATGATAATGTCATTCATATCAAGCCCATTTAATGCGGCAATAGCGACGGCATAATGTATCACATCGGCTAGTTCATTACCCAATTGAGCCTGTAAATCTTCCTTACCAGTTGCTTTTCTTCCAGCCTTTTTGTTTAGGACCTCGGCCACCTCGCCTATTTCTTCTACCAGCTTCATAAATAAGCTTTGGTCGATCCCACCATTGCTATAATGGTCAAACAAATATGCTTGTAGCTCTTCTATGGTAACTTTCACAGCATAATGCCTCCGTTGAATATTGGATTTGTCGATTTACGCGCCGTACATTATAGCACACATATATGGATTTTCCAATCATAATGCTGCCCTGTACGGAATAGCAGAGCCAGCCCCCGTCAACGGTCAAGATGAACGGGCTTCGTCCCCGCATAGCAGGGTAGTCCCTTATATCTGTGCGTATCGCTTTATTTCGCCACAAGAAACTCGCGGCGCTATTTGGGCGCCAAAGTGTCAAAAAAACCTTATGATTTTGAGTATCAAAAAGCGGCGCGCTAGAATAGCGTCGCTAACAGCCCCAACCGCCACGCCCCAAAGGCGCAGGCGGCCAGCAGGGCCATGGAGCCAAGCAACGCCCACGGCCAGCGACGGCGGGTGGGAGCGGGGGCGGATAGGTCGTATAGCGGCACGCATACGGGCATGGGCATGGAGGCGGAAGGCACCGCATCCTCGCAGGTTTCGTCGGGCCATTCGGCGTCGGGCCCGGCGGTGAAAAGGTCGGGCGCGAGCAGCTCGAGGCCGTCCAGCGGGTCGGCGGCAAGGGGCTCTGCCGGGGATGGCGTCACGGCGGCGGCCTCGGGCTGCGCCCCATGCATAGGCGTGGCGGAATCCGGCGCGGGAGCAGGCCCGCGCTGCGCCGCAGGCAGGGTGGCGGGCTTTAAATAGGGCGAGCGGGCCGCGGCGCAGCGCGCGGGCGCTGCGGCAGCCATAGCGGGCGGATTGGCGGAAGGCGGCTGCGCTGTGGGCGGGTTGCCGCCAGCAGGCCGGGCGACGGGCGCGATGCGCCTGGTAAGGCTGTCTGCGCGCATGGGCCTAAGCAGCGCGGCTCCGCTTTGCGCCTGCATCATCCGCCCGCATCCCCTTCCCAAATTTGGTAGGGATAGTATAGCATAAACCGCGGCAAATGAAAAGGAGCGCCCCGAAAGGAGCGCTCCCATCGTATACCCAAATCCGGTTACTCGGCCAGGCTCTTGTACTTGGCGTACTTGGCCATCGCGTCGGCCTCGTTCTTCTCGAACAGGCCCTGAGCAACCTCGGGGAACATCTTGGCCAGGGAAGCGTAACGCACCTCGCCCTTGATGAAGTCCTGATAGCCGCCCTGCGGCTCCTTGGAATCCAGGGTGAGGGGGTTCTTGCCCTGCTCGGCCAGGTCGGGATTGTAGCGGTACAGCGTCCAGTAGCCGCAATCCACAGCCTTCTTGATCTCGGCCTGCGCCAGGCCCATGTTGATGCCATGGTTGATGCAGGGCGCGTAGGCGATCACCAGGGAGGGACCGTGATAAGCCTCGGCCTCTACCATGGCCTTTACAACCTGGGTGGGATTGCTCATGGCTACGCAGGCAACGTACACATAACCGTAGCTCATGGCCATCATGCCCAGATCCTTCTTCTTGGTGCGCTTGCCGCTGGCAGCGAACTTCGCGATGGAGCCCGTAGGCGTGGACTTGGAGGACTGGCCGCCGGTGTTGGAGTACACCTCGGTATCAAGCACCAGCACGTTCACGTCCTGGTTCTGGGCCAAAACGTGATCCAATCCGCCGTAGCCGATGTCGTAGGCCCAGCCGTCGCCGCCGAAGATCCAGAAGCTCTTCTTCACCATGATGTCGCTATCGGCAAGGATGGCCTTAGCCAGCTCGTCGCACTCGCAGCCGCAGCCGGCGCAGGCGGACACCATTTCCTTAAGCTTCTTGCTGGCAACCTTGCTCTGCTTGCCGTCGTTCATGCTGTCCAGCCATTCCTGGCACACGGCCTTGGCCTCGTCGCTGGCGGCCTTTTGGGCAAAGGCGCGCACGTTGTCGGCCAGCTTGGCGCGGCGCTGGGTGATGGCTAGGTTCATGCCGAAGCCAAACTCGGCGTTGTCCTCAAACAGGCTGTTGGCCCAGGCGGGACCATGGCCTTCCTCGTTGGTGGTGTAGGGGCAGGTGGGGGCGGAGCCGCCGTAGATGGAGGAGCAGCCCGTGGCGTTGGCAACGATCATGCGGTCGCCAAACAGCTGGGTAACAAGCTTTACATACGGGGTTTCGCCGCAGCCAGCGCACGCGCCGGAGAACTCAAACAGGGGCTTGAGGGCCTGGCTGTTCTTCACGCTGGATACGTTTTCGATGCCCTTGACCTCGGGCACGGTCATGGCGAACTCCCAGTTCTTTTCCTCAACCATCTGGGAGGCCAGCGGCTTCATCTCCAACGCCTTTTCCTTGGCGGGGCAAACCTGCACGCAGTTGCCGCAGCCGGTGCAATCCAGCGGGCTTACCTGCATGCGGTACTGCATGCCGGCGAACTCCTTGCCGGTGGCGTTCTTGGTGGCATAGCTCTCGGGAGCGTTCTTCATAACCTCCTCGGAGGCGTAGATGGGACGGATGCAGGCATGCGGGCAAACCATGGAGCAGTTGCCGCACTGGATGCACTTGTCGATCTTCCACTCGGGCACGGTTACGGCGATGCCGCGCTTCTCGAACTTGGTGGTGCCGGTGGGCACGCAGCCGGAGGGATCGAACGCGCTTACGGGCAGGCTGTCGCCTTCCTGGGCCAGGATGGGCTCAACGAAGGTGCGGAAGTACTCGGTGGACTGCACCTTCACGGGCTCCGCGCCGGTGGTGGCGTTGGCCCAGCTTTCGGGCACGTCAATCTTGACCAGGCCGGAAATGGCGATGTCAATGGCGTCCCAGTTCTTCTTGACGATGGCGTCGCCCTTCTTGCCATAGGCCTTCTTGGCATACGCTTTCATGTACTCGTCCGCCTGCTCGTAGGGGATGACCTCGGCCAGCTTGAAGAACGCGGCCTGCATGATGGTGTTGATGCGGTTGCCCATGC
>URUF01000082.1 GCA_900550955.1 uncultured Eubacteriales bacterium | reverse complement strand
CGGCGCAACTCTCGGCGGAAAAGATCGCCGCAGGCGAGCTTTTTCGACGGCCTAAAACGCCCCGGTTTTTTCGCAAACCGGGGCGTTGCTTCATGCTGAATTTTATTTGGCGTATTCCGTGCTGCGGGTTTCGCGAATCACGTTTACGCGGATTTGGCCGGGATATTCCAGCTCCTTTTCGATGCGCTTGGCCACTTCGCGCGCCAGCACCTTGGTGCCGTCGTCGGTGATATCCTCGGGCTTGACCATAATGCGCACCTCGCGGCCGGACTGGATGGCGAAGCACTTCTCCACGCCGGGGAAGGAATTGGCGATCTCCTCCAGCTTTTCCAGGCGCTTGATGTAGTTTTCCAGCGATTCGCGGCGCGCGCCGGGGCGGGCGGCGGAAATCGCGTCGGCGGCCTGCACAAGCACGGCCTCGATGGTCTGGGGTTCCACGTCGTTATGGTGCGCCAGGATGGCGTGTATCACGTCCGGGCTCTCGCGGTACTTGCGGGCAAGCTCCGCGCCCAGGGTTACGTGGGTGCCCTCGGCCTCGTGGTCAACGCCCTTGCCGATATCGTGCAGCAGGCCCGCGCGCTTGGCAAGCGCCACGTCAGCGCCAAGCTCGGCGGCCATCATGCCGGCCAGGTGGCTAACTTCGATGGAATGCTTGAGCACGTTCTGCCCGTAGCTGGTGCGGTAGCGCAGGCGGCCCAGGATTTTGACCAGCTCATGGTGGATGCCGTGCTGGTGCGTTTCAAACACGGCCTGCTCGCCGGCCTCGCGGATTTGCTGGTCCACTTCCTTGCGGGCCTTTTCCACCATTTCCTCAATGCGCGCGGGATGGATACGCCCATCCATGATGAGCCGCTCCACCGCGATGCGGGCGATCTCGCGGCGCACGGGGTCGAACGCGGAAACGATAACGGCCTCGGGCGTATCGTCAATGATTAGGTCAACGCCGGTGGCGGTTTCCAGGGCGCGGATGTTGCGCCCCTCGCGGCCGATGATGCGGCCCTTCATATCGTCGTTGGGCAGGTTGATCACGCTTACGGTGCTTTCGGCCACGTGGTCGGCCGCGCACTTTTGAATGGCCAGGGCAATGATGTTGCGGGCCTTTTTCTCGCCTTCCTCACGGGCGCGGGTTTCCAGCTCGCGCACCATGGCGGCGGCGGAGTGGTACGCGTCCTTCTGGATGCGGCTTACCAGCATCTGGCAGGCTTCGTCCTGCGTCATACCGGCGATGCGCTCCAATTCCGTTACCTGCTTTTGGCGGCTTTGCTCAACGTCCTCCTGCATCTTCTGCACGTCGTTTTGCTTTTGGGTAAGCTGCTCCTCGCGCTTTTCCAAAGCGTCCTGCTTTTTATCCAGCGCCTCCTCGCGCTGCAAAATGCGGCGCTCGCTGCGCTGCACCTCGGCGCGGCGCTCGCGGCACTCGCGGTCCAGCTCCGTCTTTAGGCGCAGCACTTCTTCCTTGGCTTCCAGAATGGTTTCCTTTTTCTTTTCATCTGCTTTGCGTTGCGCGTCCTCAAGCAGGTTTTTTGCATATTCCTCGGTACGGCCAATCTTTTTTTCGCCGGCCTGCTTGCGGTACGCATATCCGCCCGCAGCGCCCAGCGCGGCCGTGATCACAGCGATTAAAGCCGCTATGAATCCGTTTACCATGGCTTCCTCCCCTTTCCTTTTAGCGTGGCTTTCACATTCTTTTTTCGATTTCCGGGGGTGGCTTTCTCAAACAAAAAAGCCGGTGAGCAAAGCTCAAGCGGCTACCGTCCATTCGCTTTTCTGGCTGCGCGCAACAGCCCCCTGCGCGCTTGCAGGCGGGTATGCAAACGCGGCGCAGGAACGCCGCGCCGTTATGTTGCCTGCGCGCAAGGGCGCGGGGCATGCGCGAAACCATGTTCATATACCCATACAAAACGCCTGGGCGTTCTGGTAAGCAAAACCCGTAGCAGCGGCGCGAGCCGCGCGGGGGAAAGCCGGAAGGTGGGAATATATTTCGCAAAACAGCAGGGCACTCGCAGTAGGCGGTAAGCCCATGTAGCCGGGCGGTAAGCCCATGTAGCCGACTACCTTATTATAGACGCATCCCGGCAATGTGTCAATAAGGGAAAAACGCGCTGCGCATGCATTTGACACGCAGGAACCCATGAAGCTATAATGTTATGGAAAATCGAGGGAGGGAATGATGCGGTTGGTTTTTTCCAGCCTAACCTTTCTGCTGGTGTTTTTGCCCGTTACGGTGGGCTTGTATTTCCTATCCGCCAAAATCCGGTGGAGAAACACGGTGCTTTTGGCCGCCTCGCTAATATTCTATGCATGGGGCGAGCCGCTGTGGGTGTTTGGGCTGATAGGGCTTACGGCCCTGGTGTGGCTTGCCTCCGCAGGCGTGGCGAAGGCGCGCGCGGCCTGGGCGCGCGGGCTTTGGCTTGCGCTTGGCGTTGCGGGGCCCATGGCGGCGCTTGCCTATGTCAAATACGGCGCGTTTTTGCTAAAGCCCCTGCTGGCTCTTATCCATGTGGAGCTTGCGCCGGTACGCATGCCGCTGGGCGTATCCTTTTTCACGTTCCAAATCGTTACCTACGTGGTGGACGTGTACCGCAATCCGTCGCTCTTCCAAAAAAACCCGCTGGATTTGCTTTTGTATGTGAGCTGCTTCCCGCAGCTGGTCGCGGGCCCGATTGTGCGCTACCAGGACGTGGCTGCCGAAATGGGCTGCCGCGCCACCGCTATGGAGGACTTTACCTGCGGCATGAAGCGTTTTGCCTGCGGCCTGGGCAAAAAGGTGCTTCTTGCCAACGTTTGCGGAAAAATCGTCAGCGACGTTTTAAGCAACCAGGCGCTGTATGGGATGAGCGTGGCGGGCGGCTGGTACATGGCGGTGCTGTATTCGCTGCAAATTTATTTTGACTTTTCCGGCTATTCCGATATGGCGATCGGCATGGGCAGGATTTTTGGCTTCCATTATGCCGAAAATTTCAACTACCCCTATATGAGCAAAAGCATTGCGGAGTTTTGGCGCAGGTGGCATATCTCGCTGGGGACCTTCTTCCGCGAGTACCTTTACATTCCCATGGGCGGCAACCGCTGCTCCAGGCCGCGCCAGCTTATCAACCTGCTGGTGGTATGGGGGCTTACCGGCCTGTGGCATGGGGCCAGCCTCAATTTTGTGCTGTGGGGGCTATACTTTTTTGCGCTGTTGGCGTTGGAGCGCTTTGTGCTAAAGCCCGTTTTGCCAAGGCTGCCGGCGCTTTTTAGAGGCGTTTGCACGTATGCGCTGGTATTGGTTGGCTGGGTGATTTTCTATTTTACCGATACGGCGGAGATGGCGCTGTACTTGCAGTCGCTGGTGGGGCTTGGCCCAAACGGCGCGCTGCCGCTGGTTACGCCGGAGCTATGGATCGTGATCAATCAGTATTCCTGGTACCCGCTGCTTGCCTTTGCCGCCGCCTTCCCGCTGGCCCGCGCCATCCGCGCGGATGTGCTTAACCGGCTTGAGCCGCTGCATACGCTGTGGCTTACGGCGGTATTTGCGGCGTCCATCCTCATGATTGTGGGGCAGAGCTATAACCCGTTTATTTATTTCCGTTTCTAAAGGGGGCGAAGGGTATGAAGCAACGCCGTCGCGGCTCTTTTCTGGCGGCCCTGTGGTGGCTTGTCGGCTGCTTTTGCCTGGGCGTGCTGCTGCTATTGCTGGCGCCGCGCCAGGAGCGCTTTTCCGAACAGGAAAACCGTATGCTGGCGGGTTTTCCGTCCTTTAGCCCGCAGGCGCTGGCAAGCGGCGCGTTCTTTACCGGCGTGGAGGACTATCTTTCCGACGGCTTCTTTGCCCGGGCGGACGTGATAGAGGCGGCTGAAGCGTCCCTTGAGATGTTCAACCGCCAAACCGAGGAGCAGCGCCAGATGCAGCAGGAGGCCAAAACCAACGCGCTGCTGGCCGCCGACGCGGACGGCTCGCTCTGGGAGCAGGAGGAGGAAGCCTGGGATGAAGCCGGGGCCCGGGAAACGGAACCTGCCCAGCCCGCGCCAAGCGCCGCGCCTTCGCCTGTTCCTTCTGCCGCGCAGGCGGCTGCGCCTTCGCCAACCGTTGCGCCTTCGCCCGTTTCGTCGCCCGCGCCAAGCGCCGCGCCCTCGGCTGTTCCTTCTGCCGCGCAGGCGGCTGCGCCCTCGCCTGCGACAACCGCCGCGCCTTCGGCCGTTTCGTCGCCTGCGCCAAGCGCCGCCCCCTCGCCCACGCCAAGGGAGATCGTTCCCCTTAGCGAGGGCGAAGCCTACCGGCTGGAGCTGCTTGTGAGCGAAACAGAGGCCAGCACGGTCTATGAGTATTCCGCGGCGAATGTGATGACCTTTGCCAAAAGCCTCAACTACCTGAAAGCGCTGCTGCCTGCCGGCGGCGAGGTGCATTATTTGCAGCCGCCCGTGGCGGAGGTGGGGCGCAGGCTATCCGTGCGGAACTCCCGCTATATTGGCTGGCGCAGCGCCATGGAGGACGCGCTGGCCAGCCAGGTGGCGGATGGGGTGCATATCTACAATGTTCCGGAAATTTTGAACGCCCCGCTGGTGGACAAGCAGGATATTTACTATTATACCGATCACCACTGGACGCCGCTGGGAGCTTGGTACGCGGTTGAGGCCATTATGCGGCAGCGGGGCTATCCGGTTATCCCCTATGACGCATACGAGTACCAAAGCCGCATCATGCGGCGCGACCAGGTGGGCCGCGAGGATTGGCTCAACTTCCTTTATCCGCTCGCGCCCACGCACAGCTACGTGCTCACAAACCTTACGAAGGAAACGGAAATCGCCTTCATGAATTACAAATCCACCACCTACACCGGCTACATCAACAACACCCGCACGCCGTGGCGCAGGTTTACAAGCGGCTATGGCTCCCGGCGCAGGGCGCTGCTGATCAGCGATTCGTTTGGCAACGTGTTTTTGCCCTATTTGCTGCCCTATTATGGGGAGGTGCACATGACCGACCTGCGCGCCAGCTATTTTAAGCAGTCCGAGGCGGGGGGAACCTTTGCGGAATTGCTGAAATATCACCAAATCGACGATATCTACGTCGTGCTTTCCACCAGCAACGGCGTCAACTCCAAAAACAGCCTGGAGGTTATGTGGGACACCATAACGGCCGGAGGTGCGCAGCCATGAGCGAGAATGCTTCAAACGCGCGGTTTGTGCGCGCGGCGGTGCTGGCGTCGCTGCTGGCGGCGGGGCTGCTGGTGGCGGGCGTATGGCTGTATGTGACCGGCCAGCCGCAAAGGCTGCGCGCCCAGGCCCGGGACGCCGCCTTTGCGCGCGACTATGCCCAAATGCAGCAATGCCTCAACCGGCTGCAAGCCCATGCAGGCGAAGCCGCGTATTATGACGCGGTTTTGCAGGCTGCCGAAATTGCGGATTACAACGGCGATTACAGCCAGGCGCAGGCGCTGCTCGCGCAGCCCGCTGAAAGCGGGGACGAGGCGCTTGCCGCCCGGGCGCGGGCGCTTGCGCAGGCCTGTACCTACCATCAGGCGTTGAAGCTGTACGAGGAAGGCGAGTATGCCAGGGCCGCGCGCACGGCGGCAGGCGCGCGCGAATATGCGCCCGCCCTGGCGCTGTATCAGGCGGCGGAGAGCGCATACCAGGCCAGCCTGCCCACGCCAGCGCCCACGCCCATACCCACGCCGGCGCCCACAAGCGCGCCCGTTCAAACGCCCGCCGCAACCGCCGCTCCCACCGCCGCGCCCGCGCCGGCCCTGTGGGCGGATGGCCGCATCGCCACGGGCTTTGCGCACACCGTGGCGCTTATGGCTGACGGCACCGTGCGCGCCTTTGGCGATAATACCTATGGCCAAACGGAGGTGGACGGCTGGCGCAACGTGACGGCTGTGGCCGCCGGGGCCTATCATACCCTGGCCCTGACCGCGGACGGGCGGGTGCTGGCCTGCGGCGACAATACCTACGCCCAGGCCGACGCGGCTTTGTTCAGCGGCGTGAAGGCCATTGCCGCGGGCGACTATGATTCCTTCCTGCTGCTTTCCACGGGAGAGGTGCTTTGCACCGGCTATCACAGCTACGCTTTCCTGGAGGAGCTTTCTGGCGTGAGCGGGCTTTGGGCGGGCAGCTACGGCCTGGTTGTGGAAACGGCCGATGGGCTGCATGCGTCGCATAGCGGCCTAATGCCGGATGCGCGGTGCGTATCCGTGGCCGTTTCGCGCGGCTATGCCATCGGCGTGGACGCGCAGGGCCGCGCCGTTGCCACCACGGAGCTGGTTCCCCAATGGACGGATGTAGCCCGCGTGAGCGCCGGGGAAAACGCCGCCCTTGCCCTGACGCGGGATGGGCGGGTGCTCGCGCATGTGTTTGACAAGGCATGCCTGTGCGATTTTGATTTTGAACAGCCCGTGCTGGCCCTGAGCGCGGGCGCGAACCACTATGCCTTTGTGCTGGCGGACGGCACGCTGGAGATCCGCTATGCAAACGGGCAAAAGGAGCGCTATCCCTTATAACAAAAAAACAACCGCCGCGCCGAACCCGTGTAGGGAACCGGCGCGGCGGCGGAAGGGCGGCAAAACGCTGCGCGCCAGTTACGCGCTAACGGAGGGCTTCTCCTTCAGGGGCGTCGCGACATTTTGGGGCTTGGGCACATGGAACTCGCAGCCCTGGTTATAATATACCTTTTCCGGCGGGGTTTCCAGCTCCTCGGGGTGGCGCAGGCAGCGCTTCATCACCGCAAACAGCTTGGCGAATACCGCGCCGCCGCACACGCGCTCGTCCACAGTAACGCCCACGGGCAGCGTGCACCTGCGAATCACGTTGCCGCCCACATCCACGCCGTAGCCGCGCTGCGGCGTGCCCAGCGCGAAGAACGCGCTCGTATTGCCAAAGTTATAGATATGGTGGTACACGCGCATCAGCCCAATAGAGGCGTTGTTGGTGATGAACATGCTGGTGTGGAAGGGCAGCGCGTCCAGCAGCGCCTTGGGAATCAGGCCGTAGCGGTCCAAAAGCTTCACAAGCGCCACAAACACGGTTGCCACGCCGGGCACCAGCAGCACGCCCTTGGCCAGCTTTAGGGCAAAGCCGGCGGTTTCCGGCTTGCGGTTTTTCTCGATGGCTTCCTTTACGCGCGCGCTTACGTCATAGATCGTGTCGCTGGGGTCGAAGAAAATTTTTACGGCGTTTTCCTCAATGCTGCCGTCCTCGGTGTCCATCAGCAGGGTAAAGCTGGCGGTAAGCTCCTTACGG
>URUF01000081.1 GCA_900550955.1 uncultured Eubacteriales bacterium | reverse complement strand
AGTCCGGGGGTCCAGGGGGTCACCCCCTGGCCTGGGGGAAGGAGTTGGAATGGAAAAGAGCAGTGGAACGCCCGCCATTCGCGTGGAGAATCTTGCGCGCCGCTTTGGCAAAACCGCCGCGCTGGACGGGCTTAGCTTTGCCGTGGCCCCGGGGCAGGTTGTGGGCCTGCTGGGCCGCAACGGCGCGGGCAAGAGCACGCTTTTGCGCATCATAAGCGGGCAGCTAAGGCAAACGGCGGGCACGGCGGAGCTGTTTGGCCGGCCCGTGTACGATAGCGCGGCCGCCCTGGGCAGGCTGTGCCTGATTGGCGATACGCCGGATTTTGGCAGCCTGAAAAACGCGCGGGAGCTGTTTTGGGTATGCGAGGGGCTGTTCCCGCACTGGGACGGCGAATACGCGCTCAAGCTGGCGGCGCGCTTTGACCTGCCGCTGACGAAAAAGCTCAAGGGTTTCAGCCGGGGCATGCAAACGGCGCTCTTGCTGAGCGTGGGGCTGGCCAGCGGCGCGGAGCTTACCGTGTTTGACGAGCCCAGCCTGGGCCTGGACGCGGTGATGCGCGAGCGCTTTTATGACGAGCTGCTTCTGGCGCGCCAGGCGGACGCGGGGCGCACCTTCCTTCTGAGCACGCACCTGATTGACGAGGTGGCGCGCGCGCTGGATTTTGCCGTGATGATCGACGCGGGGAGGCTGATGTGCGAGGGAACGGCGGAGGAGCTCACGCGGCTGTACCTGAGCGTGTCCGGCGCGCCGGAGAGCGTGCGCGAGGAAACGCGGAACCTGACCGTGCTCAAGGAGGAGGAGGTAGCCGGTTCGCTGGTGCGTTACCTGCGCCTGAACACGCCCGAGGACGCGCAACGCATTTTGGAAAGCGGCCGCGTGCAGGCCGCGCACATGAGCCTGCAAAAGCTGTTTGTGTTTTTAACGGAGGAAAAGGAGGCGGCGCGCGATGCAGTTTGAGGATATGGGCTGGGCAAAGCGCTCCCGCCTTCTGGGCGCGCTGCGCTACCACAGGGCCTGGCTGGGCAGGCTGACCGGCTGGGTGCTGATGGCGCTGCTGTTGGGCAATGTGCTCATGCTAGGGCTGGGAACCGCCGGGGTGGGGGAGGTAAGCATCAGCGATATTTCCGCCAGCCTGGGCACGGCCATGGCGTTTGCGCTGTGCTGCGCGCTCATTGCGGCGGGTAGCCGCACGCGCTTCCTTATCCGCTTTGGCACGCCGCGCCTGAGCGTGTGGTTGAGCAACGTCGTTGCCCTGCTTGTGGGCATGGCGCTGTTTTTGCTGGGCACGCTGGCGCTTAACGCGCTGGCCGGGGCGGGGGTATGGGCGCTTGGCAAGGCGTTGCCGCAACGCTATGCGCTGGTTTCCTACCACGAGGCCGCGCCTACGGGCGACGCGCTTTTGGGATGGCTGCTTGCGCGCGGCCTGGCCGCGCTGCCCAGGCAGCTGCTGTGGCTGTGCGAGTGGACGGCCATCTTCTACCTGTTGGGCTGCTGCCTCAGGCGCAACAAGGTTGTTACCCTGGCGGTGATCATCGGCGTGCCGCTTGCCCTGGCGATGCTTTTGCTAGTGCCCGCCGTAAACGAAACCATCGCCGCGCTGGAAACGGCCTCCGAGGGCCAGATCATGATGATGGGGCTAAAATGGGTGCAGTGGCTTAGCAAGGCCGCGCGCTTTATCGCCGGTCAGTGGCAATGGATTCAGCTGGGCGCGGCGGTCGTGTCGCTGCCGTTGAGCTATCTGTGCATGCGCGGCACATCGCAGCCGTAATGTTAAAGGAAGCGATTTTGATGACGATTGACCAAATCAAGACCCACCTGGAAGCCTGCGGCTTGCATGACCGCGTAAAGGAGTTTGACCAGTCCAGCGCCACGGTGGAGCTGGCCGTGCAAGCCGTGGGCTGCGAGCCCTGCCGCATTGCCAAAACCATGAGCTTTTTGGTGGACGGCGGCGTGGCGCTGATTGTGCTGGCGGGCGACGCGCGCGTGGACAACCAAAAGTTCAAGGCGGCCTTCCATCAGAAGGCCAAAATGCTCACCCCCGACGAGGTGGCCGGACGCACCGGCTTCCCCGTGGGCGGCGTGTGCCCCTTCCTGGCCCCTGAGGGTACGAAGGTTTACCTGGATGTGTCGCTCAAGCGGTTTGATACGGTATACCCTGCCGCAGGCACGTGCAACAGCGCCGTGCGCCTCACGCCCCAAGAGCTGGAAAGGGCCGCCGCCCCTACGGCCTGGATAGACGTATCCAGGGGGTGACCCCCTGGACCCCCGGACTGCGCGCCGCGGGCGCGCAGGGCTTGGCTTTTTGGTTTGGCCTTGCAGGTTTAGGCCGCCGGAGGGCGGAAGGCCCTCCGGCTCGCTTGAGCGGCAGGCGGCCCGCTTTGGCGGGCTGCGCCTTCGGGAGCCGGGGCTTGCGGTTTCGGGTTTCCCAAACCGGCTCGCCGCTTGCGCCCTGCGGGCGGCCTAGCCCGTAAGAACGAAGATACCCCCGCGGCTATTCGAGTCGCAAAAATCAAAGAAAGGGAGGTTTTGCCTCCATGCGCTTTACCTCCCTTAGGGTACAGCAATTCCGCAACTATCCCTTCCTGGAACTAACGCTCCGCCCCGGCGTTACGGTGCTCTACGGCCCCAACGGCAGCGGCAAAACCAACCTGCTGGAGGCCATGCACCTATTGTCCCTGGGCCGCAGCCACCGCACCGCCGTTGACCGCGAGATGATTGCCACAGGCAAAAATGTGGCCCTTGTGCATGGCGAAACCGAGCGCATCGATGGCAGGCATGAGGTGGAGGTGCGCCTCTACCCGCTGGAACGGCCCAAAAAGCGCGTGCTTTTGTATGGCAAGCCTGCCCAGCGCATCGGCGATATGATGGGCCACGCCACGGTGGTGATGTTTTCGCCCGAGGACATCCGCATCGTCAGGGACGGCCCCGCCGCGCGCCGCCGCTTTGTGGATATGCAGCTTAGCCAAATCCGTCCAAGCTATCTGCGGGCGCTGAAAACCTACCTAAACGTGCTGGAAAGCCGCAACGCGCTGTTAAAGCAGCACAAGCTGTTTGGCGTGAGCGACTTTTTAACCCAGCTGGAAACCTGGGACGAGCAGCTGGCCGCCGCCTGCGTGCCCATTGTGAACACGCGCCGCTGGTTTTTGCAGGAGCTGGGGCAAAACGCCGCCGCGCAGTACGCGGCCATTGCCGAAAACCCCGGGGAAACCTTCGCCCTGCGCTATGCCGGGCCCCTCAGCCGCACCGAAACGCCCTACCGCGACATGCTTGCGGGCCTTAAACGCACGCGCGAGGAGGATATGAAGCGCATGTTCACCGCCTTTGGCCCCCATCGCGACGATGTGGATATGCTGTTATGCGGCCGGGAGCTTAGGGCCTTTGGCAGCCAGGGCCAGCTGCGCACGGCGGTATTGAGCATGAAGCTGGGCGAGATACGCCTGATTGAAACCGAAATGGGGGAGCCGCCCACGCTGCTTTTGGACGATGTGTTCAGCGAGCTGGACGTAAAGCGCCGCGCCGCGCTTACCAAAAGCACCGAGGGCGTGCAAACCCTGCTTACCTGCGCCGACCGGCAGGACGCCGCCGACGCGCGCGCGGATTTGTTCCTGCGCGTATCGCAGGGCGCGGACGGCGCCGTGGTAACGCAGGAATAGGCGGCCCGCCTTTTCAAAATTTCCATAAAATACAAAACAAAAGCAAACCGGCGAGCGGTTTCCCGTTTTCCGCGCCCATTGGGTGTGTTATAATAAAATGTCGCTGCAAAGCATCTTAAAAACAGGGAATCACATTGGGCATTCTGAAAGGGGTTTTTTGAATGAACGAGTATACGTCCCGCGTGCTGGAGGGCCTCAAAAAGCGCAACGCGCATGAGAGCGAGTTCCTCCAGGCCGCCACCGAAATCCTGGAAAGCATCTCCCCCGTGTTTGACAAGCATCCCGAATACGAGAAGGCAGGGCTTCTTGAGCGGTTTGTGGAGCCGGAGCGCGTGGTTTTGTTCCGCGTGCCGTGGGTGGACGACCAGGGCAAAACGCAGGTAAACCGCGGCTACCGCGTGCAGTACAACAGCGCTATCGGCCCCTACAAGGGCGGCCTGCGCCTGCATCCCAGCGTAAACCTGTCCATTTTAAAGTTCCTGGGCTTTGAGCAGGTGCTCAAGAACAGCCTGACGGGGCTTCCCATCGGCGGCGGCAAGGGCGGCAGCGATTTTGACCCCAAGGGCAAGAGCGACCGCGAGGTCATGGCCTTCTGCCAAAGCTTTATGACCGAATTGTACCGCCATATCGGCCAGGATACGGATGTGCCCGCCGGCGATATCGGCGTGGGCGCGCGTGAGATCGGCTATCTTTACGGCCAGTACAAGCGCATTACGGGCCTTTACGAGGGCGTTTTAACCGGCAAGGGCCTCACCTACGGCGGCAGCCTGGGCCGCACGCAGGCCACCGGCTACGGCCTGTGCTATTTTGTAAAGAACATGGCCGAGGCCAACGGCAAAAAGATCGAGGGCGCGACCGTTGTGGTAAGCGGCAGCGGCAACGTGGCCATCTACGCCAATGAAAAGATCACCGAAATGGGCGGCAAGGTTGTGGCCATGAGCGATTCCAACGGCTACATCTACGACCCCAACGGCGTAAACCTGGCCGTGGTCAAGCAAATCAAAGAGGTGGAGCGCGGCCGCATCAGGGAGTACGCCGCGCGCGTGCCCGGCAGCGAGTATCACGAGGGCTGCAAGGGCATCTGGACGGTGAAGTGCGATATCGCCCTGCCCTGCGCCACCCAGAACGAGCTGGACGCCGAAGGCGCGAAGGCGCTGATCGCCAATGGCGTTTTTGCCGTGGGCGAGGGCGCGAACATGCCCTCCACCCTGGAAGCCACCCAGCTGTTTTTGGACAACGGCGTGCTCTTTGCCCCCGGCAAGGCGGCCAACGCCGGCGGCGTAGCCACCTCCGCGCTGGAGATGAGCCAGAACAGCATGCGCCTGAGCTGGACCTTTGCCGAGGTGGACGAGAAGCTTAAGGGCATTATGAAGGGCATCTTTGAAAAGTGCGCCGAGGCGGCCGCCGAGTATGGCGACAAGCCCACCAATTACGTGATTGGCGCAAACACCGCAGGCTTCCTGAAGGTGGCCGAGGCCATGATGGCCCAGGGCGTGGTGTGACGCGGCAGCGCGCGGCAAAGGGCGCCAAACCCTTCGCCGCGCCCCTTTGGCTTTGCTTTTGCGCAGATTGTTACCCATAAGCAACTTCCGCCCGTTGGGCCAGGCCGCCAAAGCGGCCCGTCCCGGCGGGCGGAAGCTTTTTCACTCTATGTTCTTTTGCGTTACTTCACCTTTTTGGCAAAGCTGTCCTTCAGGCCTACCACCCGGTTAAACACGGGCAGCTCCGCGGTGGAATCCTGATCCTTGCAGAAGTAGCCCATGCGCAGGAACTGGAAGGTATCGCCCACGTTCGCGTCCGCAAGGAAGCGCTCGGCATAGCCGCGGCAGGTTTCCAGGCTGTTGGGGTTGAGCTTTTTCAGGAAATCCGTTTTCAGCGTGGCGCTGCTTACCGGCGCGGCCTCCCCGTCGGCCTCGGCCTTGGCTTCCTGGTCGGCTTCGGCGGCCTGGGCGGCGGCTTCGGCCTCGCTTTCGTCCATCATAAGGGGCTCGTACAGGCGCGCCTCAAAGGGGACGTTGTCCTCCGCGCTTACCCAGTGCAGGGTGCCCTTGATTTTGCGGTTCGCGCCCTCGGTGCCGTTGCGGCTGTTCATATCCACGGTGCACAGCACGGCGGTCACATTGCTGTTCTCGTCCTTTTCGCAGCCCTCGCACTTGACGATGTACGCGCCCTTCAGGCGCACCTCGTTGCCGGGGTAAAGGCGGAAGTACTTCTTGGGCGGCTCCTCCATAAAGTCCTCGCGCTCAATGTAAATTTCGCGGGTGAGGACGGTTTTGTGCATGCCCATTTCCGGGTGGTTGGGGTGATTCTCCATATCCAGCTCGTCGCGCTTGTCCTCGGGCCAGTTGGTAAGGATTACCTTGAGGGGGCGCACAACGGCCATGGCGCGAGGGGCCTTCTCGCCCAAATCCTCGCGCACGCAGTGCTCAAGCAGGGCCAGATCTACGGTGCTATCCGCCTTGGCCACGCCGATGCGGTCTATGAAATCGCGGATGCTTTCCGGCGTATAGCCGCGGCGGCGCATGGCGCACAGCGTAGGCATGCGGGGGTCGTCCCAGCCGGACACATAGCCGCCCTCCACCAGCATGCGCAGGTAGCGCTTGCTCATAATGGTACGGGTCAGGTTCAGGCGGCTGAACTCAATCTGCCGGGGGCGGGAGGGCAGCATATTGGCGGCATGCTCCACCACCCAGTCGTACAGGGGGCGGTGATCCTCATATTCCAGGGAGCACAGGCTGTGGGTAATGCCCTCCAGCGCGTCCCCGATGGGATGGGCAAAATCGTACATGGGGTAGATGCACCAGGTTTTGCCCGTGCGGTGATGCTCCTTAAACAGGATGCGGTACATGGCGGGGTCGCGCATGTTGATGTTGGGCGATGCCATATCGATCTTCATGCGCAAAATCATGCTGCCCTCGGGATGCTTGCCCGCCTTCATTTCCTCAAACAGGCGCAGGCTTTCCTCCACGGGGCGGTCGCGGTAGGGGCTGTTTTTGCCGGGCTGGGTGAGGGTGCCGCGGTACTCGCGCACCTGCTCGGGCGAAAGCTCGCACACATAGGCCAGCCCCCGTTTGATCCAGTCCACGGCGATATCGTAGCACTGCTGGTAGTACTCGCTGGCGAAGAACAGCCCGCCCTTCCAATCGAAGCCCAGCCAGCGGATATCGGCCATGATGCCGTCCACGTACTCGGTTTCCTCCTTGGCGGGGTTGGTATCGTCAAAGCGCAGGTTGGTTACGCCGCCGAAGCGCTCGGCGGTCAAAAAGTCCGCCACAAGGGCTTTGCAGTGGCCTATGTGCAAGTAGCCGTTTGGCTCGGGAGGAAAGCGCGTGTGTACGCTTTGATAGCGCCCGCTCCGTAAATCTTCTTCCACGGCGTCCCAGATGAAATTGGTTTTGGTTGCGGATGTTTCCATAATGCGCCTTCCTTTCTGTATGATGGATTGGGGCCTGGCGGCAAGGCAAAGCCGCCGGTTCGCATCATTATAGAACGAAACGGCGGCTTTGGCAAGAAAAACCTTTCAAAATCAGGCAATTTGGG
Source organism: uncultured Eubacteriales bacterium (assembly GCA_900550955.1). Lineage (GTDB taxonomy): Bacteria > Bacillota > Clostridia > Christensenellales > Aristaeellaceae > Limiplasma. The sequence continues at coordinate 66 of URUF01000081.1, read as the reverse complement.
GCTATGGCGTGCCCGGCGCGGCCGCGCCGCCCACGGGCCGCAGCCCGCGGCGCGCATGGCGGCTTT
>URUF01000080.1 GCA_900550955.1 uncultured Eubacteriales bacterium | reverse complement strand
CGGCGCAACTCTCGGCGGAAAAGATCGCCGCAGGCGAGCTTTTTCGACGGCCTGGCCAGGCAGGCCGCCCGCCCGCGCCCTATTCCTTTCCCTTACGGCATCTCCGCCTTGCCGATGCGGTTTTTAAGCTCCTTATCCATGTTGGCGATGGCCTCGTCCATGGTTTGCTCGCCCGCCACATACTTTTCCAGCTCCGCGCTAATGATCTCATCCGCCTCAGCGTCGCTGGGGGTAACGGTCATATTGGCGGAAGGGTTAGCCAGGGCGTCGCTTTCCGCCTTGCGGAAGGACTGGCCGCCGTAAAAGTCAGAGGGCTCCTGCCAGAACGGGTCTTTGAGCATTTCCTTGGAGATGGGGTTGTTGTAGGGGCCGTTTACCTCCATCATTTCCGTGACCCAGGCCTTATAAGCCTCGCCGTCGGTGGCAAAGTCGTACCACATCTGCTCTACCAGGCCGGTATAGGTATCGTCATGGGTATCTACCAGGCAGTAGTAGGTGCTTACCGGCGCGCCGGAGGTGCCTACCTCCTCAAACACGGGCGGGGGCATCACGCGCCAATCGCCGGCGGTGGCAGTCAGGTTGCCGCGCAGGAACTCATCCCAGAAAGCGCCGATGTAGTAGGTGGCAATCTTGCCCTCGTCGGTGGCCTCGTAAAGGGGCTGCTGCATCATGTTGGTTTTGTAAAGCAGGCCCTCGGAGCACAGCTTGTCAAAGAAGCCGAGCGCAAGCTTGGTTCCCTCGTCCGAACCGATGACCACGTTGCCTTCCTCGTCCCAGATGCGCGCGCCTGCCTGGGGCATCAGGCCGCGGCGGCCCCAATAGCGCCAGGTGAAGGTGCTGGGATCCACATAGGAGAGGTATACCTCGCCGTTGCTGCGCTCCTTAAGCAGGCGGCCTGCCTCCAGGTACCCGTCGAAGGTGCTCATCATAGCGGGGTCAACGCCGTACTTTTCAAAGATCGCGGCATTGTAGAACAGCATCTGGGGCCGCACCGCGTCCGGCAGGGCGTAGATGACGCCGTTGATGGTGGCGTCCGCCGCCGCGCCATCCACAAACTGGTCCGCGATGGGGGCGTAGAAATCCGTTACGTCCTTAAGCAGGCCGTTCACCGCCATGTTCACCACGCCTACCGTATCCAGGAACATGATATCCGGGATGGCGTCATAGGCACCGCTCATGGCGTACATGGCTACCTTTTGCTGGCCGTCGTTGGTGGTTGAGATGGTGGTGGCCTCCAGCGTAACGCCGGGGGCGATGTCGCTGTGCTTTTCAAGCCAGGTGTCAAAATATTGCTTGCGGAACTGGGGCTGTCCCGTGGCCCACCATTGAATAGCGCCGTCGGGATAGGCGGTTTGGGCCATGGCGGGCGCCGTGCAAAGCAGCAGCGCCGCAGCCAGTACGGTTGACAGGATACGTTTCATGATGGGAATCACTCCTTATTCTTTTCTATAACAGCCGCGCGCGCAGCGGCCGCTATGCTCGCATAGGGGGTATCCGTGGGCAGGGTGCAATCCGCCCCCAGCAGGAAGCGGGTTGTGCCCGCTTCCTCAAGCACGGCGCGCACCTCGCGGGCGATCGCGTCCGCATCGCCCCGCGCCAGCACGCCGCCGCGGTTTTTCAGCCCGCCCAGGATGGCGCAGCCGGGAAACAGCGCCCGTCCCTGGGAAAGGGAAAAATCCGCCTCGTACACGCCCCAATTCACCACATCGGCATAGGGGGCATACTCCCGGTAACGCATCATATTCAGGTTTTCCTTGCATATGTGTAAAAATACCTGCCCGCCCGCCTCGCGGGCCGCTTGCATAATTTGCAGGTCAAAGGGCTTGAGGAAGCGGTCGTGCTCCTCGTCGGTATAATAGTGCCGCTCGCCGCCCAGCGCGGCGTAATAGATGCCGTCCGCCCCGGCGCGGATGCAGGCCTGCGCCAGCTCGCACATGGTATCGGTTACGCGCTTGTGCACATCCAGCATGATATCGGGGCGGCTGCGCAGCGTTTCCAGCAGTATCTCGCGGGCGCGGGCATAGCCGTATGCGCCCTCAATGGGATGGATGCAGGACGCGCACACGCCGTGGATGGTCGCCAGGGAATACACCGGCTTTTCCACCTTTTCTAAAATGTTACTGATAATATCAGCTTGGGCACGAAGAAAAGGCGCGTCCATATGATAGCCCTTTACGGCGCGCCAATCCTCTGGCGCGCGCACAGGGCCGATAGCGGGCTCCAAATGCTCGTTCATGATTTTGAGCACGTCCACGCCTGTTTCATTGTAAAAGCGCACATGGGCCTCCACCGCGGCCCCGCCCACGGCCTGCTCCCTTGGAAAATGCAGCGAAAACAGCGACGGCACATGATCCACCTGTCGGCCGCCGATCGCGGCCAGCACACGTTCGCGACGGTTCATCCGTGCTTCACCTCCCACCAGAATAGCTGATTGGTATCCTCTACCAGCGTGGCGCGGGCGGTTTCATAATCCCTGTCCGCGCAGGCCTGGATAAAACGCTCATGGGAGCGCTTCTTCTGCTCCAGCTCCGGGGAGTAGATGTTTTGGAAATACTGCGTGGCGGCGCGCGCGTTCACGCGCAGCGTATCCTTTAAAAGGCCGTACATGTACTGGTTCTTGGCAAAGGAGGCCAGCAGCAGGTGAAAGTTCATGTTGCTTTCCCAGCGGCGGGTGGCCGGCAGGGAGGGCGCGTCCTCGTCCTGGATTTGCTGGTTGCATTCGCTAAGCAGCTTCAGCTCCTGCCTGCCGATGGATGGATAGGACTTTTCAAACATAAACAGCTCCAGCGCCTGGCGAGTTTCGGCCACCTGGCGCACCTCGTCCGGGGTGAACTGCACAATGCGGTAGCCCGTGCGGGGAATGCTGCGCAGCACCCGCTCGTCGCAAAGGGTGATAAGGGCCTCGCGCACCGGCGATTTGCTCACCCCGTAGCGCTGGATGAGCTGGCTTTCGGTAATGATATCGTTTGGGGTAAAGGTGCCGTCCACCACGTCGTGGTAAATTTGCTCATACACAAGGTTGGTCAGGGGCTTGCCGCTATTCATAAGCGCATCGCTTCTTTCGGTCTGATATTATCACTAATATGATTATATGCTATATTTCTTTCTTGTCAATAGCGTATAAAAATTTATTTTTCATTTGTTGAATCTAGTGGATTCTTTCCATATCTATGCGGCTTGGCACAAAATAAATATTTCAAAAATATGAACTTTAGGGGATGTACACGCGCCCGATTTTGTGATATGCTACCCACATACAACGTGCACAGGAGGCGGTTACCATGCAACGCCATGATCAACAATATCAGCTGTACTGCGCCATTTTGCGCCGGGAGCTCGCGCCCGCCACCGGCTGTACCGAGCCCATCGCCCTGGCCTATTGCGCGGCCCTGGCGCGCCATACCCTGGGCGCCATGCCCCAGCGGGTGCGGGTGCAGGTAAGCGGCAACATCATTAAAAACGTAAAAAGCGTAACCGTGCCCAACACGGGCGGCCTCAAGGGCATCCAGGCGGCGGTCGCGGCGGGCGTCGTCGCTGGAAACGAGCGCGCTGGGCTTGAGGTAATCCATGCCGTAACGCCTGAAAAGCAGCGGGAGATCGCGCAGTTTTTGGCGAAAACCCCCATCGCCGTGGAGCCTATGGAAAACTGCGCCCTGTTGGATATGATTGTAACCGTATACGCAAACGGCCACGAGGCCGGCGTGCGCATCAGCCACAGCCATACGCACGTCGCGCGTATCGAGCGGGACGGGCAGGCGCTGCTTTGCGGGGACGGCGCGCCGCTGTGCGAGGAGGCCGCGCCGGATTATGGCGCGCTTAGCGTGGAGGGCATTTGCGAATTTGCCTCCATCCTGGATACGGAGGATGTGCGCGAGGTTTTGGACAGGCAAATCGCCTGCAACACGGCCATCGCCGCCGAGGGCCTCAAGCATCGCTGGGGCGCGGATATCGGCAACGTTTTGTTGGAAACCTACGGAAGCGGCGATGTGCGCATCCGTGCGCGCGCCATGGCCGCCGCCGGCAGCGACGCGCGCATGAGCGGCTGTGAAATGCCGGTTGTAATCAACTCCGGCAGCGGCAACCAGGGGCTTACCGTATCCCTGCCGGTGATCGAGTACGCAAGGGCCTACCATAAATCCCAGGACGATTTGTACCGTGCGCTGGCCGTGTCCAACCTATGCGCCATCCACCAAAAAAACGCCATCGGCAAGCTTTCGGCCTATTGCGGCGCGGTTACGGCGGGCAGCGCCGCGGGCGCGGGCGTGGCCTACCTGCTTACCGGGGATGTGAAAACCGTATGCCACACCATTGTAAACGCGCTGGCCATTGTAAGCGGCATCGTGTGCGACGGGGCCAAGCCCTCCTGCGCGGGCAAAATTGCCTCCGCGGTGGACGCGGGCATCCTTGGCCTTGAAATGTACTTGAAGGGCCGCCAGTTCTACGGCGGCGACGGCATTATCTCCAAGGGGATTGAAAACACCATTCGCAATGTGGGCGAGCTGGGCCGCGACGGCATGCGCGAAACAGACCGCAAAATTCTGCAAATCATGACGCGCTGTTAAGGCGCGAAAGGAGCCTTTTATGCAAGATAAGCCCGAATGGCATTTGAAGGAGGCTATCGCCTACTACCGCGAGCAGGGCGCGCCGCGGGACCAGCAGGCGCTCATCGCCCTGCTCAAGGAGGTACAGGCCGAAAAGGGAGGCAAAATCCCCAAAAAGTCGCTTGAAAAAATCGCGGAAAGCTATGCCATCAAAAAAAGCCTGCTCAAGGCGGTCATCCGCACCGTGCCCGGCCTCAGGCATGAGGACGCGCCGCACACCCTGGAGGTATGCGGCCACAAGGCCTGCCTCAAAAACGGTGCCGGCCGCCTATGCGCCTTTTTAAAGGACGCCTACGGCGCGGAGGATGGCGGCGTAAGCCAAGGCGGCGAGTTTTCGCTGCGCGTGGCGGGCTGCTTGAAAAAATGCGGCAAAGGCCCGGTAATCCGCTGGGACGGCGAAAGCTACACCCATGCCGATGAAGCGCTCATCCGCCGCCTGCTTCAACAGGCCGGGGCGGAGAAGTGAACTTGGCCCCTTGACCGCCGGCCGCCAAAAACGGGAGCTCGCCAGAAGCAGCGGGCTCCCGTTTTTTTGAAAGCTTGAAGCAGAGGGCGCAATGTTCGTATCCGGCTGCGGCTTCTCGCCGCGCGACGGGCGGCGTTATCCTGAAAGCCCCAGGAGGACGATACCCTATTGGTTGCGGGAGGGCAATACGGACGGCCGCTTTGGGCGCTTGGGCAGCGCGCCTGTTTCACCGCCGCGTATCGCGAAGGGACATCCGGCGCTTCCCGCCGTCCGCTTTGGGGTTGGCGTTTGCGAAGCCTTCCCTCGCCGGTGCCGGCAGGCGGGGCCTGAGCCGCTTTCAGCGCTCCTCCCCAATCGCTTTCTTCCATGCCTCTTCGCGGAAGCCGGGGCACGCGGCCCCCTCCGTCACCAATAGCGGCCGCTTCACCAGCATGCCGTCGCTTGCCAATAGCGCCAGCTGTTCTTCCCCGCTCATGCCGTCCAGCCTGTCCTTCAGCCCAAGCGAACGGTACAGCGTCCCGCTGGTGTTAAAAAAGCGCTTCAGCGGCAGGCCGCTTCGCGCCTGCCACTGCGTAAGCTCCTCCGCGCTGGGGTTTTCCTCCTTAACCGGCCGCACGGCGTAGGCGACGCCCTGTTCATCCAGCCAGCGCAGCGCCTTTTGGCAGGTTGTGCACTTTGCGTAGCATAAAACGGTAATAGCCATCCTTTCGGTTCTCCCTTCGTTATCGCAAAATCTGCCCGCGGCGCTGCTATCCGTCTATTTCCACGCCGTCCACATAGGCTTTTTTCAGCGCGTCGTGCTCATAGCATAGCTTGAGCGAAAAAAAGTCCTTACGCCTGTCAAGCAGGGCGAACATCAGCCTGTCGCCCTCCCAAATGGGCAATTCGCACACGCGCCCCTTCTCCACCCATTCCAGCACGCCCTCGCGGCATTCCGCCGCCTCGCCGGTAAAGCCGTCCGCCGTATACAGGAAGGAATACTCGTCCACATCGTCCATCACAAAGGTAATCAGGCCGCGCAGGCGGTAGCGCGTAAGCGTGTAGCCCGTTTCCTCCCGAACTTCGCGCACGATGCAGTCCTCTGGCGATTCGCCCTGCTCCAAATGCCCTCCCACGCCAATGTACTTATCGTGGTTGATGTCGTTTTCCTTTTTGGTACGGTGCAGCATCAGGTACTTGCCGTCCCGCTCAATATAGCATAGGGTGGTCAGCCTTTTCTTCATTGGTTTCTGCCTCGTTTCCCGCCCGTTTTGCGCTTTAGCGCGGGCATTGGTAGCGTACCTTCCCGATGGACCGTTTTCCATATTCAATCGCATGCGCAGGGCAGCCGCAGATGCATGCCATGCAATGCGTGCATTCCTTCCCCCACGCCGGTTTCCCCTCCGTGATACGGATATTGTTAAGCGCACACGCTCTTTCGCATTTGCCGCAGCCCGTGCATGCCTCCGTGGCCCTAAAGGCGTCCGCCTTCACAATCGTACGGTAAAACACGGGGTTTGCCACGGCAGTGAGCATCCTGTCCATAACGCTCACAGCCGCCGCTGGGAAGGGCCTATCCGCCCGGATATGCTCGATCGCTTCCGCCACTTTAGGCTCCGCCGCGTCAATGATACGTCCGGCTTCCTCCGTATCCGGCGCTTCAAACAGGGCGATATAGTTTTCCGGCATGATAACCTTCATAACGCCCATGCACGCAAGACCCTTGCGTTTGCACAGCCTGCGCACGTGTTTTTCCGCATGACCAATCCCGTCGCCGCAGGTCATTACAAACCAGGCCTTCGCCCCGGCGGCGAAGCGCCCAGCCTCAATCCATCGCTCCGCCACGCGCGGAATGCGCCACGCATATGTGGGCGTTACAAACACAAGGCGCTCCGCGCTGCTGCGCGCCTGCCGCCCCGCCCTGATCTGACGGTTCATGGAAACGCATTCGCCGCCTATGCCCTTTGCAATCCGCCTCGCAACCCAATCGCTGTTGCCCGTGCCGGAAAAGGATATCGTGGTATATTCCATAGCGCCGCCTCCCGCTTCCTGGTTTCTTTACCGCTCTATTGTACTCTGTAACGCTCAAAATGAAAAGACCGGCTTTGCCTCTTACGCAAAAAAGCGGCCCCTTCAGGCAGAAGCGCGCCTCATGGCAAAATGGAACGTGTGGGGAAATTGTCGCCTGCCAAGTACGCCGCAGGGAAGCGTGTCCCCTGTGGGGACTTCGGCGCAGCCGAAAGCGACCCGCAGGCGGCAAGCGAAACGAGCGGCGCGCGCGCCAGCGCCCGCCGCGACGATTGAGCGCGCGAAGCCGCCTTCACGCTGCTACCCTTCGGCTTACGATACAACGGTTTTCTATGCAGGAGGAGTACTTTTTAAACGCCAAAAAGCCCGGCCTGCATAAGCAAGCCGGGAATGGGAATGCGGCAGCGATCTA
>URUF01000079.1 GCA_900550955.1 uncultured Eubacteriales bacterium | reverse complement strand
GCGAAGCCCTTGGAAGCCCTAGCGCAAAGCCGGGCCACCTTCCGTGGCCCGGCGGCAAAAAGCCCAGCGGCCCTTTTGCCGCTGGGCGTATTCGCATTACCGCCGCCGCCCCGCGCAAGCAAGCGCGCAGCGCGCTGCGCCCCCAAAGGGGCGCAGTCCGGGGTGCAGGGGCTCAGCCCCTGCTAGTGGAGTTCGCGTTCTATGAGCTTGCTTAGGGCGTATACGTCGCGGTCCATTTCGCGCTGGTCGGGGCCTTCAATCATCACGCGCACGCGGGGCTCGGTGCCGCTGGCGCGCACCACCAGGCGGCCCTTGTCCTTGTATTTCTGCTCCAGCTCGGCGATTTTCTGAATGATTTTTTCGTTCTTGTCAAAGTCGTACTTTTTGTTGTCGGCCACGTTGGCGGCATATTGGCTTTGGGGCATCATCTGCATTACGCCGGCCAGGCGGCTGAGGGGCTGGGCGGCCTTGACCATGGCGCTGATCACCTGCACGGCGGTCACCAGGCCGTCGCCGGTGGTGTTGTAGTCCAGCAGGATCACATGGCCGCTTTGCTCGCCGCCCAGCACATACCCGTCCGCGAGCATTTTTTCCAGAACATAGCGGTCGCCAACCTTGGTTTTTTCCATTTTAACGCCGTGCTTTTTCATGGCGATATCCAGGCCCATGTTGCTCATCACGGTGGCGACGACGGTGTTTTGGCGCAGCCGCCCCTGCTCCTTCAGGTATAGGGCCAGCATGGCCATCACCTGGTCGCCGTTGATAAGCTGGCCGCGCTCGTCCACGGCCATGAGGCGGTCCGCGTCGCCGTCAAAGGCAAAGCCCACGTCCGCGCCCAGCTCGCGCACAAGCTCGCATAGGCGGCGGGGGTGGGTGGAGCCGCAGTTGTCGTTAATATTGGTGCCGTCCGGCTCGTGGTAGTAGCAGCTCACCTTTGCGCCAAGCTCCTTAAACACAAGGGGCGCTACCTCGTAGCTGGCGCCCTGGGCGCAGTCCAAAACCACGTGCAGGCCGTCCAGACGCACGTTGGTGGTTTCCTTTACAAAATCCACATAGCGGCGGGTAGCGTTGCGCTGGCGCACGGGGCGGCCCACGCGCTCGCCCACGGGCACCTCAAAATCCGCAGGCATGCCGGTATTGACAATTTCCTCAATGCGGTCCTCAATGGCGTCGGGCAGCTTGTAGCCGTTTTTATCAAAAAACTTGATGCCGTTATATTCCACGGTGTTGTGGCTGGCGCTGATAACCGCGCCCGCATCCGCCTCGTAATAGCGGGTGAGGTAGGCGATGGCCGGGGTGGGCAGCACCTCCACCAGCACGGCGCGCGCGCCCACGCTGCAAATGCCCGCCACCAGCGCGCTTTCCAGCATTTCGCCGCTGATGCGCGTATCGCGGCCCACAAGGATGGTGGGACGGTGCACGTCGCTAGCCAGCACATAGGCGCTGGCCTGCCCAAGGCGGAAGGCAAGGTCGCAGGTGAGTTCGCTGTTGGCAATGCCGCGCACGCCGTCGGTTCCAAACAATCTGGCCATAATGGCTCCTTTCCGGCTTTCGCCAGGAACACGCAGGTGTTCCAAGGGGTTGTGCCGGGCGGCCCCGGCGGATGAGTTGTTATAGAATGTATCTTTGGTAGTATACTCCAGTTGGCGCAAAAGCGCAAGGGCGGAGTTTTGGCGCGGGCCGCCGCGCCGCCGGCGCAAAGGGCAACCCAGCCCCGCCGGGAAAAAGTCAAAGGGAATCCGCCCACGCCCGCGCCGCCGCCAGCAAACCCTCACGGGTATTTTGAGCGGTTTTTTCCACGGCCATGCGCCAAAGCATATGCAGCAGCCCGCCCATTTCACGCATGGGAATGCCGCGCTGTGCGAACAGTGGTTTCAAATCCTCGCCGGATATGGCGAGCTCCTTAAGCGAGAGGGGCGCGCCCGCCAGGCTGCGTTTTAGCGCTTGGGCGCGGTGAAGCGCGGCGGTATCGCCAAGCGCGGCAAAGGCGGCGCGCGCGGCGTCCAATGCGTCCGCGCCAAGCTGCGCGGCGGCAAACGCGTCCGGCGCGCCGCAGGCTATATCCTGCTGCGCCTTTAGGTAGCGCGCGGCCAGCGCCGTGTCCTTTTGGGAAAAGCGCAGCCGCCGCATAACGGCTTCAACCTTGCAAGGGCTTTGCCCGCGCAACAGCAGCGCCATGCGCAGGGCCAGCGGGCTTGCGCCGCCGCGCGCATCCGCCAGGGCCTCCACGGCCTGCGCGTCAAAGGGCGCGCCGTCAAACAGATAGGGCCACGCGCCAACGGCGGCCAGGGTTTTTAGCCCGCTGGCCGCAGCGGGCGCGCGGCGCTTGAGCATGGGGTAGCGCAAATCAGCCAGGAGGGTTTTTTGCAGCTCGTCGCGCAGGCGTTCCAGGGCGATGTCCTTTAGCAGCGGCACATGGCGCGCAAGGCTGCCAAGCAGCCGCGGCGTGGGGCGCAGGTCCAGCTCCGCCTGAAAGCGCGCCGCGCGCAGGATGCGCAGTCCGTCCTCGCCAAGCACGCGGTCGGGGTCGGGGGTCACGGTATGCAAAATACCCTTCTCCAGGCAGCCAAGGCCGCCCGTGGGGTCTATCACCTCGCCCAGCGCGCCCCCGGTAAGGCGGCGGTAGAGGGCGTTTACGCTAAAATCCCGCCTGCGCGCGTCCACGGCGATATCCGTGGTGAAGCGCACGCATTCGGGCCGGTGGCCGCAGCGGTAGCTGTCCTCGCGGAAGGTGGTGTACTCGGCCATATGGCGCGCGCCGCTTTCGTCCGTCAGGTGCAATTCAACGGTGCCAAAGTGCGCGGCGCGCAGGCGCGCGGTAACGGGCGTGCCTTCGCACAGGGCGCGCACGTCCTGGGGCTTGAGGGGGCCGCACACGTCTATATCGCTTAAGGGCAGCCCCATAAGCGGGTTGCGCACCGCGCCGCCCACCAGGTAAAGGGGCGCGCCCGCCCGGTCAAAAACGCGCGCCATGGCGTTCAGCCACGGCGCGCCGTCCAGTGCATTGCTCATTGCTTTTGACTCAGGCGGATGAACTCGTCCACCTCGGCGCGGGCCACGTCCAGGGCGCTGCGCCAGTAATCCACGCTGCGCACGTCTATGCCCACGCTGGCGGCCACTTCGGCGATGGGGCCGCTGCCGCAGGAGGCCAACAGCTCGTCATACTTGGGCATAAAGGCCGGGCCCTCGGCCAGGTACTTTTGGAACACGCCCAGGCCGAACAGGTGCCCAAACGCATAGGGGAAGTTATAGAAGTGGCGGCCCGTGCTGTAATAATGGCTCTTGTTAATCCACATGCCGCTGTGGCGCGCCTCGGGGTCCAGGCCGTCGCCGTAGCTTTGCTCCTGCGCGTCCAGCATCATCTGGTTGAGCTCGGCGGGGGTGGGGATATGGGTCTTGCGGGCCTCGATCACGGCGCTTTCAAACAGGAAGCGGCTGTAAATATCCACAATCACCTGCGTGGTTTCCATCAGGCTGTTTTCCAGCAGCGCGAAGCGGGTTTTTTCATCGGCGGTTTTGCGCACCTCGTGGGAGAGCATGGTTTCATTAAAAATGGAGGCGGTTTCCGCCAGGGGCATGGGCGGGTCTGCCATCAAAAGCGGCTTGCGCTCCAGGCAATGGTTGTGCCAGCCATGGCCCAGCTCGTGCGCCAGCGTGCTCACATCGGAAAAGCTGCCCACAAAGTTGGTGAGCACGCGGCTAATCTTCATATCGTGGAAGCCGGCGCAGAACGCGCCGCCCTCCTTGCCCTCGCGGGGGAACATATCGATCCAGCGGTTATTGAACGCATGGTCGATAAACCGGCCCATTTCGGGGTTGACCCTGGTAAACACGTCCACCAGCAGGGCGTGCGCCTCGTCCACGGTGTATTTCTTTGTGCTTTCGCCCATGGGCGCGAACAGGTCGTAGAAGGGCAGGCCGTTTTGATGGCCCAGCAGCTCCGCCTTGCGCTTCAGGTAGCGGCGAAAGTCCGGCAGGGCCTCGCGGATGGCCGTCCACATGGCGTCCAGCGTTTCCTGATCCATGCGGCTTTCCACCAGCTGCTGGGTCAGGATATCGGGATAGCCCTTGAGCTCTGACAGGGTTTGCGCCTCGCCCTTGATGCAGCTTAGGCAGTAGGCCATGGGCGTTTCCACCTTTTTATAGCTGGCCAGCTCGGCCTCGTAAGCGGCCTTGCGCACGGCGGGGTCGGGGTCGTAAGCCATGCCGCGCACGGCGGGCAGGGGCAGGGTTTTGCCATCCAGCTCCACGGTGTGGCTGCCCATCAGCCGGTCGCGCATTTTGCTAAAGGCGTCGCCGCCGTTAAGGCTCATGCGCAGCATCCACTTTTCCATGCTGGCGGGCAGCATGTGCCCGGCCTCCTGCGCGGCCTCCTTTAGGATAAAGGCGTTTTGGGCGAGTGTTTCGCTCTGGCGGATTTTTGCGTCCAAATCCTCCACGCCGCCAATATAGCGCACAAACTGGCTGTGGGCAAGCCGCACATCCACCATCAGGTTGCTAAGCTCGTCCAGGCAGCGCAGCGCGTCGGCGTTTTCCGTGTCGGCGGCAAGGGTCAGCTCCACATAGCCGTAGGTGCGGTTGAGCAGGTTTTGCAGGCGTTCCTCGGCGGCAACGATGCTTTCCAGCTTTTGCACGTCGTTCACACCGGCGTTCAGCAGCGCCTCGGTTTGGCCAAGCTGCTCCCGGATTTTTTCCAGGTCGCCGCGCAGGGCGGGGTCGTCGAAGCCGGAATAAAATACGGAAAGATCCCACGTCATGTCGTTCATTTTTGTACAGCCCTCTTTCAAAAAAAATCAGCCGTTGCCCTTGAGCTTGCTTTCCTCCAGGGCCATCAGGCAGGTTTGCTTGCTGCGGTCGATATGCTTGCGCATAAGCTGCTCAAAGCTTTCCAAATCGCGGTTTTCCACGTAGTCCACCAGGCGGTGGTGCTCCTGATGCGCGGCGTGGCGGCGGTTTTCCTTGGCAATGGACACGGCGGAAAACCGGGTGATGTATTCATCCTGCCCCTCGATTACGCGCAGGATGCGGTTCATTTTGGAAATGCGCGTGAGGTACGCGTGGAACGCGCGCGCGCGGGGCGAAAGCTCGGGGATGTTTCCCTCCTCGTCAAAGGGGTCCATTTCGGCAAGCAGGGCGCGCAGATGGCGGATATCCTCCTCCGTAGCGTTTTGGATGATAGCGGGCAGCGTGAGCATTTCCAGCGCGTTGCGGATGGTGTAAATCTCCTCCACATCGGCGATGGTAAAGGCGCGCACAACCACCCCGCGCCGAAGCACATATTCCACCAGCCCGTCGCGCTCCAGCTTGCGCAGCGCCTCCCTAAGCGGCGTGCGGCTGATGTGCATACGGTCGGCGTATTCTGTTTCCACAATGCGGCTTCCGGCGGGAATTTCGCCCGTTACGATGGCGTGCTTGAGCGTTTCATACGCCGCCTCGCGGATGGGCTTGCTTTCAACGGCCGGGCCAAGGCTCATAGGCGTCATTGTGCCGCCTCCTTGTACTTTCTATGTTTTTCCCGTCTATTGTAGTACGTTTTCCAAGGGGTTGTCAAGGCGGATGGATGCGCAGCCCCAAGCAAAACGGGCCGCGTACCCGGCGCTTTGCCGGAGCCAGCCCTATCTATGAATGATCGCGGCATGCGCCGCGCGGTTGTTAGTCGCGTGCGGAGGCGGAGGGAATACGGCTCGCGGCGCGGGGCAAACAAAGGCCCAATATGGCCGCAAGGCCGCCGGTGCCGCCGGCAAAGGGAGAACCGTCCATCCTGCGCAGGAGCTTCCCTTTCGCGCCGCTTCCGCAACGCATTGGTCTTATCGACAAGTATAGGATACCAAACGATTGTGGCCGTACTGTGAAGGAAGATCGAACAAATGGCGAAGAATGCCAGAACCTCGCGCGCAAAAAAAACAAGGCGGATGGCTCACCATGACCATCCGCCTCCTGGCAAGGGGAAAAGGAGGAATAAGAGGGATACCGGCCGGGCTTCCTCAGCGCCCGGCCACTGATACGGGGGTGTCCCAGGCCCGGGGGCGGAGGGGGTACAGCGCCGCCCGTTTCTTAAGGACATATACAGCATACCACCCAATTATGACGATACTGTGATGAAACTGAAAACAAACCAGGGGCGGCGCCCCTGGACCCCGGACTGCGCGCCTATGGCGCGCAGGGGTTGGGCGCGGGCGGTTGGGGCTGCGGATAAGGCCGTCGGAGGGCGGAGGGCCCTCCGGCTCGCTTGGGCGATACGCCAGCTAAGCCGCTTGGCCGGGAGGCGGCCCGCTTTTGCGGGCTGCGCCTCCTGTTGGTTTCTTCCCTTACTATGGAAGCAAGCGCTATCAAAATGCGCGCCGATAAAACCGAGGCCGCAGGCGCAGGTGAACCCTGTTTCGGCGGAAAAGATCGCCGCAGGCGGGCTTTTTCGACGGTTTGGAGCGTCTTGCCAGGAAAGCGGATGCCCGCCCTATGCAAAACCTATGCAAACCTTGTTTGCCAATTCCCACCTGTGGTATAATAAGCACAAATACCCACGGGCAGGCCGCAGGCCAATACGCCCTTTTGGAGGTTCCATGAGCGATACGCGCAAGCAAACCGTCCTGCTGGTGGATGGGTACAGCCTTATTTTCCGCGGTTTTCACGCGCTGCCGCTGCTCACGGCCAGCAACGGCGCCTATACAAATGCTGTTCACGGCTTTTTCAGCATGCTTTTGAAGGCCCTGGGCGATTACCGCCCCGATTTCCTGTGCGTAATGATGGATATGCACGCGCCCACCTTCCGCCATACGCTATATGACGCGTACAAAGGCACGCGCAAGCCCATGCCCGAGGAGCTGCGCCCCCAGCTGCCGCTCATGCGGGAGCTGCTAAAGGCCATGCGCATCACCATTTGCGAGCTGGAGGGCTACGAGGCGGACGACCTGCTGGGCACAGCCGCGCGCCTGGCCAACGAGCGGGGCATCCATGCCTACGTGCTCACCGGCGACCGGGACAGCCTGCAATTAGCGGGCGGCGATACGCAGGTCATCCTAACCCGCAAGGGCATTACCGAAAGCCTGCTTTTGGACGAGGCGGGCGTTTTGGAAACCTACGGCTTCACCCCCGCCCAGATGCCGGATATGAAGGGCCTCATGGGCGACAGCAGCGACAATATCCCCGGCATTCCCGGCGTGGGCGAAAAAACCGCGCTCAAGCTGATAACCCAATACGGCACGCTGGATAACGTGCTCGCCCACGCGGGCGAGATAAAGGGCAAGCTGGGCGAAAAGCTTCAAAACGGGCGCGAGATCGCCCTGCTCAGCCGCGATTTGGGCACCATCCGCCGCAACGCGCCGCTTGAACTGGACTTTGCGCAGTGCCGTTGGAATCAAATGGCGCTGGGCATTCCCATGCTGGAGGAATACGAGCTGAAAAGCCTGGCCCGAAGCGTAAAAACCCTGCTTGGGCAGGACGCGCCCGCCGCCACGGTGGAGGCGCGCGGCACCGCCGCCAGCCGCCGGGCG
>URUF01000078.1 GCA_900550955.1 uncultured Eubacteriales bacterium | reverse complement strand
TGAGGTTGCGGGTCTGCGGCCCTCCAAGCCTCCCATGGGGTTTATCGACAGGCTGTTCCGGCCTGCTTTTGCAGGCCGGAACAGAGCATAGGCTTACCGAGCGGCAACCCGGAGAGGCGCCCGCTTGGCGCTTTTGAAACGATTCTTTATAAAGCCTTTGGAAAAGCGCGCCGCGCCGTTACCCCCCAAAGCGGATGAATTTGAGCGCGCGAAGCATGCCGCCCCTCCTTATGCCTCATTCGGAAAAGGGAAGGTTTACAAATTCGGCCATGCGGCGCACCAGGTTGCGGGCCGCCGCCAGGCTTTCCATTTCGGCAAACACGCGCACCCGCGGTTCCGTGCCCGAGAAGCGGGCGATAATCCAGCCGTTTTCAAAGTATACCTTGCAGCCGTCCAGGTAGCTTACCTTTTCAACGGGCAGGCCAAAGTCCGGCAGCTGGCGCTCCACCATGAGCGTGCGGTGGATGGCCTCGCGCGTTTTGGGGGTGAGGGCCCAGTCGTATTCCGCCATGTGCAGCTCGCCGAAGGTATTGTAGATTTCCTTCACAAGGGCGGAGAGCGGCTTGCGGGTCACGCTTAGCATTTCCACCAGCAGCGAGGCGGCGTACAGCCCGTCCTTGCCGCTGATGTGCCCACGCACCGTGAGCCCGCCGGAGGACTCGCCGCCGATGAGCGCGTCGTGCGCGTCCATGCCGGCGGAGATATGCTTGAAGCCAACGGGCACCTCATAGCATTTTTCGCCAAAGGCGGCGGCCACACGGTCCAAAAGGTGCGTGGTTGCGATGTTGCGCACCGCCGCGCCGTGCCAGCCCTTGTATTTTAGCATATAATAGTATAAAAGCACCAGCACGTCGTTGGCGGGCACGTAGCGGCCCACCTCGTCGATGATGCCCAGGCGGTCGGCGTCGCCGTCGGTGGCGATGCCCAGGTCCGCGTGGTGGTCGTCCACGGCGCTTTGCAAATCACGCAGGGTTTGCGGATTGGGCGCGGGCAGATGGCCGCCAAAGAACGCGTCGTGACGGTCGTTGATCACGTCCACATCGCAGCGGGCGGTCATGAGGATGGTCATAAGGCCAGTCAGGCTGACGCCGTACATGGGATCCAGCACGATGCGCGGCCTGCGGCGGCGGATGGCCTCTATATCGATGCGGGCCATAATGGAATCCAGGTATTCGTCCCGCGGGTCGATAAAGCTGATAAGGCCCGCCGCGCGCGCCTCGTCAAAATCCATGCGGCGGATTTGGGCGGGGTCTATCCGGTTGGCCTCCTCGCCAAGGGGATCGGTCACATCCTGGGTGGCGTCGCGCCCGCCCTGGGTAAACAGCTTGATACCGTTGTAGATGGCGGGGTTGTGGCTGGCGGTGACCGCCGCGCCATAGGGCAGGTTCATGTGCTTGATGGTGAACATGATTTGCGGCGTGGGCGCGGCTAAGTTCACAAAATACAGCTTTACGCCCTCCCCGGCCATGACCTGTGAAAACCAGATGGCGGATTCACGACTTAAAAAACGCCTGTCGTAGCCAATGCACAGGCCGGCGTCCGCCGCGCCCTCGCGGCGCATGCGGCGGGCCAGCGCGCAGGCCACCCGTTCGATATTTTCGCGCGTGAAGCCGTCCCCGATCACGTCGCGCCAGCCGCCTGTACCAAAAACAATCATGCCTGATAACCTCCTTCATTTGCATTGCCCATGAGGATGGCAGCGCGGCGCTGCCCATCCCCAAAGACGGGGATGCGAAACATGCGGCCGCCATCCGCTCCGGTGGTTGCAACGCCCGATTGCATATGCGTGGGGTTTTGAACCCGCACATGACAGGTTGCGCCACGCCAGCGCCCGACGGCTGGGGAGCCGTCCTGCGGGGCGGAAGCGCGGGGCTTAACCGCCGGGCGGTTAAACTGCGGGCAGACGCCCGGCATATAGCGCGCGGCGGCGCAAGGAAGCGAAGCGCGAAAACAGCACGTTGCTCTTGTTTTGATACAGGTTCCAGATGTTCGGGCCGCGGTTCATGCTTTCGTGCGGGGCATCCGCTTGGAGGGCGTTTGGCCTGCTTTTCCACCACGCTTTGAGTTCGTCAAGGGCGCGCCGTGTTCCTGCATGATCATGGCGGTTTCTTGCCTGGAGGGCGGGCCGCCCGCCGCTGCGGCCAATAACGCGCCTCTTTAGCCCATCAGCAGCATAACCGTATCGCATGCCTATGCGCCCGTTGCAGCCCGGTTTGGTATAGGCATACCGCAAACAGCCCAAAACGGAATACGCCTGCGGCATGTTGCGCGCTGCTGGCGTGCGCCCAAATGCGGCAGACGGCTACCATGGCCCGTTCGATTATGCTATAATAGCGACATCCCTTTTCCTAAAAGAAGCGGGGGAGGCGGTTTACCAATGAGCTACCTGCTATTGGCCGTGGCGAGCGGCGCGGCGGTACCTACCGTCATGCGCCTGGGCGAGGGACAGTTAAAAACATAGGTATACGAAAAACGCCTGCGGCTTCAGGCGTTTTTGAAAAGGCGTGGTTACGCGTTTCATTGCGGCTGCTGGGAACGATCTGGCTTAACAACGGATGCGCAGGGCGCCTCCGCGGCTTTGTCCGTTTCCTTACAGGGCGTTCCCTCCGCGATAATTTGGGCTGCAACGGAATCCTTTTGTTCTTCCGGCAGACGGCGCAACGCACGGATAAACGCTTCGGCCTGCATTGTATCGACCGTATGATCTTTCATGAAGGTCCCTCCTGTCTGGTCACTTATAGAGTATAATAAAACATCAAAGATGTAATGTCAACGGATACAGCTTATTCCAGGCTGTTGCGTGGGCCGCCATACCCGCAGGCTTAGGCTACCCCGGACGGCCGCCGGATATACACCCAAAATGAAAAAACAATCAATTTGTCAAAGCACGCGCTGTCGTGTATAATAAACCATAGCACTAGGAGGGATTGAATGATCTCGCAAAGGATGAAGGAACTGCGCAAGGCGCTCCATATGACGCAGGAAGAATTTGGCAGGGCTATCGGTCTGTCCCAGGGGCATTTGACCAGCGTAGAATCCGGCAAGAGAAACGTGACTGAACGCACGATCAAAACCGTTTGCCATACCTTTCAGGCGAACGAGCAGTGGCTTCGCGAGGGCGAGGGGGAAATGTTTCTTAGCCAGCGCCGCGATATGCTGGACGAGCTAACCAGGGCATACCGCCTGGATGCGCTGGAGCGCGCGGCTCTGGAAGCGTTTTTAACGATGGACCCGAGCCAGCGGCAGGGGCTGTTGAGCTTTTTGAACAGCCTGGCGGATGGCTTGAGCGTTGCAAGCAATGCGTCGCAGGAAGCGGCGCATATGGGCGGCGGCCCTGTGGAGGCATGCTGCGCGGCGCATGGGAGCAAGGGCGCATAAGAAGGGCATGCGGCAGCTTGTATAAGGTAATTATTGGGTTTTATTTGATATTTTGATAAAAATAGAAAAATATTTTCTTTTTTCACATCTGCCTGTTCAGGCAGATGTTGCTTTTTTATAAAGCATATGGTAAATACGGGTGTCGCATTTGCAGTATAAAAGAAAGCAATGCGATATTTTGGCCTTCCCCCAGGAACGTTTGTACGCTTGCGCAGGCTTGATACGCGTGGAGGTAACTACATTGAAGAACACGGCTCGTACCCGGCGCGACAAACGCAAAATGCTGATAGGATGGTGCGCGGGAGCGGCGGCGCTGGCTTTATGCCTCGCGGCGGCCTACATCGCCGGGCAGCGCTTTGAGAAGGCCGGAAGAACGCAGGCGTATGGCGATTTGAACGGCAGATTTCAGGAGCAGCCCATCGTTACGTATGACGGCGTTGAATACCAGCGCCGCGCCGGTTTGGAAAGCTATTTGTTCATGGGCATAGACCGCCGTGAGGGCCAGACGGATGGGTACCGCAGCGGAGGCCAGTGCGACTTTTTGATGGTAGTGGTGCTGGACCGCCAAAACAAAATGGTTAGGCGGATACAGATCGACCGCGATACCATGGCGGAAATCACGGTGCTTGGCGTGCTGGGCAACAACCTGGGCACCAATACGCACCAGATTTGCCTGGCGCACGGCTTTGGCGATGGGGCTGCGCAAAGCTGCGGCTTTGCCGTGGAGGCGGTGGAGCGGCTGCTATGCGGCGTTGAGATGGACGGCAATGTTTCCATGGAGCTGGATGGCATTGTGGCGCTTAACGATTTGCTGGGCGGCGTAACCGTGACGGTGGAGGACGACTTTTCGGCCTTCGACCCCGCTATGACGCCAGGCTCCACGCTTACGCTGCAAGGGCGGCAGGCCGAGCTGTTTGTGCGCTATCGCATGGAAATTGGGGATGGCACCAATGCCGCGCGCATGGTGCGCCAGCAGCAGTATTTGGCCAATGCCTTTGATCAGATCGCCCTGCGGCTCAAGGAGGACGCCGGCTTTGCAGCGGCGCTGTTTGACGGCATGCAGCCCTACCTGCTAAGCGATTTGACCCGCGGCAGGATGATTAACGAGGCCAACCGAGCCGCCAAGTATGACATAGAGCCCATGCGCACGCTTGAAGGCGAGCACACCATCGGCGAGGATGGCTTTGTGGAATTCCATGCCGACGGGGAGGCGCTGGTGCGGCTGGTGCTGGACGTATTCTATACGCCGCTTGCCTAACCGTGTTCGAAAGGCCGAAAGGCGTTTCGATATAGATTCCCTCCTGCATCTTTAAAGGAAAGGAGATTGATTTCCGATGAAGAAAGTCGTTGCGCTTAGCCTGGCGATGGCCCTGTGCCTGAGCTGTGCTTGCGCTTTTGCCGCCGGCAGCAAAACCACGAGCAACGTAGTTTAGGCCTGCTCATTGACGCGGCCATGGTTGCCAGCACCTGCGACGCGACCATTCTGGTGGTTTCCGGCGATAAGATCTCCCGCCGTGAGCTGATAGAGGCCAAGCAGCAGATTGAAAAATCCGGCTGCACGCTGCTGGGGGCGGTGCTTAACAAGGTTTCCATGGAAACGCATAAATCCCGCAAGTACTATTACAAGTCGTATTATTCGCACTATGGGGCCGGGAGCTATGCCTCCAATGCCGCGGAGGAGGAAACCGTCCCAAGGGAGGCGCGCGCGGTTCGCCGGGTGAAGCAGCCTGGGGAAAAGGCCTCGGCAAGGAAGGGAGCCTCCAAGCCGCCCAAGCTGTTCAAGAGCTTGCCGGATGCTGACGGGGCGGAAGAATGAACGGTTTTTTGGACGTCCATCACCACATTATATATGGTGTGGACGATGGGCCGCAAACGCTGGAGGCCTCCATGGACATGCTGAAAAGGGCGCATGAGGACGGCATTTCGCATATTATGGCCACCAGCCATGCAATGCCGGCCTTTCACCCTTTCCCGCTGGAAAGGTACCGCCGCCATCTGGAACGCCTGAATTTGCTATGCGGGGAGCAGGGCCTGGATATCGTCCTGTACGAGGGCTGCGAGATCTTTTACTCGCCCACTGCCGTGCGGCAGCTGGATGAGGGGCTTTTGCCGACGCTTGCAGGCTCGCGGTATGTGCTTGTGGAGTTTGACCCTACCGATACGGCGCGGCGCATTGCGGACGGCGCCAGGCAAATAGCCAATGCCGGGTACATACCCGTTATTGCGCATGTGGAGCGGTATCAGGACCTGGTAAGGCATTCGGACTGGGTGGCGGAAATGCGCGCGCAGCTGCCCATACGCATTCAGATGAATGCTTCCACCGTTGCAGGCAGGCTGCCGCGCGCGGTGCGCAAATTCCGCGACAGGCTTTTGGACGGGGATTTGGTGGATTACGTGGCCACGGACGCGCATAATACAAGCTCGCGCCAGGCCAATATGCGCTGGGCCTTTGAGGAGCTTGAGCGCAGATATGGCGCGCAGCGCGCCGCGTTGCTCACGGGAAAAAACCAGGACGAAATTTTTGAATAGGAATTCCTTCTAAAACGCCGCTTGGAAGTACCGGGCGGCGCTTTTGCAGGGCTTTGGCCGCTGGGATAAGCCCTTCTCCTTAGTGGGGGCTAGCGAAAGAGGCGTTGTTTGCAGTTGCGCTGCCGGTAAAGCTGCGTTATACTGGAAGCCGTTATCTCGTTCATTTGAATCGAAAAGGGGCGTTTGGTTTGAAGCGGGAAGCGTTTGCCTCTCGGCTGGGATTTCTCCTTGTAAGCGCGGGCTGCGCGATTGGCATCGGCAACGTGTGGCGGTTCCCCACGGTGGCCGGGCGGAATGGCGGCGGCGTTTTTGTGCTGTTCTACCTGTTCTTTTTGGTGATTCTGGGCGTG
Organism: uncultured Eubacteriales bacterium; assembly: GCA_900550955.1. Taxonomy (GTDB): domain Bacteria; phylum Bacillota; class Clostridia; order Christensenellales; family Aristaeellaceae; genus Limiplasma. The sequence continues at coordinate 1,353 of URUF01000078.1, read as the reverse complement.
CCTGTGCTCACCATGGAGCTGGCGGTTGGCCGTGCCGGGCGGGGCACCGCCGCAAGCGCCTACCGCGCGCTGGAGCTGCGGGGCAGCCGCTGGCATTGGCACGGCCCCGTATGCCTGCTTGGCTGCTGCGTGCTGATGATGTATTACACCACGGTTAACGGCTGGATGGTGAGCTACTTCATCAAGTTTGCAACAGGCACGTTTGATGGAATGGGCCCCGGGGCGGTGGCGGATGTGTTTGGCGGCATGCTGGCCAATCCGGGCGAAATGGGCCTTTGGATGGTTGTGACGGTGGCGCTGGGCTTTTTCGTTTGCAGCTTCGGTTTGCAAAAGGGCGTGGAGCGCCTGACCAAGTGGATGATGTGCGCGCTGCTGGCGCTGATTGTGGTGCTGGCCGTCCATAGCCTGACGCTTCCGGGGGCTGGCGAGGGCCTTTCGTTTTACCTTTTGCCCGACTGGCAGCGCGCCCTGGACGCGGGCATCGGCAGCGTGATTGTAGCGGCGATGAATCAGGCCTTCTTTACGCTAAGCCTGGGCATTGGCGCGATGGAGGTTTTTGGCAGCTATATGAGCCGCGAGCATACGCTGGCAGGCGAAGCGGCGCGTATCTGCGCGTTGGATACGCTGGTGGCCGTCAGCGCGGGGCTAATCATCTTTCCGGCCTGTTTTTCCTTTGGCATTTCGCCTGACGCGGGGCCACAGCTGATTTTTATTACCCTTCCCAATGTGTTTTCCGGCATGGCGGGCGGGCGCGTATGGGGCACGCTGTTTTTTCTGTTTATGACGTTTGCCAGCTTTTCCACGGTGATCGCGGTGTTTGAAAACATCCTTGCCAGCCTGATGGAACTATGCCATTTGAGCCGCTCGCGCGCGGCGCTGGCCGGCGCGGCGTTCATCCTGCTGTTTAGCGTGCCATGCGTGCTGGGCTATAACGTTTGGAGCGGCGTTGCGCCGCTGGGGCCGGGCAGCACCATTCTGGACGGCGAGGATTTTTTGGTAAGCAACCTGCTATTGCCCATAGGCAGCCTGGTTTACCTGCTGTTTTGCGTGTCGCGCTGGGGCTGGGGCTTTGACCGCTATTTGCAGGAGGCCAATACCGGCGCCGGGCTGAAGCTGTCCAGGCGGCTGAAACCGCTGTTTTGCATTGTGCTGCCGGTTTTGATCGTGGTCATTCTGGTGCAGGGGTTGCTGTAAGCTTTATTGGGCATACGGGATAAAAAGCGCCGCCGGAAAAAACCGGCGGCGCTTTAGCCTGTCGAGAAACCCCAGGGAGGTTCGGAGGGCCGCAGCCCTCCGAGCAACAATCCGAATCCAGCGACATGTGCGGTGGATTCGGAAGCCTTGCGTAGCAAG
>URUF01000077.1 GCA_900550955.1 uncultured Eubacteriales bacterium | reverse complement strand
GGCAGTGCTTCGTGCGCCGATAAAACCGAGGCGTAGCGAGTAGGCGAACGGCGCATCCTCGGCGGAAAAGATCGCCGCAGGCGAGCTTTTCCGCCGGCCTGACGCCGGGCTTATGCCCAAGCGCGGCCCGCTGTTACGCCTTCCGGTACGCCTCGATAATGGCCTGCGTGCCCAGGTCGCCCTGGCCCCGCGCCTGCATGCCCTCGTACATGGAAAGCACCTGGGCAAGCACGGGCAGGGATGCGCCGGATTTTTCCGCCTCCTCCACGGCGATGCGCATATCCTTGATAAAATGCTTGATGAAGAAACCGGGGGCGTAGTCCCCTGCGGCCATCTTGGGGCCGTTGTTGCTCATCTGCCAGCTGCCTGCCGCGCCTGCGGAGATGCAGCCCAGCATGTTGCCAATATCCAGGCCGCCCGCCTCGCCGTAACGGATGGCCTCGGCCACGCCCGCCACGCATCCGGCAATGGCGATCTGGTTAGCCATTTTGGTATGCTGGCCGCAGCCGGGCCCGCCGGTAAGGGTAATGCTTTTGCCCATGCAGGCAAAGAGGGGGCGCATGGCCTCAAAATCCTCCTGGGCGCCGCCTACCATAATGCTGAGGGTGGCGTTACGCGCGCCGCTGTCGCCGCCGCTGACGGGCGCGTCCAGCGGATGCAGGCCGCGCTTTTGGGCCTCCGCCGCGATGCGCTGCCACAAGGCCGGGCTGGTGGTGGTCATATCGATCAGGGTTGCGCCTGGCTTGGCGTTTTGCAAAATGCCGCCCTCGCCCAGGTATACCTCCTCCACATCCTTGGGAAAGCCCACGATGGTGATAACCACATCCTGCCCGCGGGCGCAGGCCCCGGCGCTCTCCGCCCAGGCCGCGCCTTCCCCAAGCAGCTTTTCCGCCTTGCTTTTGGTGCGGTTGTACACCGTAAGGCTGTGCCCGGCGCGCAGCAAATGGCGGGCCATGCTTTCGCCCATTACGCCAATGCCAATAAAACCAATGTCCATTGCGTTTTCCTCCCTGCGTTATGGTTTATGCCGCTCCCCTTGGGGGGAATGGTTCCAACGTTTCCAAACGGGATAGGCAAATACCCCGCCCATTGCAATATAGACGATCATCACCGCCACGCGCTGCAACAGCGATACCGCGACCCCGTTTTGAAACAGCGCGCCCATCAGGCTGGTGGCAACGCCCATCATGCCCTCCTTGATGCCGATGTTGCCCGGCACAATGGCAACAATGCTGGAAAGCCAGCTCACGCTATTGTAAAACAGCGCCTCGTACACCGTAACCTCAAGCCCGATGGCGTGGAAGCAGGCCATGTACAAAAGCAGCTGAATCAGGTTGTTCAGCGTAAGGCATAGAAGCAGCCGCCACAATAGCGCGCGGTTGCGGATCAGCGCGTTAAAGCCCTCCACCACGTCCTTAAGCAGGCGGACGCGCTCAAGGATGCGCGCCCCGCGGTTTTGCACCAGCAGCGAAAACGTGATAAACGCCGCCACCAGCACCGCCGCAGCGCCCCAAACCAGCCACAGCGCGGCTGGCCAGGATTGATCGATCAGCCCGGCGCACAGCAGCGCCGCCAGCATTTCCAACAAAGCGAACACCACGCCAAACACGATGTTGCCCGCCGCCATGCTCACGCTTTTCACATAGGCCAGGCCCTTGGCGCGCTTATAATACGCCGCTGTGAACACCAAATCCGCCCGCATGGGCAGCACATAGGCCATGGCGTTGCTCACAAACACCACGCCCATCCAGTCCGTTAGGGACAGGGGGATTTGATAGGTGCTTAACAGGATGCGGTGATACACGCAGTTCATCACGCAGCCGCCCAACGCCAGGGCCAGCATCATGGCGATGCTTTGCGCATCCAGCGCCAACAGCTTGGCCATATCGGCGCGGTTTTGGTACACGTACCCGGCCAAAAGCGCAATCAGCGCCACAAACAGGGCTGTGGACAGCAGCTTTTTCCAATTTGGCTTTTTCAAGCGCATCAGCCCTCCGCGCCCTTGCCGCGCTCGCTGGCGCGGCGCGCCACATCGTTTGTGTCAATCAGGTTGCGGTACACCACAAAGCGCTGGTAGAGGAACTCGGTTACAAAGTTGACCGCCATGGTGCCGGCCAGCACCACAAAATCGTTCCAGCCAATACGGGTAAGCGCGTCGCCCCACCAGGTGGACAGCGGCGTGAACACCGCGTAAAACAGCGCCACCAGCAGCATGCTGCGCGCCAGGTTTGCATCGCTGCGGAAGGTGTAGCGGCGGTTAAAGGTAAAGTTCCACAGCACGCTTGCAACCAGCGCAATCAGGTAACTGGGCCAGTAGGACAGCTTCACGGCCGTTTCCAGCAGGGTAAACACGGCCACCTGAAGAATGCCCGCGCTGGCGGAAAACAGCGTGAACTTGACAACCTGCCAAAGGCTGGTTTTTTGCCGGGCATTTTGGGACATGAACGGAGCTCCTTTCATTATGCCGTTAAAATAAAATAGGGAAAATACAGCTTTTATCATAGCACAGAAGCCGGGTTTTGTCATTCCTTTTGCGGGGGCCGCTTCGGCCAGCCCCCCTTCAGACAAACTTCGCGCTCCCGTTCGACGCGCGGCGCGCGCCCGCGGGCCTATACTGAGGCTACGGCTTTTGGGGAGGCGGTTGCGGGGTGATCCAGGCGGAGGCGTACCTTGTTTGGAATGCGGCCATATGCCTTTGCGCGCTGCCCTTGGGCGGCAGGCTGGCAGGCTTGCCCCCGCCGCGCAAGGAACCGCTGCTTTGCTCGGCGGGCGCTGGCGCGGCGCTGGCGCTGGCGGCGGCGTACCAGCCCTGGCTGTCCGGCGCGGCGCTTTTGGGGCTGCCGCTGTCGGTGGCGGCGTGCTTTCACGCGCATGGCGCGCAGGCCTGCGCCCGCTGCGGGATTACCACGCTGGCTGCAACGCTGCTGATGGGCGGCGCCGTTGCGGCGCTGACCGCCCACGGCATGCCGGCCGCGCCAGCCGCGCTGGCCAGCCTGGCCCTTGGCGCGCTGTGCTACCTGCTTGTAACGCTCCTGCCCTCGGCCCTGTGCGAGGTACGCCAGGTGGAATTGAAGGTGAACGGCCATTCAGTGCTTCTTCCCGCCATGATGGATAGCGGCAACCTGCTGCGCGATCCCGTTACGGGCCTGCCGGTGCTGGTGGTCCCCTGCAAGGCCGCGCGGCTGCTCTTTCCCGATATCGCCGACCCATGCGACCTGTACAGCCTGCCGCTGGGGTTTCGGCTACTGAATGTGCGCACGGCGGCGGGCTCGTCGCTACTGCCGCTGTTCCGCCCGGACGAATGCCGCCTGTACATAAACGGGCGCGCCTGCCAGGCGCGGCTGTTGGTGGCCGTGGCAGGCCGGGAGTATGGCGGCGTGCAGGCGCTGGTGCCTGTGGCCGCCCTGCCCAACGGGGAGCTTTCCCTGTAATTTTTCATTCTTTTCCCGCGTTTGCGGAGGTCAGGAGGAAACGGTATGAATCAGTCACCCGAGCGCATCCATCTGGCGTTTCAGCGGCTTTTGGCGCGGCTTTTTCCGCAGGAGCTTTTCTACATCGGCGGCCCCGATCCCCTGCCGCCGCCCCTTACGCCCGAGGAGGAGCGCGCCCTGGCCCTTAGGCTGCGCGAAAACGACGAGGCTGCGCGCCGCACCCTGATTGAGCATAACCTGCGGCTGGTGGTGTTCATCGCCCGCCGGTTTGAAAACACCGGCATCCCGCTGGAGGATTTGATTTCCATTGGCACGATAGGGCTGATTAAGGCCGTGGGCACCTTTGACGCGGAAAAGAAAATTAAGATGGCTACCTATGCCAGCCGCTGCATTGAAAACGAAATCCTGATGTTCCTGCGCAAAACCAACAAGCTGCGCCTGGAAGTAAGCTTGGACGAGCCGCTTAAAACCGATTGGGACGGCAACGAGCTGCTGCTGAGCGACGTGCTGGGCACCCGCCCGGACACCGTATCCTGCAACCTGGACCAGGAGATTGAGCGGGAGATACTGCGCGACGCCCTGGAGCATTTGAACGCGCGGGAGAAGCGCATTATTATGCTGCGCTTTGGCCTGGGCGGCCAGCGCGAGCGTACCCAAAAGGAGGTTGCCGATATGCTGGGGATTTCGCAAAGCTATATTTCCCGGCTGGAAAAGCGCATTCTTTCGCGGCTGCATACGGAGCTGAAGCGGATTGGGTGAGAGGCCGCCCCAGCGAAAAACTGCCCGCCTCCCCAGAAAGCGCAGCCCATAACCCCAGGAGGCGCAGCCTGCCAAAGCGGGCCGCCTCCCAGCCAAGCGGCTTGACAACCACGCCGCCCAAGCAAGCCGGAGGGCCTTCCGCAAACCGAACCCCCAACGGCTGCCGTTTGATAAGCCAACAGCCATCCCAATGGCCCATAACCCCAGGAGGCGCAGCCCGCCTAAGCGGGCCGCCTCCCAGCCAAGCGGCTTGGCAGCCACGTCGCCCAAGCGAGCCGGAGGGCCTTCCGCCCTCCGGCGGCCTTATTCCGCAGCCCCAAACACCCGCGCCCAACCCCTGCGCGCCATAGGCGCGCAGCGCGGGGGTCCAGGGGGTCACCCCCCTGGTTTTGACAAGTGTGGTATACTGGATGAGGATGGCGCGGGCCGCCGTCCCAAAATCACCGGTGAGGAGCGCATCATAGCATGGGGAAACGCATCGTACTGACTGGCGGCGGCACCGCGGGGCATGTTACGCCGCATTTGAGCCTGATTCCGCGCCTGCGCGAAATGGGCTATGAAATCCACTACATCGGCACCGAAAACGGGATTGAGCATCAAATGATCGCCAAATTCCCGGATATTACGTATCACGCGGTCAAAAGCGGAAAGCTGCGCCGGTATTTCAGCCTGCAAAACTTTACCGACCCCTTCCGGGTGATAGGGGGCGCGTTCCAGTCCATCGGGCTGATGCGCAGGCTCAAGCCGGACGTGTGCTTTTCCAAGGGCGGGTTTGTGAGCGTGCCGGTTGTGTTTGGCGCATGGCTGTGCCGCGTGCCCGCCGTGTGCCACGAAAGCGATCTTACACCCGGCCTGGCCAACCGCATTTGCGCCAGGTTTGCCAAAAAGGTAGCCACTACTTTCCCTGAATGCGCCGAAGCCCTGGGGGATAAGGGCGTGCTTACCGGCACGCCGCTTAGGCCGGAGCTGTTTCGCGGCAGCCGCGCCGCAGGGCTTGCGCTGGCTGGGTTTGACGGGCAAAAGCCCGTGCTGCTTATGACCGGCGGCAGCCTTGGCGCGCAAAGCGTTAATCAATGCCTGCGCGAAGCGCTGCCGGAGCTGCTTACCCGCTTTGACGTGCTGCACCTGTGCGGCAGGGGGAACCTGGACGAAAGCCTGAACGGCACGAAGGGCTATTGCCAAAAGGAGTTTTTGAGCGAGGAAATGCCCGACGCGCTGGCCGTGGCGGATGTGGTTTTGAGCCGCGCGGGCAGCAACACGCTTAGCGAGCTGCTGGCGCTGCATAAGCCCATGCTGCTGGTGCCCTATCCGTTGGGCGCAAGCCGCGGCGATCAGATTGAAAACGCCAAGAGCTACGCCCGCCAGGGCCTGGCCCGCGTGCTCATGCAGGAGGATATGACCGCCCGCAGCATGACCGACGCGCTGCTGCGCCTGTTGGATGAGCGCAGCGAGCTGCTTCAGGCGCTGGAAGCCTACCCTGTAAAGGACGGCACCGAGGCCGTGCTTCAGTTGATTGTGGAAGCGCAAAAATAGCAGAAAAGGGAGCCTGCATTCACAGGCTCCCTTTTCGCATTCACAACAAAAAGCCAGACGGCCCTTTTGCCGTCTGGCGTAGTTCCTTTCCTGCACCCACCCCGCGCCAAACAGGCGCGCAGCGCCCCGCGCCCCCAAAGGGGCGCAGCCCACGGGTCAAGGGCGAAGCCCTTGGGTTAGCCTTTTACGGCGCCGCTGGTTACGCCGGCGATGATGTACTTCTGGCAGAATAAGTAGAAGATGATGATGGGCAGAATGCTAAGCATGATCAGGGCCATGGTCGCGCCCAGGTCAACGCTGCCGTAGCTGCCCTGCAGGAACTGGATGTGAATGGGGATGGTGCGGTATAGCGTGCGGTCCAAAACCAGGTAGGGCAGCAGGTAATCGTTCCATACCCACATAATTTCCAGCACCGCAACGGATACCAGAATGGGCTTTAGCATGGGGAACACAACGCTAAAGAAGGTGCGCAGCGGCCCGCAGCCGTCAATGGAGGCAGCCTCCTCAATTTCCAGGGGAATGCCCTTTACAAAGCCCACAAACATAAATACCGCCAGCCCCGCGCCAAAGCCCAGGTAGATCACCGGGATGGTCCAGGGCGTGTCCAGGTGCGTGTCGTGCGCGGTTTTGGCCAGGGTGAACATCACCATCTGGAAGGGCACGATCATGGAGAATACGCATAGGTAGTATACGATTTTGGAGAATAGGTCGTATACGCGGGAAATGTACCACGCGGCCATGGAGGTGCACAGCAGAATCAAAACGGCGGAAAGAATGGTGATGGTAAAGCTGTACGCCACGGATTGCAGGAAGGGATAGCCGCCCACCGTCATGCCGTTTGCGTAGTTGGCCCAGCCCACAAAGGTTTGCGCGTTGGGCAGAGCGAAGGTATCGGTGTTGATGGAGGCGTTGGTTTTGAAGGAGTTGTACAGCACCACCACAATGGGCATCACGTAAAGTATGCAGATGACCGCAAACAACGCCGTAAGGGCGTTTTTCATCGCGCGTTCGCGTTTCATTACTGCTGCACCTCCTTGGAATGGGTGGCCCTGAGCTGCAACAGCGCGATGGCCGCCACCAGGATGAAGAACAGCACGGCCTTGGCCTGGCCCACGCCGCGCGAGTTGCTGTTGAGGTAGAAGCTGTTGTAAATGTTCAGGGCGACCATCTCGGTGGTGTGCACGCTGCCCACGAAGGGGCGGCCGTTGGTAAGCACCAGGTTCTGGTCAAACAGCTTGAAGCCGTTGGTGAGCGAAAGGAAGGTGCAAATGGTGATGGAGGGCATCACGGTGGGGATGGTGATGTTCCATAGGATGTGCCAGCCGTTGGCCCCGTCGATCTTCGCGGCCTCGATCATATCCTCGGAAACAGATTGCAGGCCCGCAATGTAGATGATCATCATATAGCCAACCTGCTGCCAACACATCAAAATCATCAAGCCCCAAAAGCCGTAGGTGGAGTTGAGCACCAGCGCGGTGTTGTAGCGGGATAAAACGCCCGCAAAAATGACGGACCAAATATAGCCCAGTACAATGCCGCCGATGAGGTTTGGCATAAAAAACACGCTGCGGTACAGGTTCGCGCCGCGAATGCCGCGCGTGAGGGCATAGGCTACGGCAAAGGCCAGCACGTTGATAAGGATGAGCGAGGTAATCGCCACCAGCGCCGTATACCAGAAGGCATGCATAAAGCCCGCGTCCTGAAGCGCCTTTTGGTAGTTGGTAAAGCCCACCCATTTGGCGTTGCTGGTGATGGTGAACTTGCAAAAGGACAAATACAGGCCATGCAAAAATGGCCACAGGAAACCAATGCAGAACGTTACGAACGTTGGCAGAAGGAAAATGGCGAAGCACCTTTGGATGGGACGGCGGATCAGGTTGGAGTTCACCGCCGCGGTATTGCGTTGCTTGGTTTTTTTCATGGCCGCGCCTCCGTGGTGTGATGAATACGGAATCAACTTATGAAAAAGAGAAACGGGGAGCGGGGTCAAGCCCGCTCCCCGTCAGGCCGTCGAAAAAGCTCGCCTGCGGCGATCTTTTCCGCCGAAACAGGGT
>URUF01000076.1 GCA_900550955.1 uncultured Eubacteriales bacterium | reverse complement strand
GCGTGCAAAAAGCGGCTTTCGCATTGGAAAGCCGCTTTTTGCACGCGTCCGGCCATCAGCCCAGGAACATCATCACAACGGACAGCACAATGAACACGCCGGCGCAAATCTTGGTGAGCAGCGCAAGCTTCGCATCCATGCCCTTGGCCTTGTTCTTGCCAAAGAAGGTTTCGGCGGCGCCGCTAACGGCGCCCAGGCCGGAGCGCTCGCTGCTTTGCAAAAGCACGGTCACGATCATCACCAAGGCAGATATCAAAAGCAGGATGCCAACAATCCAGTCAAGCACGGTCATCAGGGGTTCCCTCCTCGGTAAATATACAACTAGTATATTAACATTGAAGCGTCCAAAAAGCAAGAGGGAAGCCAGGAAAATGTTTCCCAGGCCGAATTTCCAAAGCTTTTGGATTGAACTTTTTCCCGCCGTGGTATATAATAGGATTAAAGATCGTAAAAAAATCTTTTCCCCGGAAGCAGCGTGTGGAAGGATGAGCATATGAATACCATTATTACCATAGGCCGCGAGTACGGCAGCGGCGGCCGCGAAATTGGCAGGCTGGTGGCCGATAAGCTGGACATACCGTTTTATGATAAGGAAATTCTCACCCGGGCCGCGCAGGAAAGCGGCCTGTGCAAGGAAATTTTTGAACGCCACGACGAAAAAGCCAGCGTGAGCGGCATGCTAACGGGCTCCGCCGCCCCGGTTCTTAACATGGGCGCAGCCGCCGCCGGGCTGCAAATGCCGCTGAACCAGCGGGTTTTCCTGGCGCAGTTTGACGCGATCAACCGCATCGCCTCGGAGGGGCCCTGCGTAATCGTTGGCCGCTGCGCGGATTACGTGCTCAAGGGCTTGCCGGGCGTTATCCATGTTTTCCTATACGCCTCCACGGAAAAGCGCGTGGAGCGCATCATGCGCGTGGAGGGCGTGGACCGCGAGCGCGCCCGCGAGCTGATTCGCAAAACAGACAAGCAGCGCCGTAACTACTACAATTTCTTTGCGGACGGCAACTGGGGCCTTCGCAGCAATTACGACCTGATGATCCGTACCGACGGGCAGGCCCCCGCCGCCATTGCCGACGCGATCATCGCCTTTGCCAGCAGGGAATAAACCGCTGCGCGCCGGGCTTAAAACGCAACCGCTGCGTTCAGGCCCCTGTTCTTCCAAAAGCCGGGGCTTGCCGCCTGCGCCGCGCAGGCGGCGGGCCCTTTTGCTTTTCCCATACGGCCGGCGGGCGAGCCCTTTTTTACAGGCCCCGCTCCCCTCCTTAGGGCAGCCGCCCCGGGAAGGAAACAGGGCTGTAAACGTCGAAGTGTTTTTTTGAGAATCCTTTCGCCAACGGAGGCGTTTCATGAGCGAATTCTTGGCCCCGATCAACTATGCGCGCGCGCGCGACGTGCTTTATCGCCTGAATACGTATACCGCCTATACGCCCGGGGGCGCGGCGCAGGTTTTGCGCGTGCTTTCCGAAAGCTATCCGCTGGTTTTTTCCCGGCTGGAGCAAAAAACCTTTGCAAACGGTGCCGTGCTGCTGGAAATGCCCGGCGCCAGCCTCACGGGCCCGCTGGTGTTTGTATGCCACCTGGACGCGCCCGCGGCGGACTATCCCCTGGGCACGGCGGGCGGCATGCCGCTGTGCGCCGCGCTGGAGCGCGCGCACGCCATTACGCTGCTGGAGGCGCTGGAGGGCCTGCTTGGCGACGGCTACCAGCCCGGCGGCGACCTGCTGCTGGCCTTTAGCATGGACGGCCTGGGCGGCGGCGAGGGCGCCCAAAGCATCGCCGCGCACCTTGGGGCGCGCGGGCTTACGCCCTGCTTTGTGCTGGATTACGGCGGCTATGCCACCATGGAGGCGTTTCGCACCTATCTGCCAAGGGAATCGCCCCTGGCGCTGATTGGCGTTACGGAAAAGGGCGTTGTAAGCGGCACGGTTACCGGGCCCACGGCCAGGGTGCTGCGCGCGGGCGCGCGCCTCTCCCGCCGGGCCAAGCGCGCCTCGCTGTGCCCCGCCAGCGCGCAGATGCTGGTTTCCCTGGGCCGCAAAGCGCCGCTTTTGCAGCGCTGGTTCGTGCGCAGCCCGCATGTGAGCTTCCCGCTCATGCGGCTATTGTGGCGCAAGCGCGCGGTGCGGGAGCAGTTTTTCGTGTCCCGCCGCACGGTGTATTCCCTATCGGCGCAGGGCACGCCGCAACGCCCCGCCGCCACGGCGGAGCTGCGCCTTTGCCAAACGCTCATCCCGGGCCGCGGCACGGAGGCCGCCGCGCGGCGCATCCGCCTGCTGGCCGGGCGCGGCGTCAAGGTGGATTTGCCCGTGCGCCTGGAGCCCAGCGCGCCCAGCCAGGCCGCAGGACAGGCCTGGGAAGCGCTTGTGACCGCCATTGAAATCCAGTTTGAGCGCGCGATTGCCGTGCCGTGCCTAAGCCCCCTGCGCACGGACGGGCGCTTCTACGCGGGGCTGGGCGGGCGCGTGTACCGCTTTTCGCCCTTCCTGCTTACGGGCGAGGAGGCGCTTGACGGCCTTTGCACCATTACCGACGGCACGCTGCAAACGGCGGTGCAGTTCTTCCGCTCCATGCTATCCGTATAAGGGGGACAGGGCTTGCTTTCCATTGCGTATCTGCTTGCGTTCCTGGCGGGCGGCGCGGCCATCGCCCGGCTGCTGCTGCCGCGCCAGGAGGCTGTGAAACGCGCGTACCTGGGGTTTTCCCTGGGCGTGCTGCTTATGATGTGGCTGCCGGTTTTGTGGGCCTATGCCGTGCGCTTCAGCTTTACGGCGCACTATCTGGCGCTGGGCACGCTTATACTGCTTACCGGCCTTGCCTACGCCCTTAGGGACCGGCGCGCCGCGCTCCCCTTTGACCGGGCGCAGAAGCGCCGCCTTCTGGCGCTTGCATGCCTGGTTGTGCCGCTCACGGCGTTGAGCGCCTACTTGCAATACACCCATTCCATCCGCCTGGCGGCGGACGGCGGCTACCACGTGGGCCAGAGCACCTATGGGGATTTGTCCCTGCATTTGGCCATTTGCACAAGCATTGTAAACGCCCCCTTCCCGCTGCATAACAGCCTGATGCTGGGGGCTACCATGGCCTACCCCTACCTGTCGGACAGCTTTGCGTCCACCCTGTACATGCTGGGCCTGCCGCTGAACACGGCCATGGCCCTTACCGGCACGCTGATGATGGCGCTGGTGTTTACTGGCTACGGGCTTTTGTGCATGCAGCTGTGCCGCCGCCGGGGCGCGGCGGCGCTGGCGTTTTTCCTGTTGTTTTTAAACGGAGGCATGGGCTTCCTGTATACGCTTGACGCGACTGTGGAGGGCTATTCCGTTACCTCCATGTGGGATAACCTGCGCAACGTAATGAACGGCTATTACCAAACGCCCACCAACCAGCCGGACCCGCATAACCTGCGCTGGGTGAACATCATCTGCGATATGCTCATCCCCCAGCGGGGCATCCTGGGCGGCTGGGCCATGCTCATGCCCGCCCTTAACCTGCTTATGCCGCCCCTGTGCCGCCGCGAAAGGCACGGCGTAAGGGAGCTGGCGCTTTTGGGCCTGTTCGCGGGCGGGTTGCCGCTTATTCACACGCACAGCTATCTGGCGCTGGTATTGTTCTGTGCGGGCGCGTGCCTGTATGCGGTGTGTACCGCGCCGCGCGGCGGGCGCTTTCAGGCCTTTCGGCCGTGGCTTTTCTACGGGGCCGTGGCCGCGGCGCTCTCGCTGCCGCAGCTTATTGCGTTTACCTTTGTGCAGGCCGCGGACAGCGACCACTTCCTTAGCCTGTGGTTCAACTGGAGCAATAACCGCGGCAACCGGGGCCTGGTGGATACCTACCTGTGGTTCTACCTGAAAAACGTGGGCGTGCCGTATGTGCTGATCCTGCTGGCGTTGTGCCGCCGCAAGCCCAAGGGTGCGCCCTGCGTGCCGGACGATGTGCGCCAGCACCGGCTGATCGCGGCGGGCGCGTTCCTCATCTATGCCGTGGCCGAGCTGGTGAAGTTCCAGCCCAACGAGTACGATAACAACAAGCTTTTGTACGTCTGGTTCCTGCTGTGCCTGCCCATGGCGGCGGATTACGCCGTGGAGGCGTTCGGCCGCCTTAGGGGCCTGCCGGGGCGGCGGGCGCTGGCCGCCATGTTCCTGGTTTGCTGCTTCGCCTCCTCCGCGCTTACCGTGGCGCGCGAATGCGTAAGCGATTACCAGGCCTATTCCGCAAACGACCTTGAAACCGCCGCCTACGTGCGGGAAAGCACCCCCGAGCACTGCGTGTTTGTGACCGGCAACCAGCATTTGAACCCCGTAAGCTCCCTGGCCGGGCGCACCATCCTGTGCTCCAGCGATTCCTATTTGTACTACCACGGCTTCAACACCGCGGCCCGCCGGGCGGAGATCGCCGCTTTTTACGAGGAACCCGCCCAAAACCTTGACCTGCTTAGGCGCTATCAGGTACAATATGTGTACGTAAGCCCCTGGGAGCGCGCAAGCAGCCAGTACGCGCTTAACGAGGCGGCGCTGGAAGCGCTGTTCCCGCTCGCGTTTGAAACCGCGGACGGGCAGAACCGCATTTTTGAGGTGCCAAAGGAGTATCTGCAATGACGCGTTTCCTGCGCTACGCCCTGGAGCATGAACGAAAGCTGCGCGCCATGTTCCTTATGGACGGGGCCATCGTGCAAAGGACGGTATCGGTGCTGGCGTATGACGGCCAAACCGTCACCCTGCGCATCGGAGCCAAAAAAGCGCCCGTCACCCTGCCCCTTGGCGACCTGCTGGCCGTAGATTACGCCCGGGGCGACCATGGCGAGGACTGATTGAGTAAGGGAGGTATACCCCACATGATTCAAAAGCTGCGCGATTTTCTTGCCGCCCACGAAAAGGAGTACGAGCTGTTGCGCTACCTTGTGGCCGGCGGCCTTACCTCGCTTTTAAGCCTGATTATCAAAAACGGCGGCTGCATGCTGCTCTCCGCCGACCATACCATCAACGGCGCGAACATGGCGCAGATGCAGGTTTCCAACGTTGCTTCGTGGATTATCTGCGTCATTTTTGCCTTCTGGATCAACCGCTGGATGGTATTCCGCGTGAAAAACGAGGGCAGGAAGAACCTGATGAAGGAATTTTTGCAGTTTGCGGGCGCGCGCGTGGTAAGCCTGCTCCTTATCGAGCTGGGCTTTGCGGCGCTTCTGAAGCTGATGGGCGTGTCCAACCTGATCAATTCGCTGATCGTGCTGGTGTTCGTTACGGTGTTTAACTACGTGGCCAGCAAGTTCTGGGTGTTTAAGAAGCCCGGCGGCGACACAGCGCAAGGCCGCTGAGAAGAAGCGCAACCAATGCCCAACCAGCGCCCGCTTGACGCGCCGTTTGCGCCCCCTGCGCGGCAAAGGCCGCCGTTAGGGCGGGCCACAGCCGTTCAAACGCGGCGAACAACCCCATGCTTACCGCCCCGTGCAGCGCGCGCATTTGAAGCAGCCTCACGGGGCGTATGCATTTGCCCACAAACAGCAGATTTTGCAGCCAAATGGACAGCCCGCCAAACGAGCACAGCCCGCATAGCAGCGCAAGCGGAGGGGCCGCATGGCTTTTGAGCACAGCCGCCGCGCCGCCCCCGGTTTCAAGCAGCGCCCACAGCACGCTTAACGCGGGCCCGTTGGCCGCCGTCCACGCGGGGCACAGGCGCGAAAGCGCCGCTTGCAGCACGCCCGCCAGGATGGAAAACAGCATCATGGAGCCGCACACGGCCAGCATCGCCTGCGCCGCCTCCGTAACCGCGCGGGGAAGCAGCGCGCCAAGCGCCTCCTTCGGCGCGGCAGGCGCGCTTGGCGGCTGCCCGGCGTACGCGGCTGGCCGGCTGCCGGGCTTGGCGCGCCCGCCCCTCCAAAGCCTGCGCCCCAGCGCCCAAAGCCCCGCCGTGAGCAGCGCGCCCAGCCAGTGCGCCCCCAGCATGGCCCAGCAGGCCCCGCGCAGGCCCGTCCAGCCCGCCAGCGTGCCCACAAAAAACATGGGGCTCATTACGCCGGTGGCCGCTAGCATAGGCTCCAGGGCCCCGTCCGGCACGCGCCCCGCGTCGTACAAAAGGCGCGCGCGCTGCGCGCTGGCGGGCGAGCCGCCCGCAAAGGCCATGCCCACCGCGCCAAGGAAGGAATGTTCGCCCTTTTGGGGCAGGCGCATCAGCTTTGCCACAACCATCATGGGAAACAACGCGGGCATGACCCCGCTTACAAACACCTCCGCCGCCGTGGAGGCCGCCGCCATCGCCTCCGGCGAAAACAAAAGTAACGCCGCTGCACAAATGCTTGCCGCCCAGCCGTTCACGCGCGCATCCCGTCCTTCATTCACATGTCCCTGCGCATTTTATGCGTCAAAGCGGGCAAACAGCCCAGGCCGCGATGTGGAGCTTTTTCACAAAATCCGACAAAATGTTTGCTTTTTCAGAAAAGCACCTTTTCATGGCAGCGGATTTTTGGTATACTAAGAATGCTGTGGATCCCTCAAAAAACCTGCGACCTGAGAAGGAGCATGCTTGTGACGGATTTTGTAAGTACCTGGAACAACGATCTTTTGACCGTTCCCTTCGCCCCCCTGGGCATCATCGCCATGCCGGGCTGCGAGGAGCTGGGGCAAAAGATCAATGCATACCTGATGCGATGGTATGAGCAGCAGGAGGCACTGGAGGATACCCCACTCTACGCGCAAATGGGCGTAAACCGTACCGACTTTCTCATTGAAGCCGCCTGCCCCCGCTTTGGCACGGGCGAAGGCAAGGGCATGATCAAAAGCACCGTGCGCGGCTACGATATCTACATTCTGTGCGATATCGGCGCGTACAACATAACCTATAATATGTATGGCCGGCCGGTTCCCATGTCCCCGGACGACCATTATCAGGATCTTAAGCGCATCATCGCGGCCATCGGCGGCAAGGCAAAGCGCATTAACGTGATTATGCCGCTGTTGTACGAGGGCCGCCAGCACCGCCGCTCCAGCCGCGAAAGCCTGGACTGCGCCCTGATGCTTCAGGAGCTGGAGCGCATGGGCGTGAGCAATATCATCACCTTTGACGCGCACGACCCGCGCGTGCAAAACGCCATCCCCCTGGGCAGCTTTGAAAGCGTAATGCCCAGCTACCAGATATTGAAGGCCCTGTTCCGCAAGGAATGCGACCTGCAAATTGACCGCGACCACATGATGATCGTCAGCCCTGACGAGGGCGCGCTCAACCGCAATATCTTTTACAGCTCGGTGCTGGGCATCGATATGGGCATGTTCTATAAGCGCCGCGATTACACCACCGTTGTAAACGGCCGCAACCCCATCATCGCCCACGAATACCTGGGCGATACCGTGGAGGGCAAGGACGTGTTCGTTTCCGACGATATCCTTTCCTCCGGCGAGAGCATTTTGGATTTGGCCCGGGAGCTGAAAAAGCGCAAGGCCAACCGCATCTTTGCCTCAGCCACGTTCGCGCTGTTCACCAACGGCCTGGAGGCCTTTGACCGCGCGTATGAGGAGGGCACCCTCAGCCGCATCATCTCCACCAACCTCACCTACCGCACGCCGGAGCTGCAAGCCCGCGAATGGTTTATCGAGGCGGATTTGAGCAAATATATCTCCTACATCATCGCCAGCCTGAACCACGACCGCAGCCTGAGCAACCTCCTTAACCCCTACGACCGCATTCAGGCGCTCATCCGCCGCTACCACGAAAAGCAGGCTGAAACCGGCTTCCGCCTGGTGTAAAGGAAACCTTGCTGCGCAAGGCTTCCGAATAGGTTTATCGACAGTCTGACGGGGGGCTTTTCAAAAGAAGGCCGTCCGTTTG
>URUF01000075.1 GCA_900550955.1 uncultured Eubacteriales bacterium | reverse complement strand
AGGCGCAGGTGAACCCTGTTTCGGCGGAAAAGATCGCCGCAGGCGAGCTTTTTCGCCGCGCGCTTGTGTGTTTTCCACAGCTTTTTTCAGCTTTCCCTAAGCACCACGCCCCGCTCCCCGCAGGCCTCGCGCAGCGGGCCAAGCGCGGCCTCGGACGCGTCGCACCAAAACTCCCGGCTTAGCAGCAGGGCGATGCCCTCGTCCTGCAATTTTACATAAACGGGCACGCTGCCCGGGTGCGCGGCGCACAGCGCCTTCAACCCCTCAAGCCCGGCGCGCGAGGCGGCCAGCAGGTATAGCTTGCGGGGCGCCTGCTTGGCTAGCTGCGCGTCGCTAAGCTGCGGCGCGGGCGCTGCGGCGCGGATGGGAGGCTTCGCCCCCGGCTTTCCCGCATCCGCCTGGCGGCGCGCAGGCAGCTTTTGGGCGGGGCCCGCCTCCATTTTGGGGAGCGTCACGGCGCGCTGGGCGGCGTTTTCAGCGTTGAGCGGGCGCACCGCGTCCACCAGCAGCTTGGGCTCCTCCTCCTCGCGGAAGCTGAGCTTGCCGTCCAGAATCACCAGGCTGTCCACGTTCAGCAGCGGCACATACCGCTCGTATACCTTGGGGAACACCAGCCCCTCGATCTGCCCGGTCAAATCCTCCAGGTTCAGGATGCCCATCATGGAGCCCTTCTTGGTAATTTTGCCCTTGCATAGGGTCAGGATGCCCGCCATGCTTACCTGCATGCCGTCATAGGCCGCGCCGCCGTCCTCGCCCTCGCTCATCCCGTATGCGTCGGCCACGGTGGTAAAGCCCGCGTGCAGCAGCTCCGCCGCCTCGTCCAGGGGATGGCCGGTGATATATACGCCGGTCATCTCGCGTTCCATGCTCAAAAGCGCCTTGCGCGGGTGCTCCTCCATGGGCGGGATATGGAACATCTCCGGCGGCGCGCTTTGCCCTGCGCCCGCCAGGTCGAACAGGGACATCTGCCCGGCGATGTTCTGCCGCCGCTTCTGGGCCGAATCGTCCAGCAGGCGCTCGTACACGCTTAGCAGCTGGGCGCGGTTATGCCCCAGGCCGTCAAACGCGCCCGCCTTGATCAGGCTTTCCACGGTGCGCTTGTTCAACGCGTCGCCCGCCACGCGTTCGGCAAAATCAAAAATGCTGGTATAGGGGCCGCGCGCGCGCTGCTTTTCAATCAGCTCCACAGCGCCATGGCCCACGTTTTTCACCCCGCCCAGGCCAAAGCGGATGCTTGGCCTGCCCTTTTCATCCCTGTCCACGCTAAAGCGCCAAACGCTTTTGTTCACATGGGGCGGAAGCACCGGGATATCGTGCTGGCGGCAGTACTGGATATACCCGGCCATTTTGGGCATGTTATCCATCATGCTGTTGATGGTGGCGGCCATGAACGGCACGGGATGGTAGCGCTTGAGCCAGGCCGTCTGCACGGCCACCAGCGCGTAGGCGGCGGCGTGGCTTTTGTTGAAGGCGTAGCTGGCAAAGGCGCTCATCTCGTCAAAGATATGCTCGGCCACCTCCTTGGGCACGCCCCGGCGCACCGCGCCGTCGATAAGCACGTTGCCGTTTTCGTCCGTCATGCCGTTTACAAAGTATTCGCGCTCCTTGGCCATCACGTCCTTTTTCTTTTTGGCCATGGCGCGGCGCATCAGGTCGCTGCGGCCCAGGCTGTAACCGGCCAGGTCGCGCACAATCTGCATCACCTGCTCCTGGTACACCATGCAGCCGTAGGTCACCTCCAGGATGGGGCGCAGGAGCGGGCTTTCGTAATGCACGGTGGAGGGGTCGTTCTTGCCTGCGATGTACCTGGGGATGGACTCCATGGGCCCCGGGCGGTACAGGGAGATGGCGGCGATGATATCCTCAAAGCAGGCGGGCTTCATATTTTGCAAAAACAGGCGCATGCCGCCGCTTTCCAGCTGGAACACGCCGTCCGTATCGCCGGAGGAAATCATGCGGTACACCTCGGGGTCGTCCAGGGGGATATCCGCGGTTTGCAGGCTTACGCCCTCGGCCTTGAGCATATCCAGCGTGTCGCGGATCACGGTAAGGGTGCGCAGGCCCAGAAAGTCCATTTTGAGCAGCCCCAGCCTCTCCAGCGTGCCCATGGGGTATTGGGTGGTAACCACGTCGTCGTTTACTTGCAGGGGCACATATTCCGTAACCGGCTTGGCGGTGATCAGCACGCCCGCCGCGTGGGTGCTGGCGTGGCGCGGCATGCCCTCCAGCGTAAGGCTCATATCGTACAGCCTTCTCACCTGGGGGTCGCTTTCCACCTGCTGGCGCAGCTGGGGGCTAATCTCCAGCGCCTTTTTCAGCGTCATATCCAGCGAGAAGGGGATGGCCTTGGCCACCTGGTCCGTGGCGGCGTAGCTCATGCCCAGCACGCGCCCCACGTCGCGGACGACGGCCTTGGCCTTCATGGTGCCAAACGTGATGATCTGCGATACATGGTCCGCGCCGTATTTGCGGGCCACGTAGTCAATTACCTCCTGGCGGCGCTCGTAGCAAAAATCGATATCCAAATCGGGCATGGACATGCGCTCGGGGTTTAGGAAGCGCTCAAACAGCAGGTTGTATTGAAGCGGATCCAGCATGGTGATATGCAGCGTGTAGGCCACAATGCTGCCCGCGCCGCTGCCCCGCCCCGGCCCCACCATAATGCCGTTGCGCTTGGCGTAGTTGATAAAATCCCACACAATAAGGAAGTAATCCACATAGCCCATGCGCTCTATCATGTCCAGCTCGTATTGCAGGCGGCGGCAGGGCTCGCTTTGCGGATCGCCGCACTGCTGGGGGTAGAGCTGCCCAAGCCCTTCCCGGCACAGGCGGGTAAGCATCTCGGGTGCGGTTTCGCCCGTTTCAATGGGATAGCGCGGCAAGTGCAGCTTGCCAAACTCAAACGCGACATGGCAGCGCTTAGCGATCTCGCCCGCCTGGTGCACGGCCTGGGGGCAATCGGCAAACAGCGCGAGCATTTCCGCCTCGCTTTTTACGTAAAGCTCCTCCGTTTCCATGCGCATGCGGGTTTCGTCCTGAAGGGTTTTGCCCGTTTGAATGCACATGAGCACCTCCTGCGCGGCGGCGTCGTCGCGGTAGAGGTAGTGGCAGTCGTTGGTAACCACCATGGGAATGCCCGTTTCCCTCGCCAGCGCCTTGAGCCGGGGAAGCGCCAGCCTTTCCTCCTCCAGGCCGTGATCCATCAGCTCAATGAAGTAGTTGCCCTTGCCAAACATCTCCTGCATGTTCAGCGCGTACTCGCGCGCGTCCTTTGCGCGGCCCTGCAACAGCAGCTTGGGCAGGTCGCCGCTTAGGCACGCGGATAGGCAGATGAGCCCCTCGGCATGCCGCTTAAGCAGCGCGTAATCAATGCGTGGCTTATAATAAAAGCCCTCCGTAAACCCGGCGCTTACAAGTTTGACCAGGTTGTGGTAGCCGGTTTCATTCTCGCAGAGCAAAATCAGGTGGCTGTACTCGCGCGCCGCCCCATGCTTTTCAAACCGGTCGGGGCAGACATATACCTCGCACCCGATCACAGGGGTAATCCCCTCGTCCATGCAGGCGTTATAGAAGTCGATCACGCCGTACATAACGCCGTGATCGGTGATGGCGGCATGGGTATAGCCAAGCTCCTTCAGGCGCTTGACCAGGGGCTTGATGCGGTTTGCGCCGTCCAGAAGGCTGTATTCCGTATGCAGGTGAAGATGGGCGAAGGACATTGGATTGGCTCCTTTGCTTTTTTGCGTGTTGGCCGCCCGCGGGGATGCGGCGGCCTGCCGCCGCCCTTGGAAGCGGCGCGCGGGCGCGCAAGCCGCCCGCCTCCGGAGGCGCAGCCCGCCCAAGCGGGCCGCCTCCCACAAAAGCCCCTTGGCAGGCGCATACCGCCAAGCGAGCCGGAGGGCCCTCCGCCCTCCGGCGGCCTTATACGCAACCCCAGCCGCCTGCGCCCAACCCCTGCGCGCCATAAGCGCGCAGTGCGGGGGTCCAGGGGGCCGCCCCCTGGTTAGTCGGTTACCAGCCAGCTATCGGGGTCGTTGTAAAGGATCTGGTTGAGGGCTTCCTCGATGGCCTGCTGGGTTTCGCGCCCGGCAATGCCGTTGACGGTTTGGTTTTCCATAGCGGCCTGGAAATCCATAACGGCGCGCTTGGTGTTGCTGCCAAAGGTGCCGGTGAGGTGGCGCTCCTCTAACAGGCCCAGCTTGTTTAAGGCCTGCTGCAAAAGCAGCACCTTGTCGCCGGTGTTGCCGCTGCGCATGGTGGTGTCCACCACGTTTTCACACGCGCCAAAGCCCAGTACCTGGCTGTTGCCCAGGGAATAGCGGTTGCGCTGCACGCTGGAGGGGTTGTTGCCCTCGATCACATGGATGATCACATTGCCCTGGCTGTCGCGGGTGCAGTACTCCACCAGGGCCACGTGCTCGGTATCCCCGGCCTCGTTGTAGCTAAAAAACACCAGGTCGCCGGAGCGGGGAATGTATTCGTTCTTTTGGAGCAGGTGATCGCTGCCGCGCAGCCACTGGTAGCCCCAGCCCGGGCAGTTGCCCTTGCGGTACACAAAGCGGCCCCGGCTGATAAACCAGTCCCGCCCGGTATTTTGCCCGCTGTAATTGGGGTAGGTAACGGTAAGCAGCTCTGTGCCGTAGCGCTTGTCTACTTGATTTACGCACCAGCACACAAATTCGGCGCACCAGGCGGCGTTGGGATCGCCGCTCCAAATGCCGTATTTGGAGTAGTTGTTGGGCCCCTCGGTATAGCCCAGCTCGCCGCGCGCCACGTCCAATAGCTTTTCCACAAAGTCCGGGCGCGGGCCTTCCTCAATCAGCCGTTCGTCGGCTTCCAGCAGGTTTTCCACATCCGAAACGGCATATACCTGCTCCGGGGGCTCGGGCGTGGCACGGGGGTCTGGGGTGGGGGCCGGGGTTTCCATTTGCGCAAGCGTTTCCTCATCCAGCTCCTGGGCAAGGGCCGGGAGGGCCAGGCAGCACATAAGCGCCAGAAGAAGCGCGGCAAGGCGTTTCATGCGTGGTTTTCCCCCTTTCTTACCGCCCAAAGGCCTCGATGCCGCGCAGCAGCTCAAACTCGCGGATGGAGCGCACGGTGGTGTACATTTTGCGGGTCAGGATGGCGCCCGTGCGGTAAAACAGGCAGATGAAGGGCACATCGGCGGCGAACTGCTGCTGAATGGCCTGGGAGGTATAGGCAAAATCGGACTGGTTTTCCTGCGTGCGCAGGGTATCGATCAGGGAGGTCATCTCGCTGGAATTGTAGCGGCCGTAGTTCTGGCTGTTGCCCTTGCGCAGGAAAAAGCCAACGTCCGGCGCAACGTCCATCTGAAAGGCGCAAAGCGCCAGGTCGAAGGAGCCGTTTTCCAGCACCTGCTTGCATTCGGCATAGCTAACGGTTTCAATGTGCACGCTGATGCCCACCGCCGCAAGCATATCGGAAATCATGTTGGCGGTTTCAAAGCGCACGTCGTTTTCGGGGTCCTCGTATACGTACAGGCTCAGCACCAGGTTTTTGGGCTTGTCCGCGCCCGCCACCACCTTGTTGAGCACGCCGGTGCCGTCCAAATCCACCCAGCCGTCCTCGGCCAGCAGCTCGCGCGCCTTATCGGGGTTGTACACAAAGGTGCTCTCCTGGTCCAGGTACAGCCAGCTGCTGGAGGGGATGGGGGTGTCCGCGCGGGTGGTCATGCCCATGTATACGTTTTGGGCGATCAAATCCTTGTTGATGGCATAGCGGATGGCCTGGCGCACCTTCAGGCTGTCCAGCGGGAAGGAGCGCTCGCGGTGGTTGATGAGCAGGGTTTCCAGCTGCCGCGTTTCATACGTGATGGAAAGGGAGTTGATGCCGCTTTTGTACTGCGCCGCCGCCACCGAACGGGTAAACACCGTGTCCACGCGGCCGTACTCGTAGGCGGTGATCATATCCTTGTTGTTGGGGTAAAAGGTTACGGTGATCTCCTGCACCTGCGGCTGCATCTGCCACCAGCGGGGGTTGGCGTTCAAAAGCATATAGCTGCCCGCCTCAAAGGAGGCTACCACATACGGGCCCGTGCCCAGCGGGTTTGCCATATCCACCTGGGAGGCCGGCACCACGGGAAAGGTAAGGCTGTACAAAATGCCGTAATAGCTGCGCTTGGCCTTCACCACAACGGTGCGATCGTCCGTGGCGGAAAAGGAATCCACCATGTAGCGGATATTGGCGTAAAACCCGCGGTCCGCCGCCTCCTCGTTGTTGGCCAGGCTTAGGATGTACTGGCCGCTGGCGGCCACATCCTGCGCGGTAAGGGGCGTGCCGTCCGAAAAGGTAACGTTTTCGCGAAGCGTAAAGGTCCAGGTTTTGCCCCCGTTGCTTTCGGCCCAGGTTTCGGCCAGAAGGGGCTGGGGAATGCCGTTATCATCTATGGTAACAAGGCTTTCGTAAATCACCCCGTACAGGGAAATGATATCGCGCTCCTTGGGCGTAAGGGGCCTGAGCTCCGTTGTTTTGGTGGAAAGCATGCCGATAATCAGCGAATCCTCCACATTTTCCGCAAGGGCCCAAACGGGCAAAAGCGTCAGGCACAGGATAAGGCAGCAAAGGCGTTTGATCATGCGGGTTCCTCCGTGGTTTCGTAGTACAGGCGCTTATAGGCGGCAAAGGCGTTTAGCACGCGGGCGGCGTACTGCTTGGTGGGGCCGTCCGCCATGTCCTCAAGGCGGATGGTGAGGTTGTCGCTGCTGTAACGCGAATCATTCAGCCAGTTTTGCACCTGGCCCTGGCCCGCGTGGAAGGCGGCGGCCACAAGCACAGGGTCGCCCCGGAAGCGCTGGCTTAAAAAGTTCAAATACCAGCAGCCGTATTCCACGTTGGTTTCCGCGTCGTACATCGCGTCAAAATCATAGCCGGAGCCGTCCATCTTGCCGCAAATCCATCCGGCGGTTTCATCCATAAGCTGCATCAGGCCGCGCGCGCCCACGCTGCTTTCCGCGTCGGGCCGAAAGGAGCTTTCATTGAGGATGATTGCCGCCACAAACGCGGGCGAAAGATTGTACTTTTGGGCCTTTTGTTCTATCAGCTCGCGGTAGCGCAGGGGATGGCTCTCCAAAAGGGCGGCCTCGGCGGCCTCGCGCGCGGCCAGCACCTGGCCGGTTTGCCTGTCAAAGCTCATTTGGGCAATCCACAGGCCCACGGCGATAAGCGCCATGGCAAACGCCGCAATGCCTAGCCAGGGAATGCGCAGGCGCGGGCGCTCCTGCTCCTGGGGCGCTTCCTCCTCCTCAACAACCTGCCAGCCCGCCTCCGGCGCGGGGACGGGGCCGCCGTCCGCGCCGCCATAGCCCTGCCCACCGGCATAGGCGCGTATGGGATGGGTATAGGCGCGCTGCATGCTGGCGGCGGCGTATGCCTGGCCGCGGCTTTCCGGCAGCCCGGGCCCGCCCGGCTGCTCATGCGCGGGCACGGCCTGCCGCCTGGCCTGCGCGGCCTCCCATTCGCCGCGTTCGGGCGGGTAGGAGGCGCGGGTATCGCGCCTGCCGCCAGCGGCGGCGTATGCCTGGCCGCGGTACTCGTTCACGGCGTATTGCGCGCCGTGCCTGCGGCGCACGGGCTGCTGGGCCTGCTCGCGCTCCAGGCGCTGCTGCTCCAAAAGCAGCTGGGGCGGATAGCCCGCCTGGGCGTAGGCCTCGGCGCTTTGGGGCGAGGGCTCCCGCGAAAGCCTTGCCGCCGCGATGGCGGCGCGGTTGCGAAGCGGTCTGCCCAGCGCGTCCATGGGCGCTGGCTGGGCGTCCTCCTGCCTTGGCGCGGCCTTCACGCGCGGCGAGGAGGGGCGGTCCAGCGGCAAATTGTTCTGCTGGGCCACGCGCAGCCATTCCGGCACATCAGGCCGGGCGGGGGGCTCAAACTGCGAGCCGTCCTGGCTTACCAGCACCTGCGGCTGGGTAGGCACGGCGATGCGCGCGCCTACCCCCGGCGCGGCCGCGGTGGTATGCGCGGCGCGAACC
>URUF01000074.1 GCA_900550955.1 uncultured Eubacteriales bacterium | reverse complement strand
GCAGTGCTTCGTGCGCCGATAAAACCGAGGCGCAGCGAGTAGGCGAACGGCGCAAGCCTCGGCGGAAAAGATCGCCGCAGGCGAGCTTTTTCGACGGCCTGCGCCCAGCGGCAGTTTTGCCGCTGGGCTTTCTTTCGTCGGGCAATGCGTTTTGCTTTTTCAGTTCAGGCCAATAAACTGCCTTGTCCTGGGATTTTGGGATTGGAACAGCTTCTCCGGCGGGCCCTCCTCCACAATTTGGCCGCCCTCCATAAAAATCACGCGATCCGCCACGTCGCGGGCAAAGCTCATTTCATGCGTTACTACCAGCATGGTCATGCGCTCGCTGGCCAGGTCGCGCATCACGCCCAGCACCTCCTGGGTAAGCTCCGGGTCCAACGCGCTGGTGGGCTCGTCAAAGCACATAATCTCGGGATCCATGCACAGGGCGCGGGCGATGGCTACGCGCTGCTGCTGCCCGCCGCTAAGCTGGTAGGGGTACTGCCGCGCCTTATCCGTCAGGCCCACCTTTGCAAGCAGCGCGCGCGCCTTTTCCTCCGCCTGCTTTTTAGGCACGCGCTTTACGCGCATGGGCGCGTCAATCAGGTTCTGCATCACGCTCATATGCGGAAACAGGTTGAAGGACTGAAACACCATGCCCATGCGCAGCGTAATGCCGCGCAGGGTGCGCTCGTCCGCATAGCTTAGCCTGCCGTCGCGCATGCGGCACATCGCTACGCCATCCAGCGCAATCGTGCCCGCGTCCACGGGCTCCAGCTGGTTTAAGCAGCGCAAAAATGTGCTCTTACCCGACCCGCTGGGGCCAATCATCGCCACAACCTCGCCCTTTTTTACTTCCAGGCTGATGCCCTTAAGCACGCCCAGCCCGTCGAACCCCTTATGGATATCCGTCGCGGTAAGCATCTTGGCCCCTCCCCTCAGCGGTAATAATCCAGCTTGCGCTCGGCCAGCTTGCACAGCTGCTCGGCTGCGCCGTTTAGTACCAGATACATCAAAATCGCCACCACATACGGCTCTATGGAGGACGAGCTGGATACCTGCTTCTTGGCCACGGTCATCAAATCCACCACCGCCACGGTGGAGGCCAGCGCCGTATCCTTAATCAGCGTGATCACCTCGTTGGTCACCGGCAGCAGCACGCGCTTAACCACCTGCGGCAGGATAATGCGCAGGAAGGTTTGCCCCCTGGTATAACCCAGCACCTTCGCCGCCTCGTACTGTCCCGCCGGGATAGCCTGGATGCCCGCGCGGAAGATCTCCGCAAAATAGGCCGCGTAATTGATGGCGAACGCAAAAATAACCGCCCAGAACCGGTCCACCCGAAACGGCAGCACCGCAGGCAGCAGGAAATAGATGAACATGATTTGCAGCATCAGCGGCGTCGAGCGCATCACATAGATATACATCGACAGCGGCGCGCGCACGGCGCGCCTTTTGCTCATGCGCCCCTGCGCCGCAAGCATGCCCAGCGGAACGGAAAACAGCAGCGTCAAAAAAAAGATGCTCAGCGTTACGCCCGCGCCGTCCAGCATCATGCCAATCAGCTTTCCCAAGCGCTCCGGGTCGTTAAAAAACTTCATCGTCATGGGCAGGTTCCTTTCAGGCCGGAGGGATTGCGCCCGCGCAGGGGCTTGGGAACAATCCCAAACCCCTGCGCGCGGCAAACCGCGAAGGCTTCTTCATTAGCGTATTACTCCGCAGGCACCACCGTGATATCGGAACCAAACCACTTGGTGGAAATTTCGGCCAGGGTGCCGTCCTTTTTCATCTCCACAAGGATTTCCTCTACCTTGTCGCGCAGGGCGATATCCTCCTTGCGGAAGCCAATGCCGTAATTATCGTCCGCCAGGGCCACGGCGGCAACCAGATCGGTCGCGCCCATGCCGTTGATGCGGTAGTCGCCCACCACAAGGTCCATCAGCACCGCGTCGCAGCCGCCGTTTTGCAAATCCATCAAAGCGGTCAGATATTCGTCAAAGCCAATCACATCGCCAAAGGTGGCGGCCAGCTCGGCATAGTCGCCCTCCAGCATCTCCTCGGCGTAGGAGCCGTTTTGGATGGCCACGGTCTTGCCCGCCAAATCCTCCACGCTGGCGATACCCGCGTCCGCCTTGGTGTAGAAGATCATCTGGTTATTGAGGTAAGCAAAGGTCATCGCCATGCTCTCCTCGCGTTCCGGCGTGATGGACATGCCGTTCCAGATGCAGTCAATATTCCCGCTGGAAAGCTCCAGCTCCTTGGAATCCCACGCGATAGGCTGGGCAACGAACTCCACGCCCAGCTTTTCGGCCACAACGCGCGCCACATCGATATCAAAGCCTACGATCTCGTTATTTTCATCACGGAAGCCCATGGGCGGGAAGCTGTCGTCCAGGCCCAAAATAAAGGTGCCCTTTTCCACAATCTTCTCAACGGACGCATCCTCGGCGCAAGCCAGGCCAGTCAAAGCCAGCATCAAAACCAGTACGGCGGCAAACAGCTTCTTCATCAAAAACCCTCTCCTCTCCGCATCACTTTAGTGTGATAACGTGTTAGTATAATAGCATGATGAACCTTCCCTGTCAACCCCTTTTGCAAACTTTTTTCAATTTTATTTTTCCAAGCCGTCCGCCATGCCTCCTGGCAGCAGGGCAGGCATGCAAAAGCGCCTCCTTCCCGCCCGGAAAAAGAATGGATGGACATTCCCGCCCCGTTCGTGTACACTGGTTGCAGCGCCGCCTGATGGGCGTTTGCGGGAAGGGGAATGATGATGGACGAATTGATCGTACTGGGTACCGGGAACGCCGCCGTGACCCGCTGCTATAACACCTGCTTTGCGCTGGAGCTATCCGGCGAGCTGCTGCTTTGCGACGCGGGCGGGGGAAACGGCATCCTGGCCCAGCTGGAAAAGGCCTCTATTCCCTGGGAGCGGGTGCGCACGCTCATCCTTACCCATGCGCACAGCGACCATCTGCTGGGCGCGGTGTGGGTGCTGCGCATGGTGGCAACCAGCATGAACGCAGGCCGGTACCAGGGCGAGCTGCACATCTACTGCGACCCCACCGTAAGGGAGGGCCTTTGCCACATGGCCCGCGTCACCCTGCAAGCAAAAATGACCGCCCACATCGGAACCCGCATCCTTTTTCACGATGTGGAGGACGGCTGCCGCGAAACCCTGTGCGGGCGCGAGGTCACGTTTTTTGATATTCGCTCCACCAAGCTCAAGCAATTTGGCTTTACCCTGCCCCTGCGGGACGGCGGACGCCTGTGCTGCCTGGGCGACGAGCCCTATAACCCCGCCTGCGAGGGGTACGTGCGCGGCGCAAGCTGGCTGCTGTGCGAGGCCTTCTGCCTCTATGGCGACCGCGAGCGCTTCAAGCCCTACGAAAAGCATCACAGCACCGTGAAGGACGCCTGCGAGCTTGCGCAGGCGCTTGCGGTGCCGCACCTAGTGCTGTGGCACACCGAGGATAAGCGCCTTGACTGCCGCAAGCGCCTCTACACCCAGGAGGGCGCCGCCTATTACACCGGCGACCTGCACGTGCCGGACGATTTGGAAAGGATTCCGCTTGCGGAATAGGCAGGCCTTCTTGCGGCGTCCCGGCCTCCCGCAGGGCCGGGAGCGCAAAGCCGCGCTGCGCAAGCAAGCATGAATTTTGCATTGATTCCAGCAGAAACATGGGACGAGTTAGAAAAGCTGCAAACCGCATACAAAGCCCAAATCGGTCAAGTTCGCTCGCTTAGCGTAGGCTGTGCCGATTGTGATGTTGGAATGTATAAGCCTATTGGGTTCAACATCCCGCTGGGCAATTTGCTTGCTTTTGGAAATTGAAATACAAGATTTCTACAACTGCCGTCCCAACGCGCGGATAACGCAAAGCGGTAGTTTTGAACATGAGTTGAATACAAAAGAACAGGCCGTTTGCCTCATACCCACGTGCAAAAGTAGACGGCCTTTTTCACAGGCCAAAAAAGCATCCATATCAAAACGATACGGATGCAAAGCTGTGTTATGCGCGCTGTCCCCAGCCGAACGGGGGTATGCGTTCGAAAATTGCGGCCGCCGCGTCCATCTCCCGCGCGCCTCCCGTCACAGCCCCGCGTTATCCCGCAAATAGGTAAAAATGCCCTGGGCAACAGGCGCGGCCACGCTGCCGCCGCTGCCGCCCTCCTCCACCACCACGCTCACGGCGTAGGGGTAGCGGTCGCTGTCAATGTAGCCTACAAACCAGGCGTGCGTTACGTCCCGCCCATTGTTGGAACCCTCGGCGCTGCCGGTTTTGCCTGCGATTGTCAGCCCGTCTACCTGGGCGCGCGTGCCCGTGCCGCTTTTCACCACGTCCTTCATGTAGCCGTCCAAAATCTGGGCCGTTTCAGGCGTGCACGCGGTGCGGTATTCCTTTTGCGAATACCGTAGGCGCACCACGCCCGCGGGGCTTTCCACGCGGCTTAGCAGGCGCGGTTCCATCATTACGCCATCATTGGCGATGGCTGCCGCGATCATGCACATATGCATGGGCGTGGCCGCCACCTGGCTCTGCCCCGCGCCGCTCCAGGCGATCTCAAAATTGTTGCGGTTTTTGGTGGGATACACGCTGTTTTCCACCACCAGGTCGCGGAACAGGAAGTTATCGTTAAATCCAAACGCCTCCGCCGTTTTGCGCAGCGCCGTATCGCCCATCAGCAGCGCCGCCTGGGCAAAGGCGTTGTTGCAGCTAACGCGGAAGGCGCGCGCAAGGCTCACCTCGCCATGCTGCGCCATGCTGTAATCATGAATCACGTGATCCATCACCTGGGTTGCGCCGGTGCAGGTAAACACGCGCGTTTGCGCGTCCGCAAGGCTGTTCAGCGCCGCCGCGGCCGTCACAATTTTAAACGTGGAGCCCGGCGGCAGCGTGCCCTGCAACGCGCGGTTCCAAAACGGGTGCTGCTCGGAGGTTTTCACCTGCTCGGTAATATTGGTGGGATCGTACACCGGCAGGCTTACCAAAGCCAGCACCTCGCCGGTCTTATAGTTCATCACCACTGCGGCGCCGCACTTGCCCTTGGTTTTCTCGCCGTTTCGGAACAGGTTGACGATCTGGGTGCACAGCTTGCTGTCTGCGGTGATGGTGATGTTATCGCCCTTGCGCGTCTGGTTTTGCAAAAGCGCTGTCACGCGCTCGCTCAGCCCCGTTTCAAAGCCCCACAGGTAGCTTGCCTGGAAGGACTCCACGCCGTTTGCCACGTTGCCCTCGGTATCGCCCAATAGGTGCACCATGCTGGAGCGGCTAAGGATGTTGCTTTGGTAAACGCGCTCGCCGTTTTCATCCGTGGTAGCCACCACAACGCCGTTACGGTCTATGATATCGCCGGGAATCACGCTGCTTTTCGCGCTGCGAAAGCGCGTGTTGCGCGCGCTGCCCACCCAGCGGTTGCCATACGTGGTAACCGAGTAAATGCCATATGTGCCGGATAACAGCATCAGCCCAATCAAAAGGGCCGCCAGCACGCGAAAGCGCAAACGCTGCTGCTTCATGCCCTCACTCCTCCCCGTCCGCTTCCGGCAGCAAAGCAGCCTCCCTAAGCGAATGGCTGATCTCGTAATCATAGGCCAAATCGTCCTGGTTCACGCTGGCCACGCCCTGAATCAGCCCAATCAGGCCCATGCAGCTCACCAGCGAGGTACCGCCGTAGCTAACAAAGGGCATGGTCACGCCCGTAAGCGGGATCAGCTTGAGCACGCCGCCGATGATCACAAACGTCTGCACGCCCAGCATCACGGTTGCGCCCATGGCCAAAAGCGCGTGAAAGCTGTGCCGGGCGGCCGAAGCGATGGACGCGCCCCGCAAAATCAAAATCACATACATGGCCAGCACCAGCGCGCCAAAGATAACGCCAAACTGCTCGCAGATTACGGCAAAGATGCAGTCCGTAAAATACACGGGAATCACGCGCGGCGCGCCCAGGCCCAGGCCTACGCCAAACAGCCCGCCTGAGGCGATGGCCATAAGCATCTGCACAATTTGATAGCCGCTGGTTTCATAGTAAATCCACGGGTTGCGCCAAATGGCCACGCGCTTTTTTACATGGGCAAACATCACATAGCCCGCCACCGCCGCGCCGCCGCCGCCCAAAAGGCCCAGCCCCGTCAGCGGCAGGTTCCCCGTGGAGGCGTAAAACAGGAACAGCGCCGTGGCGTAATAAATCAGCGCCGTACCCAGGTCGCGCTGGAGCATCAGCACCAGCAGCGAAAATACCGCAAACAGAAACCACGGCCAAAAACGGCGGCGGCTCATGTACCAGCTAAGCGCCAATAGCAGCGCCAGCTTAACCACCTCGCTGGGCTGCACGCTGGTGCCGCCCAGGGTAATCCAGTTGGTGGCGCCGTTTTGCTCGGTGCCTATGGCCAGGGGCAGCACAAGCAGCGCCGCCGCGCCCATCATGACCACCTTGATTAAAAAACGCCAGCGCCTTACATACCGCACAATAAAGATGCACGCCAGCATGGCGATGATGCCCGCGCCATAGTACACGGCCTGCTGCATGCCGCGCGAGGTGCCCGCGCCCCGGTCGGTGGAGTAAAGCACCAAAACGCCCAGCGCGCACAAAAAATTGGCAATCGCCAAGAGCAGCTTGTCCGCAGGGAAAAAGCGCGGCAGCCACATCGTGGAAATGTAGATCAGCACCGGCACAATCACCGCCAGCGCAAAGCCCTGCCACTCCAGCTCGCCATTGAGGGCGATAAGCAGGAAGGCGCTGAAGAAAAACAGCATAATGGCCGATACCAGCATATGATCCGGGCGGCGCTTCTGACGCCGGCTGCGCGCATGCGCGCGGGCCTCCGCACGGGCCTGGGCTCTCCTGCTCATTTGGCACGCCCTCCTCCAAAGTACTTATCCCAGAGGGTGCGCTTGGCGCGCTCGGCCTCGTCGTGGCCGATATAGGCGCTCTTGGGCGGCGCGGCCGCGTCGGTCATGTCCTCGTCCAAATCGCCGGGGTCATAGCCCTCCTCCGGCGCGCCGGCATAGGGGTTGGGGGCGTAGGGCCAGTCCTCCTCCCCCATCTCGGGCGGATAGAACGTGCCGCCAGGCGCAAACTCCGTGGAGCGCCCGGGTTCCCCGCCGGACGGCGGCACGGGCGCAGCCTCTCCCTTGGGCCGCATGAAGGGCGTGTGATCGGCCAGCTGGCGCGCCTGCCCGGGCGCAATGTAAACGCCGCCGTCGCCTTCCTCATCCTCCACGTCCGTTTCCTGCGCCTGCCCGGCTTGCTGGGCAAGCCATTGCTGATAGGCCTGCTGTTGGGCCAGCTGCTGCTGCATCAGCCATTGCTGCTGCAAAATCCACTGCTGCTGCGCGGCCAACTGCCTGGCCAGATCGCTCGCGGCAGGCTGTTCAGGTTGGGCTTCCTCGCGGCGCGGCGCATAGCCCGTGCCCTCAAAGCCCATAAATAGCCGCAGCCGAAGCTCCGCCCCGCCCACGTACAGGCGCGAGCCATGCGCCATATACACCGGCTTGCGCACCGCTGCGTCCTCGCCGTCCACATTGGCCGTCCTGCCGCGAAAGGGCTCCACCATCAGGCCCTTGCCTTCCTCAAAGCGGAACCAGAGCTGCCGCTTGCCAACGCCTTTGACGGGCACGCATAGATCGTTGGTGCGCAGGCTGCCCAGCGTGCCCTCCCAGGGCACGGGCAGCGCGCTGCCGCGCTTGAGCGCGTCCGCGCCTTCAATGACAACCATCTCGCCCACGTAGCCGGCGTCCGGCAGCAGCTTAAGGCGCTTTTTAGCCTGGCGCTTGTCACGCCTGTACCAGCGGTAGCTGCGCCACACGATCAGCGCCATCAAAAACAAAAACCAGTACCGCGCCCCCTGGGCAACGACTTCGTAAATTTCGCTGGGCAAGGCAGGCACCTCCTGGTTGGGATTGGATTTTTGCGGCCAGGCCGCCGCTCAAGCAGCGCCAGCCCCGTTTCGCGCACATATATAACGATTCAAAAACAGCATCCCCGCCCCCAGAAGCCGCAGCCCGCGAAAGCGGGCCCAGGCCATCCACCGTCCCCGGAGGCGCAGCCCGCGAAAGCGGGCCCAGGCCATCCACCGTCCCCGGAGGCGCAGCCCGCGAAAGCGGGCCCAGGCCATCCACCGTCCCCGGAGGCGCAGCCCGC
>URUF01000073.1 GCA_900550955.1 uncultured Eubacteriales bacterium | reverse complement strand
AGGTGAGCACGCCGTCGGAGATGAAGAACTGATAGCGGATGGCGTAGGGCATGGTGTTGACCATGGTCAGGTTGATGTCGCCGCCGCCCACGGCCGCGTCAAAACCCTTCTTGGCGTAATAGATGCCCACGTCCGCGTGAACCTTGCGATGCGTGACCAGCAGCGGTAGCTGAATGGTGGCGATGTAGAAGGTGGTGTTGACCTGGCAGGTGCCGCCGCCGTAGCCCCATAGGGCGTGGGGGCTCATGATGGGGGCCTTGTGGTAGCCCGTGGATTTGAGGTAGGGGCCGATGGTCTTGTTTTGGTTATAGGTTTCACCGGGCTGCAAAACGGTGCCGGTGATCATGCTGGAGGCCAGGCGGATGTTCCAGTTGCGGCCCTGGTACTGGAGTGTGGAAATGCCCACGGCGTAATAGGTGGTCATCACGCTGATGAGATCGCCGGACTGGGCGTTTTCATAATCCGCTACGGGGATGGTATAGGCGACGTCCTCGGCCTTGATATAGCCGGTGGTGCGCCAATAGGGCAGGGGATAGCGGCCCATTTCGTCCATCTCGCCCACGCAGATGGCCGCGCCGGGGTTGATGGTTTTCAGCTCGCTGTTATCCTCCATGCTGTAAATGGTGGTGGTATGGTTTACAAAGGCCAGAATGGGCCAGATATCCAGGCCGGGAATATCGCCCACATAGGGGTCGATACGGTCCCACTTGAAAAGGGAATCGGTGCGCACATAGCCGTAGGTATTGTTGTAACGGATCAGGCACCAATCGCCGCTGACCTCGCTTACGGTAACCTGCTTGTAAATGGGCACGTTGCCTACGCGGCGGGCGCGCTCGTCCGGCTCCTGGTAGATGGCCGCGCTTTTCACCGCATGGGCGATATAGCCCTCATAAAAGGTTTCCTTGCTGGTTTTGAAGCCGGGAGCGGCGGCGTCGCCGGGCTGCTGCGCGGCAACGGCCCGCTCGATCTCTGCGGCGTCCGCGCCGTTGCCGTAGGGCTGGATATCGGTCAGGTATTGGGTCATTACATAGCCGTCCAGATGGCTGGTGCGCACCTTGCACCATTCCTCGCCCAGCTCGAGGATGTAGACGAACGCGTCGCGGGGGATGCTGTCCCCGCCGGTGGAATCCTTGCTGGGGGCGCGGCGCACCTTGAGCGCCACGCTGGCCTTGGCGGTGTAGGCTACGGGGTCGTCCTGGGCCTCCTGGGCAAGGGCGGCCAGGGGCTGCGCGGCCAAAATAAGCAGCGCCATAACCAGCGCGATGGAATGACGGAAATAGCGTTTCATATCGGTTTCAGCGGCTCCTTTGCTGCAAGTGGTACAGGCTGCCTGAAATGGCAGCATACCCGTTTATTATAACGGGGCGCGAAGGGATTCGTCAATACATTTTGAGGCCGCCGCGCCGCACATGAAATCCCTCCCAGCGGGGCATGCTAGGGATATCACAGCAAAAGGAGTGCGCCCCATGAACGATAAAAACGCGGAACGAACCTCCCTGAAGCGCAATACCCTTCTCCTGCTTGCAAGCGCGGCGGTGCTTTTGGCCATTGCGGCGGCCACGCTGCTTTTGCCCGGAGAAAGCACGGCGCCCGGCGAACTGCCTCCCGCCAAGGCCGTGGACGCGGGCGACGCCGCCGCCGTGGAGGAGGGCTGCGAGCTTTTGCAAACCCTTACGTATACCCGCTGCGAGCATGTGGTTACCCGCCGCGTGACCGCGCCTGTGGAGCTGTACGGCAAAACGCTTGAGGAGGTAGAGGCGCTCTACCCCGAATGGCGCGTGACGGAGTTTTCACCCAAGCTGATTAAGATGGAGCAAAAGCCCGATATCTTCTGCCCGGATCACATGGTGCTGATGCCCAACGGCGCGGGTATGCTGTGCGTGTTTGAAAACAAGTACGGCGACGCGCTGGCCCTGGTTAAGGAGCTGGACCTGGCCCTGGACGCCCTGCCCGCCGCCGAGCAGGAGACGCTAAAAAGGGGCGTGGGCTTTTCCACGGCGGAGGAGCTGGAGCAGTGGCTGGAAAGCGTGGAGTCCTAAAAAATGCTAACGGTTTTGATTCGCAGCGTGGTGCTGGTATGCTTCGCGGTGTTTGCCATGCGCCTGATGGGCAAGCGCCAGATTGGGCAGCTGCAACCCTTTGAGCTGGTGGTGGCCATTATGATTGCGGATTTGGCCTCCACCCCCATGGAAAGCCTGGATACGCCCCTGTGGCGCGGCGTGATTCCGCTGATGGCGACGGTGGCGCTGCATCAGCTGTTTACGCTGCTCTCGCTCAAGAGCCAGCGCATGCGCGCATTTTTCAGCGGCAGGCCCACGGTGGTTATTCAAAACGGGAAGATCAATCACCAGGCGCTGGAAAAGCTGTGCTTCAATTTGAACGACCTGCTGGAGGAGCTGCGCACCGGCGGCATTTTGACGCCCACGGAGGTGGGCACGGCCATTATGGAAACCAGCGGCAAGCTAAGCGTGTTCCCCGCTTCTAAAGCGCGGCCCGCCACCACGGAGGAGCTGAGGATCCAAACCGGCTACGAAGGCATTCCGCTTACGCTGGTGATGGACGGCAGGCTGGAAAAGGACAACCTGCCCCTGTGCGGCAAGGACGCGGATTGGCTGTTGGAGCGGCTGAAAAAGATGGGCTATGCGCGCTTGCAGGATGTGCTGCTGTGCTACCTGGATACCGACGGGCAAATGACCGCGCACGGCTATGGCGATAAGGCGCCCGCGCGCGCGCAGGCCCTTTCGCCGGACGAGGTGGGCTGGTGATGCGGCGGGCGGTCGTTTTGATTATAACGCTTACGGTTTTGAGCGTGGGCCTGAGCGTGTGGCTGGATTTGAGCCAGCGCAACACGGCGCGCGGCTATATGGATTCCTTTGGCGTGGTGCGCGAGGCGCTTGAGCAGGGCAACCTGGATATGGCGGCGCGGGAGCAGGCCTATCTGCACGCGCGCTGGCAGCATGACGCAAAATGGCTCAACTGCCTGATCAGCCATCATCATACGCGGGCTGTGAACACGGCCATGCTGGAGCTGTCCACCGCGCTGGAACAGCGCTGGCAGGACGAGGCGCTGCGCGCGCTGGACCGCGTGATGGACGCCTTAGGAGATGTGGCCTCCAGCGATTTTGCCGCACTGGAAAATATTTTATAAGAAATTGTAATAAAATCGTTTGAAAAAGCAAAAAAACGAAATGCTTTCTCCACAAGTTTTCCACAATTTTTTCGAAGAACGGGGACGCTTTTCCATAGAAAGGCCATATGTGGAAAAACGCGTATGCAGCAAGAAATGCACAGGCGAGTTTTCCACATAAATGGGCAAAAGAAGGCGAAAAAAGCATCTTTTCTGTGGAAAACAATGTGGAAAGTGTGGAAATCTTATCATTTGTCTATGCAGGCATGCATAGGGTATTCATAAGGCAACGCCGCGGGAGGCGGCTGGGATGTGGAAAAAAGCCTTGGCGCGCAACGCCAGATAAATACTGGAATTGGAAATTGTTATAGAACATTGTGTTACAGCGCTAAGCTGTACGATTTGGTTCTATTTTGGCTGGAACAGGCATACCCTTCCCGGACAAACAAGGGGGAGGCGCATGCATGAAAGAAACGGTACATGCTTTTGTAACAAAACGGAGGGAACGCTGGCGGGCCTATGCGCTGCTAATGCTGCTGGCAGCGGCCGGCGGGATGCTCATGAGCGGCGGCGCCCCAGGCCGGGAAACGGCGGCTTACACCGGCGGCCAGGCGGAGAAAATCCTTGCGGGCATGACCGTGGCGCTGGATCCCGGCCATGGCGGCTATGACGGCGGCGCGCGGGCGCACGACAGCGGCCTGTGGGAAAAGGAGATTACCTTGCAGATTGCGCTGGAGATAGAAAAGGCGCTTGCGCAGCGGGGCGCGGAGGTGGTGCTCACCCGGCGGGAGGATGTGTGCCTGGCCGAGGGCGATACAGCCACCAAGGCCCGCAAGCGGGAGGATTTGCAAAAGCGCAGGGATATCGCCGAGGAAGCGGGGGCGGATGTGCTTTTGAGCATCCACATGAACGAATACCGCAGCCGCAAGGAAAGCGGCCCGCAGGTGTTTTACCAGCGCGGGGCCGACGAGGGGCGGCTTTTGGCGGGCGCGCTTCAGCAGGCCATGCTTGAGGGCCTTGACCCGCCCAAGCGGCGCGTGGCCATGGCGGGGGATTATTATGTGCTGCGCGGCAAGCTGCCTTCGGCGCTGGTGGAATGCGGCTTTTTAAGCAACGCCGCGGAGGAAAAGCTGCTGCTAAGCCCTGCGTACCAGCGGCGGATCGCCCTGGCGGTTGCCGACGGGCTGGAGGAATACCAAAAGCTTAAGCGGCGCGTGGAGCAAGGAAGCTAAACCGCGCTTGTGCCGCGGGCCTTTGCGTGCTATCATACACAGGGATTTACCCAAACCATACGAAAGCGGGGCACGCCCATGCCGCAGACCCCTTTATCCCTTCAGGAGGCAAAGCTGAAAAATCCGCTCGCCCTGGCCTTTCTGGGCGATACCGTGTGGGATTTGTTCACCCGGCGGCGGCTTTTGGAAAGCCGCGCGCAGGTGAACGCCCTGCACCGCCAGGCCGTGGCGCAGGTGAACGCCGGGGCCCAGGCCCTGGCCGCCGCGCGCGTAGAAGGGCTTCTTACGCCGGAGGAGGCGGAAATCTTCCGGCGCGGCTGCAATGCCCATGCCCGCCATAACGCGCCCAAAAACCAGGATCCCGTGGCGTACAGCCGCGCCACGGGGCTTGAGGCGCTTATGGGCTACCTCTACCTGACCGGGCGGGAGGAAAGGGCAAGGGAATTGTTTGACATTGGGGCGGCTATCCCTTAAAATAAGATGTTAAGCCATTGAATGGAGGCTGGTTGCATGCCGGAACGTACCCTGCGCGTGACGCTGGTGCGCCACACCCTGGAGCCCGAGGCGCTTACCGCCCTGGGCGCACGGCTTTGCTATGCTGGCGGCAATGTGGACGAGCTGCTCAAATTGGTGAGCGAAAAGGACCAGCGGGCCTTTGTGGAGCGCGTGATGGGCATGGGGCACGAAAGCGTGCTGGAGCATGCCAGCTTTACCTTCCTGGCCGAGGGCGTAAGCCGCGTGCTGCTGGCGCAGCTCACCCGGCACCGCATCGCCAGCTTCAGCGTGCAAAGCCAGCGGTATGTAAGCTATGCGCAGGGCTTTGGCTATATCATTCCCCCGGCGATTCGCGCGTTGGGGGCGCAGGCCGTTGCGGAATACGAGGGCCAGATGGCGCAGATGCAGGCCTGGTACGAGGCCTGGCAAAAGCGCCTGGGCGACGCGGGCGAAAGCAGCAACGAGGACGCCCGCTTTGTGCTGCCCAACGCCTGCGAAACCCGCGTGCTGATGACCATGAACGCGCGCGAGCTCAGGCACTTCTTTGCGCTGCGCATGTGCAGCCGCGCGCAGTGGGAAATCCGCGCGTTGGCGGGGCGCATGTTTGAGGAATGCTGCCGCGCAGCCCCGGCGCTGTTTCGCGACGCGGGGCCGGGCTGCCTGCGGGGGGCGTGCCCGGAGGGCAAAAAGAGCTGCGGAAAACAAAAGGAAATTCAGGAAGCTAGAAAGGCCTTTTTAAAAGCGGAAGGGCTGGAATAAGGAGAAGCAACGATGGCATTTTACAAGGATGTAAAGAGCAAAACCCGGCAGGAGAAGCGCGCGGCGGCCATTGCGCGCGGCGGCTTTGACGACGAGGGGACCGGCTACCGCAAGGGCGGCCAGAAGGGCCGCGGCGGGGAAGGGCGCTACCAGGGCGGCGCGCAGGGCGCGAAGAACCGCCCCTATGAAAAAGACGGCAAGCGCCGCCATGAGGAGGCGCGTTCCGCCGGCTACCGCGATAACGCGGTGCGCCAGGCCCCGCGCGGCGAGCGCGCGCCCGTGGACAAAAGCGCCCCCAGGTTTGAAAACAAAAGCGGCGGCTACCGCTTTTCCAGCGGCGCTGCCGGGCGTTACACCGGCCGCGGGGGCAATACCGCGCCCCGCCCCTATGACGAGCAGCGCCGCGCCCGCATGCAGGAGGAACGTGGGTACGACCGCTACCGCTACGACGCGCCCATGGCCCCTGCCGCGCCTGCGCAGGAGGAAAGCGTGCCAAACGAGAACCTGCTCAGCGGCCGCAACCCCATCCGCGAGGCGCTCAAGAGCGGCCGCGATATTGAAAAGCTGCTGGTGGCGCGCGGCGAGCTGAGCGGCTCCGCGCGCGAGATCGTAAGCATGGCGCGCGAGCGCCGCATCCCCGTGCAGGAGGTGGATCGCGCCCGCCTGGACGCGATTACCCGCAACCATCAGGGCATGCTGGCCTTTGCCTCCGCTTACCAATACAGCACCGTGGAAAAGATGCTTGACTTGGCAAAGCAGCGCGGCGAGGCGCCCTTTCTGGTGCTGTTGGACGGCGTGACCGACCCGCACAATCTGGGCGCGATCATCCGCACGGCGGAGTGCGCGGGCGCGCACGGCGTGATTGTGCAGGAGCGCCGCGCCGTAGGCCTGACCCCCGCCGCGGTGAAGGCGAGCGCGGGCGCGGTGGAGTACCTGCCCGTGGCGCGCGTGACAAACCTGGCCAACACCATTGAAAAGCTCAAGGCCCAGAACATCTGGGTATATGCCGCCGATATGGGCGGCGAGGACTATGCCGCCGTGGACATGAGCGGCGCGCTGGCGCTGGTGATTGGCGCGGAGGGCGAGGGCGTGAGCCGCCGCGTGCTGGATTGCTGCGACCGCACCGTGAGCCTGCCCATCCGCGGCAAGCTGGACAGCCTGAACGCCAGCGTGGCGGCGGGCGTGTTGCTTTATGCCGCCATGCGCGCGCGCTGAGCCATGAAACCGCTGTTGTATGTGGACGGCTACAATGTGATTGGCGCGTGGGCCGAGGCCGAAAAAAACGCCTGGCCCCTGGATGAGTGCCGCGACCGCCTGATCCACGTGCTGGAGGATTACGCGGGCTACACGGGGCAGGAGGTATGGCTGATTTTTGACGGCTACAAGGCCGAGCGGCCCATGCGCAGCGTTGAACAGCGCGCGGGGCTTACCGTTGTGTACACCCGCCACGGCGAAACGGCCGACCACTACATTGAGCGCATGTGCCAGCTATTGCCGCGCTACCGCGAGGCGCGGGTGGCCACCAGCGACGGCGTGGAGCAAACGCTCATCCTGGGCCGCGGCGCTACGCGCCTGAGCGCGCGGGAATTATGGCGCGAGCTGGGCCGGGAGCGCTCCAGCGGGCGCGGGCGGCATCAAACGCCCTCCGCACAGCAGCGCACGGCCCTATCCTCGGCGCTGAGCGCGGAGCAATATGCCGTATTGGACAAGCTTAGACGGCAAAAATAAGGCAGGTGAGGAAAGCATGGCTGAACCGAGGGACGGGCGCGTGCCCGATGTGGACGAGGAGGCCGCGGACTATGACCGCGACGAAACTGGCGACGGCGACGGGCTGGATATGGACAGCTCCTGGAAAAGCGTGCTGGACAAGCGCTTTGACGGCATGGCCGACGAGCAGGTCGTGGCCCTTGCCCAGCAGGGCGACAGCATAGCCGTGGAGTTTTTGCTGGGGAAATACAAGAATTTTGTGCGTTCCAAGGCGCGCAGCTATTTCCTGATTGGCGCGGATCATGAGGACATTGTACAGGAGGGTATGATCGGCCTGTTCAAGGCCATCCGCGATTACCAGGCCGACCGCCTGAGCAGCTTTCGCGCCTTTGCGGAGCTATGCATCACCCGGCAGATCATCACAGCCATCAAAACCGCCACGCGCCAAAAGCACGTGCCCCTCAACAGCTACGTATCCCTCAACAAGCCCATCTACGATGAGGAGAGCGACCGTACCCTCATGGATGTGATTGTGGAGGGCCGCGCCCAGAACCCCGAGGAGCTGATTATTGGCCGCGAAAACCTGGTTTCCTTTCGCGATCAGGTGGACAAGGTGCTCAGCGGCCTGGAGCAGGACGTGCTCAACGCCTACCTGGACGGGAAAAGCTATCAGGAGATTGCGGACAAGCTGGGCCGCCACGTGAAATCCATCGACAACGCCCTCCAGCGCGTAAAGCGCAAAATGGAAAAATTCCTGGAAGAAGCCAAAGCCCAAGACGACTAACCAGGGGGCGGCCCCCTGGACCCCCGGACTGCGCGCCAATGGCGCGCAGGGGGGGGGGGTGGGCGGTTGGGG
>URUF01000072.1 GCA_900550955.1 uncultured Eubacteriales bacterium | reverse complement strand
GAAAAGATCGCCGTAGGCGAGCTTTTTCGACGGTTTCGCGCCCCGGCCCAATAGCCGGGGCCTTTGCATTGTCCTTAGCGCCCTTTAATCGGGCCAAACCCGCGTAACGGTATAGCCCATATTTTCAAGCTCGCAGATCACGCTGTCGTCAGGCAATACCAAGTGCAGGAGCCCTATGGTTGCAAAATAGCTGTGCGGTTCATCCGCTTCCAATAGCTGGCTCAAGCGCTGCGCCATATCGATGTTTCGCTCCGTCACCAGAGATTGCCGGTATTCCGCAATCAAGTCCTGCCGCTGCTCCGAAGCCATACCCGCAGTGTAGGATTCCGCAAACGCCTCCGCATCCCCATCATGCCACCATTGGGGCCATAGCCGCATATCCGCATCCATTCCGCCCGCTGCCTCAGGGGTTACAATAGCGCGGCAGGCGTCCATGAGCAAATACTCCTGCAAGCCGTCGCTAAAGCCGTCCAGCATATCCAACTGCCGCTGCGTTTCCTCAAGCCAAATTTGGGGCTTGCCGCCCGCCATCAGGCCAATCTGGGTTTCCACGCCCAATTCCATTGCCTGACGGATATCCCGCGTGCCCAGCAATGCATAGGTGCTCTCCAGGGAAAGCATGCTCATAACCGCCCAGGGCTTTAGCGCGTTGAGATACGCCATGGAATAGCCCGCCTTTTGAGTCGCCTGCTCAAGCAGCTCATAGCATTCATCGCTTACATGCGCCCTGAGCGAATCGCCGCTAGGATAGGCCATCATGCCAAGCATCGCCTTTTGGGCCGCGTCGCTTTGCGTATCGCATTCAAATACCAGCGTATCCGACGCCTCAAGCGCATCCTGGATATGGCTGCCAACGGGGTACATCGCCTCGCTCCCAATATGGATGCTGCCCAGCAGCGCCAGCTCGTTTTTCCCACCCGTCACGCGGTACAGGATGCCCGCGCTGCT
The DNA here is from genome assembly GCA_900550955.1 of uncultured Eubacteriales bacterium. Taxonomy (GTDB): domain Bacteria; phylum Bacillota; class Clostridia; order Christensenellales; family Aristaeellaceae; genus Limiplasma. The sequence goes on along the minus strand of URUF01000072.1, from coordinate 7,573 downwards.
CTCTGCCGCCGCGCAGCCGCTTAATATAATCAAAACGGCCATAAGCAGGCAAAAAGCCCGAATGTGCATGTATAAACGTTTCATGGCGCCTCCTCCAATCGCTTCGCCGCCAAGGCGATATCCTCGTCATACAGCTGCCATTCCGGCGGCAGCAGCGCTTCATATTCCGGCTGATAATACCGGTCGTCCAACAGCAGCACCATGCCTTTGTCCGCTTCCGAGCGAATCACGCGCCCCGCCGCCTGCAATACCTTGTGCATAGCCGGAAAGCGGCAGGCATAGGCATATCCATCCCCAAAGCAGCGGTGATAGCAGGCCTGTACCGCGCTCATACGCGCCGATGGCATAGGCAATCCCACGCCAATAATCATTGCGCCAATCAACCGGCTGCCAGGCAAATCCACCCCTTCGCTGAATAGCCCGCCAAGCACACACAGGCCAAGCCTAGCGCCGCCGGGCTCCATAAACGCATTTAGAAAGGCGGCGCGTTCCTCCTCCCCCATTTCACGGCGCTGCACCCAAAGCGTAGGCAAGCCGTCCCCTTCCAAGTGGCCGCGAACCAATTCCAGGTATGCGTAGCTGGGGAAATAGGCAATGTAGCTGCCGGGCCTTGCCTGAACGGCCTCGCAAATGGCGCGCGCCACGCGCTTCGCGCTTTCCTCCCGCTGGGTGTAGCGCGTGCAAACGCGCTTGCGTACCACAGCCAAATGCTCCCTTGGAAAGGGGGAAGGCAGGGAAAAACAGGCGTCCTCCTCGCCGCCGCCCAGGAGGCGTTTCATCGCGGGCAATGGGGAGAGCGTCGCCGAAAAAAAGATTACCCCGCGCAGCCCCTTGGTCACTGCCGCAATCTCTTTCCCCGGCAACAGGCAATACAGCGTCAGCGTTCGCTCCCGGCCGCGCCTTTCAAGCAAAATGGCGTAATCCTTGTCCAAATGCTGGGCGGCATATAAAAACGGTAGGCATAGCCGCACCGCTTCCGCCGCGCCGGAGGTCATGCCGCCGCCCCTTGTCAGGGTATGAAACGCCTCGTCGCGCACCGCCTCCACATGGGCCAAAAGCCCCTCTGGCAGCGTGTCCAGCACCGTTTCCCCATTCTCCCGTTCCTTTTCCAGGGCGCGAAGCTGGCGAATCAGCGCGGTCAAGGCACGGTAATATGCGTTTGCCCTTCCCAGGGCTTTGCCATACTCCGCCCGCAGCGTGGCGAGGACGCGGCTATCCAGCGTGCCGGAGAGGCTTTCTCGCACGCGCTCCACCGTATGATGCGCCTCATCCACCAGCAGCGTCATGTTCCTGCGCCCCTGAAACAGCCGTTTAAGCTGTGCAAAGGGATCAAACGCATAGTTCAAATCCATCAGGATCACATCCGCAAGCTCGCTAAGCGCCAGGGCCAGCTCAAACGGGCACAAAGCGTGCGCTTCAGCCGCGCGAAGGATTCTTTCGTCCGTCCAGGTTTCGTTTTCCTTCAGCAGTTCTTCAACAGCCCTTCCTTGCCGCACGTAATGCCCTTTCGCCCTGGGACAAAAGTCAGGGTGGCATCGCGTGGGCGCGGGGCATAGCGTTTCCTTGGCTGTCAGCACCATGCAGCGCGCGTGCATTCCCGCGGCGTAAAACCGTTCCAGCGCATTCAGCGGGCTCTGGCGCGCGGTATTACGCGCCGTCAGATAGGCTACCTTTCCCGTTTTTCCCTCTCCCAGGGCCTTTAAGGCTGGGTAAAGCACGGCGGCGCTTTTGCCCGTGCCCGTCGGCAAGCTGGCGAACAAACGCCTTTTACGGTCAATCGCGGTATATACCTGTACCGCCAGCTCCCTTTGCCCCTGTCGATAGCTGGGAAAGGGGAAGGGCAGCGCTTTCAGGCTGTCGTCGCGCATGCGCCTGTGCCGCGCTTCCCGCCGCGCAAACGCGGCGTAAGGGCCCAGCAGCCCCTCTACCTCCGCAACCAGCCCTTCGCGCGCAAGCGTTTCCTCAAAGCGTTGGCGCACCTCGCCCATTTCGCTTACATATGCCACGCATATCCGCACCGCGCCGCAGGGTTTTTCCAGCGCCAGCATAGCCGCGTAGCACACCGCCTGCGCGCGGTGCTCCGCAAGCGGAGCCGCCGCATCGCCCGCCCCCAGCTTGATCTCCTCCACAAGGGGAATGTCCCCATCGCGAAAAAGATCCATGCGGCCATAGAGCGTAATTTCCGTTTCGCCGCAGTGAAAGGCATGTTTGATGGTGCGCTCCGCCTCGTCCTGCGACGTCGCCTGCCGCGCCCTGTGCGCCTGCGAACCAATAAGCATGCTTTCCATATCCGCCGCTGGCAGAATATCCTCCGGGAAATAGGAAAAGGCCACCAGCTCGCGTACTGAAACACGAAACGTTTCTTCCATTGCCGGCAGCCCTCCCAATCCATTTGTATCAGGCCGTTTCCGTTGCCAGTACACCCAGCAGCCACGGCACGGCAATCATTAGATAATAGCAGTATCGCACCAATGCGCATGGCCCTAAAAACAATGTAAACAGATAGACGGCCAGCGCGCAGCCAGCCATAAGCGCGGCCCGTTTGCGCGCATAAACCGCCCAGGCCAGCGCAAAGCCGAGAAGCCAAACATAGGTTGCCGGATGAATCAGCGCGCTCAGTAAAAAGCTTCGCTGATACTCATTGGCGGAAAACAGCTGCTCGTATACCGCTTCCAGGCCCTTGAACAAGCTAACGTGCTTAACATCTATACCCTCTGGCGTCGAGGTGTCCAAAACGCCCTCGCGCGTTGCAAGCCCCTCGCCATAGATACTGGCAAAGGATAAATCATCCGGAAACCAGTAGCCCTTTGTAACGTACAAAAACGCGTCCAGATACTCCGTTGGATAGGCAAAAAACGTCTTTCCCCACAGCTTGATAAAGCCCAGCAGCTTTTCCGGCCTTTTCGTTGCCAGGTGCAGCTTTACAAAGTCCGACCTCTCGGGCCGGTAGCGCCACGCGTTTGGCACATACTCTTCAATCTCATAGCTCACGTCCACATCATAGCCATAGAGATGGTGAACCCGCGAAAGCTGCTGCGCCGGTACGCTGAGCATCTCATTGACAGAGCCACGGTAGGCGTTTGTTACCGCCCGCAGCCCCTCATTAACGCCAACGCCTGCCACGAGCGCAGCCACTATAAGCGCAGCCAGCCTGGCCCTGCCTCCCCTTGGCATGGCAATCACAGCTACAATCAGAAACAGGGCCACCGCGATGGAGGCGTTGTTGCGCATCAGGCATATCCATACAACCGTAAACACAAGGCTTGCGCAAAACCCAACGCGCCTTAAAAGCGCTCTATCACGGTACAGGCGATGTACCTGAACCGCAAAAACAACCATTCCCGCCGCAAAAGGAATATCCTTCGTGCAGACAAGCACCAAAAGGGCATGATTGGGCCCAAGGGCAAACACCGCCGTAAGCGCCCATACCAGCCATCGCGGGCATTTTAGCTCCGCCAGGTAGGATAGCGCGTAAGCCATGGCGCAGGCTACAAGCAGCATTTGCGCCAGGCAGTACAAAAAAACGCCTAGCGTATGGTTGCCCAGCGCGCCTCCAAGGGTATAAAACGCCCCTAATAGCAGCGTGTGCGCCAAAGGATGATGCGTATTATATGCGTGTGCGGTTACCTGATATATCTGGGAGGGCATATCGTAAGAAAAGATGCCCGGGTAGTAAGCCATCATCACCGGCGACCAGCCTGCGATCAACAAGGCCGCAGCAATGCAAAAGCATTTCTTCCGTCCCAGTGCAACCGGCCTTCCTCCGCGGCTAAGCAGCCCGCAAAGCCAGTAAAACATCTGTCCAGCCGCCGGGAACATGCATAGCGCCGCGCCCAGGCATAGCGCTATGCCGTTCCAGCCAGTCGCGCCCGTTATCTCCAGGCGGTATCCAAAGGCGATTGCCAATGCAAACGCGCCGCCCAGCAGCCCAAAGCACACCTGCGCCCTTCGATCGCCGCATTCCCAAAACCGCTTTGCCGCATAGAAGGCAACCGCAAACGCGATTCCCCATAGGAAGCGGTATCCATTTGCACGGCCTGCGTCCAGCAACAGCCGCCATAGCACCGCTCCTGCCAGGGTGGGCACAAAGGCCGCCGCCATAATTCCCCTTCCGCCTAGTTTTACCTGCGTTGCTTTCACAGCGCCTCTCCCCCGTTTTTCCCTTTGTATGCTTTAGTCCCTGCGATTGCGCGCAATTACCAATAGCCTTACCAGCTGCAACAGGCTGCTTACCGCCGCCGCCACGTAGGTTAATGCAGCCGCGTTTAGCACCGCCTTCGCGCCCTCAAGCTCCTCGCCATACAAACAGCCGCCCGCGTCCAGCGCGCGTATGGCCCGGCTGCTGGCGTTGAGCTCAACGGGCAGAGTGACCAGCGCAAAAACCAGCGTTAGCGCAAAGCAGGCAATACCCACGTAAATCAGCGGTTCCCAGCTGAATAGCAGCCCCGCCAAAAAGATGGGAAAATACAGGTTGCTGCCCAGGTTTACCACCGGCACCATGGCGGAGCGTAGCCTAAGCGGCGCATAGCCCTCGTGCTGCTGCATGGCATGCCCGCATTCGTGCGCCGCAACGCCAATAGCCGCCACACTCTGCTGGTTATACACGGTGGTACTCAGGCGCAGCGTGTTGCTGCGCGGGTCGTAATGATCTGTAAGCGAGCCGGATGTGGGGTTGATGCTCACGCTGCCGCAGCCGCTGTGGTTAAGCAGGGCGCGCGCCACCTCCTGCGCGCTTTCCCCCGAACGCGCCCGCACCCCGCTGTACTTTTTAAACGTGGAGGATACCTTGTACTGCGCCCACATTCCCAGCAGCAGGCCGGGAATCACAAAAATCATTGTCCAATCCCAATAAAACATTCTCCGCTCTCCTTTCGGATAATACCCCCTTCCTAGCATACACCATTTGGGCAAAAATTCAACCTGCGTTGTTCAAAATGTCAGTTTTGTGCCACGTATACCCATCCTTCTGCGCGGACACGCTATACGCAGGAGGGATGAATATGTTTGGTAACCGAAAAAGCTCCGGGCTGATACGCTCCGCATGGGTGGAGGCGCTGATTTTTCTCATGGCGCTGGCCGCCTTTCTCCTGGCGGTCACGCTTCCCTTTACGCTTGCGCTGGCTACAAAGGCAGCCCTTACGCCGGAGGAAACCGCTCTTTGGAACGCCTATCAAAGCGGAGAGCTCATCCGCCTGCACATTTTAGCCGACAGCGACCAACCCGAAGCCCAACAAATCAAGCTGCATGTGCGCGACGCGCTGATCGAGGCCTTCGGCAGCCAGCTTGCGCAGGCCTCCGGGGAAGGCTGTGAGGCCGTATATGCCATGCTGAAGGAAAATGCCTCCCAAATGTGCGAGGTGGCGCGGGAATGCGCGCGGCAATACGGCTTTCAGGGGCAGGTTACGGCGCAGGTGGGGCGCTTGGAACTGCCCGATAAAACCTATGGGCATGTGATCCTGCCCGCCGGAGAATACCGCGCGCTACGCGTAACCCTTGGCAGCGGCAAGGGGCGGAACTGGTGGTGCGTGCTGTTTCCCCAGCTGTGCCTGGCCGTAAGCGAGCAGCCGGACGGGAGCGCCGCTTGCGAACCCCCGCAAATTGAATGGCAGGCGCAGCGCATCTTCACCCATTGGCTGGCCTTGGAGGTATGAGCGCCCCTTCTGCGTGCAAGCGGGCGAAAACTATGCTATAATAGGCGCATGCTCAACGCGGAGGTGTGCCCTTTGGCAAATCCCTTTTTGCCCGTTAGCCCTCAGGAGGTAGCCCAGCGCGGCTGGGACGCGCCGGATTTTGTATACGTCGTGGGAGAGGCCTATGTGGATCATCCCTCCTTTGGCCACGCAATCATCAGCCGCGTACTGGAAAACGCCGGGTATCATATCGCCATGCTCTGCCTGCCGGAATACCACAGCGCGGAGGCGTTCAAGCTGTTTGGGCGGCCAAAGCTCGGCTTTCTGGTGTCCTCCGGCGTAATCGACAGCATGGTCAACCACTACACCGCCGCCAAAAAGCGCCGCAATACCGATGTATACGCCCCGGGCGGCCGTGCCGGGTTGCGGCCGGACCGCGCCGTAACGGTATATTGCAACCGCATTCACGAGGCGTATCCCGGCATGCCGGTGCTTATAGGCGGCGTTGAGGCCTCGCTCAGGCGCTTTTCGCACTATGATTACTGGGATAACAAGGTGCGCCGCAGCGTGCTGGTGGATAGCGCCGCCACGCTGCTCATGTACGGCATGGGTGAAAAAAGCATTTTGACCTGCTGCGATTGGGTACGGCGCGGCATGCCCGCCCATGAGCTTAGCCAGCTGCGCGGCGTGTGCTACCTGGCGAAGGAGGCTCCCAAGAACGCGCTGCCCCTGCCCTCCCATAACAAAGTTGCGTCCGATCCAAAGGCCTATTGCCGCGCTTTTATGCTGGAATACGAGGAGCAGGATCCCGTGCGTGGCCGTACCCTTTGCCAGCAGCAGGATACGCAGCGCTATCTGGTGCAAAACCCTCCCCTGCTTCCGCTCAGCCGCGAGGAGCTGGACGCCGTATACGACCTGCCCTTTACGCGGGAAGCGCACCCCAGCTATCGCAGCCAGGGAGGCGTGCCGGCGCTTAAGGAGGTTCGCTTCTCCCTAAGCGCCACGCGCGGCTGCTTTGGCTCATGCAATTTTTGCGCGCTCACCTTTCACCAGGGGCGCATTGTCACCTCCCGCAGCGAGCAATCTCTGCTCAAGGAGGCGCGGCTCTTGACCGCCCTGCCGGATTTTAAGGGCTATATCCACGATGTGGGCGGCCCAACCGCCAATTTCCGCGCGCCCGCCTGCGCCAAACAGCTTAAAACCGGCGCGTGCAAGGGCCGTCAATGCCTGTATCCAAAGCCCTGCAAAAACCTTCGCGTCAGCCATGGCGAGCTTGTAAGCCTGCTTCGCAAAATGCGCGCGCTTCCCAAGGTAAAAAAGGTCTTTATCCGCTCCGGCATCCGTTTTGATTACCTCATGGCCGATCCGGACGATACCTTCCTGCGCGAGCTATGCCTACATCACGTGAGCGGCCAGCTCAAAGTTGCGCCTGAGCATATCAGCCAGAATGTGCTTTCCAAAATGGGCAAGCCGCGGCGCGAAGTATACGAGGCCTTTGTGGCCAAATACAAGGCCATGAACGAGCGGCTTGGGATGAAGCAATATCTTGTGCCTTATCTCATGAGCAGCCATCCCGGCAGCACGCTTAGCGACGCAGTGGAGCTGGCCGAATACCTGCGCGATATCGGCCACCAGCCCGAGCAGGTGCAGGACTTTTATCCCACTCCCGGCACGCTAAGCACCTGCATGTACTTTACCGGACTGGACCCCCGCGACATGTCCCCTGTTTACGTGCCCAAAACGCCGCATGAAAAAGCCATGCAGCGGGCGCTGCTCCAGTTTAAAAACCCCGCCAATCACGACCTGGTGCGCGAGGCGCTGCGCCTTTGCGGCCGCGAGGATTTAATCGGCTTCGGCGCAAAAGCGTTGGTTCCCCCGCGCGCCATAGGGCAAAGCGCGGCCCGTCGCGCGCCGTCCTCGCCAGCGCGCGGCGCGCGCAAGCA
>URUF01000071.1 GCA_900550955.1 uncultured Eubacteriales bacterium | reverse complement strand
GCGCAGCGAGTAGGCGAACGGCGCAATCCTCGGCGGAAAAGATCGCCGCAGGCGATCTTTTTCGACGGCCTGGGACGCAGGGGGATTCTTCCGCTGGCGGGATTAGTTTCCGTCAAGGGATTGCATGGCCCTGAGGGTTTTTTCAAACAAATCGCCAAGCTCCCAGCCAAGGCGCTGCGCGCCCGTGGAAATGACCTCGCGGGAGCAGCCAGCGGCAAACTTTTTGTCCTTGAACTTCTTTTTAATGCTGCTTACTTCCATATCCATCACGCTTTTGCTGGGGCGCATCAGGGCCGCCGCGCCAATCAGGCCGGTAAGCTCGTCCGCGGCAAAAAGCACCTTCTCCATTTCATGCTCCGGCTCCACATCGCAGCAAATGCCGTAGCCGTGCGAGCACACGGCGTGAATCATATCCTCGCCCACGCCCGCCTCGCGCAAAAGCTCGGGCGCTTTCCTGCAATGCTCCTGGGGCCAGCGCTCAAAATCAATATCGTGCAAAAGGCCCACGGTCGCCCAAAAATCCGCGTCGTCGCCATAGCCCAGCTCGTTGGCGTACCAGCGCATCACGCCCTCCACCGTAAGGGCGTGCTGGATATGAAAGGGCTCCTGGTTATAGCGTTTGAGCAGTTCAAGCGCCTGCTCCCGGTTTAAAGCGGATCGCACGTTTTTTCTCCTCCTTCAATACGGTCGTTCACAAGGTCCTCCAGGGTGACGGAATCCAAATAGCGCGAAATCACGCCGTCCAACCCCTGCCACAGGGGAAGGGTTTTGCATTTGCCGCAGCGCGGGCATTGGTTGGGCCGCTGCTCCAGGCACGTAACCGGCGCCAGGGAGCCTTCCGTAACGCGCAGGATATCGCCCACCCTGTACGCGTGCAGGGGCCCGGCCAGGCGGTAGCCGCCCTGATACCCCCGCGAGCCCAGCAGAATATCCGATCTTACCAGCAGGGGCGCGATCTGCTCCAGATATTTTTTGGATATCCCCTGCCGCTGGGCAATCTCCTTAAGCGTTACCGGGCCATCCGCCTGGTGCTGCCCCAAGTCTACGAGCATGCGCAGGGCATAGCGCCCTCGGGTGGAAATCTTCATAGGCAGCCCCCTTCCTAACGCCTATAATACCATCTATTTCATAGGTTTTCAAGCGCAAGGCTCTCAAAACGCGGCAAGGCGGCAAAAAAAATTTCGGAAAATGCGATTGACAAATTCCCCCGGCGCGCATATAATCCTATTATTCAAATAGGTTTTATGAGGAAGGAGGCGTTTGGCATGCTGTGCTGTTGTAGCGGCTGTGCCCCATCTGCCCAGGCGCTCGCCGCCCAAAACGGGGGCATAGCTGTACGCGCCTCTTTAGGGAGGCCGCATCCCGTTTTTCCGTTCCCAGGCAAATACCAAAAATAGGGAGGTCTTTCCATGAAACTGTATGCGAATATTACCGAACTCATTGGCCGCACGCCCCTGGTGGCGCTTTCCCGCTACGCCCAGGCGCATGAGGCGCAAGCAACCATCGCGGCCAAGCTGGAGCTGTTTAACCCCGCCGGCAGCGTAAAGGACCGCATTGCCAAGGCCATGCTGGACGCCGCCGAAAGGGACGGCCAGCTAAAGCCCGGCGGCGTCATTGTGGAGCCCACCAGCGGCAATACCGGTATCGGCTTGGCCAGCATCGCCGCCGCGCGCGGGTATCAAATCATCCTGACCATGCCCGAAAGCATGAGCGTGGAGCGCCGCGCCCTGCTAAAAGCCTACGGCGCCCAGCTGGTGCTCACCCCCGCCGCCCAGGGCATGAAGGGCGCTATCGCCAAGGCGCAGGAAATCGCCGCGCAAACGCCCGGCAGCTTTATTCCAAGCCAGTTTACCAACCCGGCCAATCCGGCCGCGCACAGGGCTACCACCGGCCCCGAAATCTGGAACGATACGGACGGCAAGGTGGATATCTTTGTGGCGGGCGTGGGCACCGGCGGCACGCTCACCGGCGTGGGCGAATACCTAAAGGCGCAGAATCCGGCCATCCGCGTGGTAGCGGTGGAGCCCGCCTCCAGCCCCGTGCTTAGCGGCGGCGCGCCCGGCCCGCACAAAATTCAGGGCATTGGCGCGGGCTTTGTGCCCGATACGCTCAATACCTCCATCTATGACGAGATCATCCGCGTGGAAAACGACTCGGCCCTGGCAACCAGTGCGGAGCTGGCGCACAGCGAGGGCATCCTGGTGGGCTTCTCCTCCGGCGCGGCGCTGTACGCGGCAACCCAGCTGGCCAAGCGGCCCGAAAACCGCGGCAAGCTGATTGTGGTTCTCCTGCCCGATACGGGCGAGCGGTATTTAAGCAGCCTGGCCTAAGCCTGCCTGGCTTTTCCCCTTCCCCTCCCTGTCCCCCGCGCTTTTTTCCGGCGCAGCGGGACAGGGCTTTTTTAATGCAGCATCGCGCCAAGGGCCTCCGCCTGCTCCGTAATGGGCGAATGGCGCTTTTGCTTATACGCCACGCCCCAATCAAACATGGCGGCCAGCACGGGCCTTAGGCTTTCGCCGGTTTCCGTGAGGGTATACTCCACGCGCGGCGGCACCTCGGGATAGGCCTTGCGCGTAAGCAGGCCGTTGGCCTCCATATCCTTTAAATTGGCCGTGAGCACCTTTTGGGAAATGCCCGTCAGGGATTTTTTCAGCTCGCCAAAGCGCTTGGTGCCCGTTAGCAGGTCGCGCAGGATGAGCGCCTTCCAACGGTCGGAGATCAGCATCAGCGTGGTTTCCACCGGGCATAGGGGCAGTTCCTGGTTTGCCATGGGGCGTCCTCCTTTTGTTTCAAAACGAATGTTAGTTTCTATTGGGAACCATAGGGTATTGTAGCGTGCCTGGGAAACGCCGTCAAGCATGCCGGCCGCAAAATTCTTTCAAAAAATTTTTCAACCCGCCTGAAAGGCCCAAAGGCCTTCAGACTGTCGAGAAAACCCCATGGAAGGCTTGGAGGGCCGTAGCCCTCCAAGTGTAATCCGACCCCAGCGACATGTGCGGTGGGGCCAGAAGCCTTGCGTAGCAAGGTTTCCTTACGCCGTTCGCCGCCCGGCGAGCGAAGCGAGTAGGCGAACGGCGCAATCCTCGGCGGAAAAGATCGCCGCAGGCGAGCTTTTTCGACGGCCTGAAAGGCCCAAAGGCTTTGCGGCGCTCAAAGGTTCCCTCCCGGTAACCGCCCGTTTGTTACCGCGCGGTAACTACGGCACAAAAAAGTGCGTACTTTTCAAGGCTTGGGGGCTGTGTTACCGTATCATCGCAGGCAGGAAAAGCAACAAAAACCGCAAGACCTGCGCTAGAGAATCCCCAAGGAGGAACCCACTATGAAAAAACGCACCGCCCTCATCCTGACCGCCATGCTGCTGCTGACCAGCGACTTCGCCAGATCGGCCGAATATCTGGCCTTACCCCGGTAAAGGCCACGGTTAACAGCATCCGCGCCTTTGAGGATGGAGAGCCTGTATTCCTCCAAACGGCTTATACCTTTGCGGGCGCGCAGGCTGCTTTGCCAGCTTCCGCTTTAGCGAAGACGGCAAGATTGTTTAACCCCCAACCAGTCGCCAATGAAAAAGAAAGGAAGAAATGACCATGACCAAGAACACCTTTACCACCGTTACCCTTGCCAAGGGCGAAATGAACGTATACGATTTTGGCGATATCCGCCTGCATGCCTACAAAACCAACGACTTCCTCTGCGACGAGGTTTTTGTTGTGGAAAAGGCCGGCAAGGCCGTCGTGCTAGAGCCGCCCTGCTTTTACGACAACATCGCCGAGCTGGCCGATTACCTTAAGGATATGGCTGTGGAGGGCATCCTGGTGGCCTATCACGCCGCGGGTGCTTCCTTCCTGCCGGGCGTGCCCCGCTACGCCACGGCCAACGCCGCGGACTATGCCCTAAACGGTGGCGGCAGGGCGCTTGTGGATAAGTTTACCGCGGCCTTCGGCGCGGCTTTTGATCACGGCATCCACCAAATCACCAACGTGATCGAGCCCGGCACGCTCACCCTCGCGGGCATAACGTTCCAAATCACCCCCTCGGCAGAGGCCTTCGATGTGGAGCTGCCTGAAATTGGCGTGGTCTATACGCACATGCTGGGGCATGACTGCCACTCCATCGTGGCGGGCGCGGCGCACGCCGACGCGATGATCGCCCAGCTGAAGGGGTATATCGCCCAGGGCTGCCGCCTGATTTTGACCTCCCACTACACGCCCGAGAACCTCAAGGACGCGCAAACCAAAATCGCCTACCTGGAGGATGTGAAGCGCCTCGCCGCCTCCTGCCGCGACGCGGCCGCCTTCAAGGCGGAGATGGAAAAGCGCTATCCGGCGTACAGCGGCCAGAACTATCTGGACATGACGGCGGGCTTCCTATTCCAATAAAAATCCTGTATACTGTACCCAGGGGGATGGGGCCGGGCCCCATCCCCCGCAGCTTCCCGAAAGGAGCGACGCGCCATGGAGCAAACGCAACGCCGCCTCCGCCTGATTGAGGCCCTGCTTTTAGAACAGCCCGGCCGCTATGCGGGCCTATCCGTCCCAACGGACGAGGAAAGCGCCCACCGCCTGCTGCGGGCGCTTTTGAACCTGCGCCCGCCCGTACCCTGCGCGCCGGAGCTGCTCGCCCTGCAGGACGCGTACCTGAAGGAGGAGCTGGCCCGGCGGCGCGTTACCGACGCGCAAGCGCTGCCCGCCAACGCGGACGGCTTGAGCCTGTGGCGGGGCGATATCACCACGCTAAAATGCGACGCCATCGTAAACGCCGCCAACAGCGCGCTGCTGGGCTGCTTTTGCCCAAACCACGGCTGCATCGATAACGCCATCCATACCTACGCGGGCATCCAGCTGCGCCTGGCCTGCAAGCGCATCATGGATAAGCAGGGCCATGACGAGCCCGTCGGCACGGCCAAGCTGACCCCCGCCTACAACCTTCCCAGCCGCTATGTGCTGCATACCGTGGGGCCCATCGTGCAGGGGGCCGTTACCGCGCGGGACAGGCAGGGCCTGGCCTCCTGCTACCGCGCCTGCCTGGACCTGGCGGACGCGCACGGGCTGCGCAGCGTGGCCTTTCCCTGCATTTCCACGGGGGAGTTCCATTTTCCAAACGAGCAGGCCGCCCAAATCGCCGCCGGCGCCGTGCGCGGGCATGAGGCGGTTAGGAGCCGCAGAATCAGGGTGATTTTGAATGTATTCAAACAGCAGGACGAGCAAATCTACCGCAGGCTTCTTTGAGCAGCTTGCCCAGCTCCGGCGCTGCCTTGACCAGGCGGACGCGGTTGTGGTGGGCGCGGGGGCCGGGCTATCCGCCGCCGCAGGGCTTACGTATTCCGGCGAGCGCTTCCATGCCCATTTTGCGGATTTTGAACGCAAGTATGGCATTCAGGACATGTATTCCGGAGGCTTCTATCCCTTTGCCACGCGGGAGGAATACTGGGCGTGGTGGAGCCGCCACATCCTGATTAACCGCTATGACGCGCCTCCCGGCGCGCCTTATTTGAACCTGCGCAGGCTGCTTGAGGGCAGGGACTTTTTTGTGCTCACCACCAATGTGGATCACCAGTTCCAGCTATCGGGCTTTCCCAAGCGGCGCCTGTTCTATACGCAGGGCGATTACGGCCTGTGGCAATGCGCCCGCGCCTGCCATGCCAAAACCTATGAAAACGAATCCGCCGTGCGCGAGATGGCGGCCCGCCAGCGCGATATGCGCATTCCAAGCGAGCTCGTTCCCCGCTGCCCCGTATGCGGCGCGCCCATGACCGTGAACCTGCGCTCGGACGATACCTTTGTGGAGGACGATGGCTGGCGCGAGGCGCAGGCGCGTTACAACGCCTTCCTTAAAGAGCACAGGCAGGCCAACGTGCTGTACCTGGAGCTGGGCGTGGGGCTGAACACCCCAGGCATCATCAAGCTGCCGTTTTGGGCGTACACGTATGAAAACCCGCGCGCCACATATGCCTGCGTAAACCTTGGCCAGGCGTTTTGCCCGCCGGAAATTGAAAGCCGCAGCCTTTTGCTTGACGGCGATTTGGGCGAAGCGCTTAAGCAGTTGGCGGAGGGCGTATAAAAAGGCCCCGGCAGGGCCTTGCGGCGCCCTATGGGAGGCCTGGAGGGCCGCGCCTTTTCAAAGCGGAGCCGGCGGTGCGCGCGCTGGCCCGGGGCGCTATGCGGCTCGCCGCCCGGCGGGCCGCAGGCAGATGAAGCGGGCCCTTCCGGCGCGCTGGCAGCCAGGGGCCGCCCTGCCCGGCGCTCCTAGCCCCGCGTATCCGGCGCGTCCAGCCGGTAGATCTCCTCGCCCTCATCCGCCTCGCCGGTGGCTACAAAGCCGTATTTTTCGTAAATGTGCGCCGCGCGCCGGTTTTCCTTTTCCAGGGTGAGGTAGATGGGGCCGGGGCCGTAACGCCTTCGCATTTCCGCAACCACCATGGGCAGCGCGGCCTGCCCATAGCCGCGCCCCTGCTTTGCCACATCAATCATGTAGCGGCACAGCAGGGGCGCGTTTTTCTTGGACCATATGCCAAAAAACACAAAGCCCACAGGCTCCTCCCCATCCAGGATCAACCGGCACTCCCATTCGGGCTCATAGGCGGCCTGCACCATGGAAAAGGCTGTGCTGGTAACCCATTGCTCGTCCAAAGGGCAGGCGCGGGCGGGATCGGTGGTTAGGAACACGGCTTTGCGCCAGTTCTTCCGGGTGATGGTTTCCAAGCGAAGCATGGGCGGCTCCTTTCGCAAAAAGCAAAGAAAAAAAGCCGCTAAAAACTTCAGCGGCCCTTTGGTAGCTCCAAGGGGAATCGAACCCCTGATTTCGCCTTGAGAGGGCGACGTCTTAACCGCTTGACCATGGAGCCTGGCTGGGGAACTAGGATTCGAACCTAGACAATACGAGTCAGAGTCGTAGGTGCTGCCATTACACAATTCCCCACTACGTGCGGTGCGAAAGTTATTATAGGGGATGCCGCTTGAATTGTCAACCCTTTTTTGCATTTTTTTTGGTAACGCGCGCCCCCTGTTGCTTTGCCCAAAAAGCTGGTATAATGGTATGCTGCGGGCATAGTTTGCCCCATGGAGGCTATTGATTATGAACATTCTTTCGTGGCTCCCCCTTTCGCCCCGGCGGGGCAGGGCCCTACCGCCCCAGCCGCCGCAGGCTTGCGAGGCTCCCGCGCGCGCCCCGGGCATGGGCCCCATCACCGGCCGCAGCCTTTCCGCGCTTGACAGCCTTGCGCGCCCCTTTGTGCGCGATCCCTTTTGCCGCCTGCGCCCGCCCTTTTCGCGCGAGGCGGCGGAGCTTTCCCTGGAGCTGGCCAGCATGACCTACACCCTGGAGCTAGAGCCCTGGGTGGAGGCCGGCTGGAACGATTTTTCCATCCAAATTGACGACGACCTGCAAAGCGGCCTTACCCACCTTTCCAGCGCGAACGGCGAGCGCATGCGCGCCATGGTGAACACGCTGAAGGTATACCGCGCCAAGTCGGCTTTGCGTGAGCGCAACCCGGTTTCGCAGGTGATGAGCGCCCTGCGCCAGCGCGACCGCAGCGATACCATCAAGGCCGTGTGTATGATGCATCCCCTGCCGGACGGGCGCTTTTTGCTCGCCATCGGCTTTATGGGCACCGGCAAACGCTTTTACGACTGGATTTCCAACTTCCGCTTCACCACCGAGGAGGGCTTTCACAAGGGCTTTCACCAGCTCTGCCTGTATTTTGAGGAAAGCGCCGAAAGCATCGTTTTCCCCAGGACGGCGCAGGCCCTGGGGCTGGAAAAGCTCACCCTGGGCGAGGTGTTTGCGGAGCTAAAAAGCGGCGGCAGCCGCTTTGCCCTGTGGATGGCTGGCCACAGCCAGGGCGGGGCCGTAATGCAGGTGCTAACGCACCGCCTGCTTACCGATTGGGGCGCGCTGCCGCAGAATATTGTGGGCTATGGCTTTGCCTCGCCTACGGTGGCCACCGGCCGCCTGGCGCGCGATCCCGCCGCCTATCCCCTCTATCACATTCTCAACAGCGACGATTTGGTGCCGCGCATGGGCGCGGCGCTGCATCTGGGCCTTTGCCTGGAATACCCCGCCTGCGACGCCCTGCGCGCCGCCACATACGGCCTAAGCAGCCTGCCCGCCGACGTGGCCGCGCGCGAGGCGGTTGCGCCTTATATGCGTTCCATCGTGGACATGCCCAGCTTCCTTACCAGCAGCACCGCCTTTTTGCAGTGCCTGGCCGAGGAAAAGGGCGAGGACGGCATCAACGCGCTGATGTCGCGCAAATGGGCCATACCTGCGGTGGATCGCGTGCTTACCTCCGCAGGCGACCGGGCTATGGATTTGCTGGAGCGCCTGCTTGAAAACAACCGCAACGGCTACCTCGCCATCACCGGCCGGCCGATGGATGAAAGGGAGCTTGCCCGGCTGCGCGCTAGCATGCGCCCGCTGGTGCAGGGCTTCCCCCTGCGCAGGCTGATGGGCGCGTTGGTTGGCTATTCCATGCCGCCCCACCATTTGATGCGCGAGCAATACCAGAAGGACGGCGCGTATGCCTATATCGTTAAAGAGGGCTTGGAGGTTCTCAGGCCCTTTATCTGGAGCAATCCCGGCAGCGGCATGCCCGTTAGGCGCTACGGCGCGGACATGGACGGGGCCGCGCCCGCTTCCCTGCCCGCCGCGCCCGCGCGGCGCAAGGCCCCGGGCGGCGGGAGGGCTGGCCGCGGCCTGCTCATGGGCAAGCGCCGCTTGGGGCTGAGCGCCAGGAGGCGGTAAGGGGGTTGCGGGCTGGCCGCCCGCGGGGGCTTTTTGTTTGCTTTTTTGCGGAAGCCTTTCCGCGGGAGGTATCTGCTTTTTTTGCGGAAGCCGTTCCGCGGAACTGGGTGGGGGCTACGCGCCCCCACACCCGCGCCTACTCTTTCTG
>URUF01000070.1 GCA_900550955.1 uncultured Eubacteriales bacterium | reverse complement strand
GAACGACGATTGAGGTTGCGGGTCTGCGGCCCTCCAAACCTCCCATGGGGTTTATTGACAGGCTGAAGCGCCCATCCTCCGTTTCGGTAAGGATGGGCGCTTTTTTGTTACGGCCATTATGCACCCTATATGCGCATATCACCCGCCATGCGCGCATAAGGTTGGAAGAACACAGCGGGAAGGGGCGTGGGCCATGACGGCGCGATGGAAGCGGGGCCTGGCGGTTATGGCCGTTTGCGCGCTGGCCGTTGCGGCGGGCCTGAGCCTGGAAAGGGCGGCAGGCGCGTTTGCGGGGGATTCCCAAGCCGCGGCCAAGGAGAGGGCGCGGCGCGCCAACGTACCCACGGGCGCTTGGATATGGATTGATATACCCCAGAAATCGCTTACGCTGTATGAGGGTACGGAGGTGAAAAAACGCTATACCGTTGCCACGGGCACGGGCGATACGCCCTCGCCTATCGGCACTTTTGTCATTAACAGCCGCTTTGCGGGCGAGCTGGGTGGGTTTGGGACGCGGTTTCTGGGCCTGAACGTGCCTTGGGGCCAATTTGGCATCCATGGCACCAACAAGCCGGGCTCCATTGGCAGCAACGCGTCCCACGGCTGCATCCGCATGTTTGTAAAGGACTCCGAGGAGCTTTACGGGCTTGCGCCAAACGGCACAAAGGTGGTTATCCAGGGCGGGCCCTACGGCCTTTTGGACAGCTATCTAAGAACCCTGCATCCTGGCGACCGCAGCAGCCATGTGGCGGCGGTGCAGCGGCGGCTGTACACGCTGGGCTACTATCATACGGCCTGGGCGGACGGCATTTATGGGCAGGGCACGCAGGCGGCGGTGCGCCGGGCCAGAAAGGCGCTGGGGCTTCAGGAGTCCGATATTGTGGATTACGCGTTTTATCAGGCGATCGGCCTGATTCTGTTTGAATAGCGGGAGGGGTCTTTCATGAACTGGCAGGAAACCATCGGCTTTTTGGGCGGCTGTATGCCAAGGCCCGTTGGGAGGCTGCTTGCGCACCAGGCGGAAGGCAGCGTGCGGGAGATCAGGATACGCGCGGGCAGCAAGGTGCGCGTGCTTACGGACAAGGGCGAGATATCCAGCGCGTGCGAGCCGACCCAGCCTCAGGTGGAGCAGATGGCCGAGGCCCTGTGCGAGCATGCCTTGTATGCGCGCGCGGAAGAGCAGCGCCAGGGGTTTGTAACCCTGCGGGGCGGCCATCGCATGGGGCTTTGCGGCAGGGTGATCGCGCAGGGGCAGAGCGTGCGCGCGCTGCGCGATATCAGCTCGCTTTGCGTGCGCGTGGCGGGCCAGTGGCGCGGCGCGGCGGACGGGCTGATGCCCCATCTGATGGACGAGCAGGGCCGCGTGCGCAGCACGCTGATCATCGGCATGCCAGGCATGGGCAAAACCACCATGCTGCGCGATGCGTGCAGGCGGCTGTCCGAGCAGGGGGCGCATATGTGCGTGGCCGATGAGCGCAGCGAGATCGCCGCTATGTGCGGCGGCGTGGCGCAGCTGGATGTTGGGCCCAATACCGACGTGCTGGACGGCTGCGCAAAGGAGGCGGGGCTGCGCTGGCTGCTGCGCGCCATGTCGCCGGACGCGCTGGTAACGGACGAGCTGGGCGGCGCGCTGGACGCGCAGGCGGTGCTGGACGCGGCGCGCAGCGGCGTAAGCGTGCTGGCCACGCTGCATGGGCGCGACCTGGAAACGGCCATAGCGCGCGGGGCGCTGTACCATCTGGCGCAGAGCCGCGCTTTTGAGCGCTACGCCCTGCTGGACAGCCGCCAGGTGGGCTGCCTAAAGGCGGTGTATGACGAACAGCTCCGCCCCCTTGCGCAGGAGGAAGCAGGCGCATGATGGGCGCGGCGGGGGCGCTGTGCTGCCTGCTGGCCGGTACGGCGGCGGGTAGCTGGCTTAGGGATAGAAGGCTGAAACGGGCCCAAACCCTTTGCACGGAGATGGAGGCGATCGGCGGCATGCGGCTGCTGCTGGAGCAGGAGCGCCTTGGCTTGCCCGAGCTGCTGGAGGAATCCGCACGGTATGCCGTGGGCGATTCCGGGGAGCGCGTGGCCGAAAGACTCACAGCCACGGCGCGCGCCCTGGAGCAGGAGCCTTTGCTTGGCGTGGAGCAGGCTTACCGGCAGGCCTGTGCGCGCTCGCCCATCCCCTGGGAAAGGCAGGAGGAGCGGGACGCCATGGAGGCGCTGTTTATGCAGCTGGGCAGCGGAACGGCCGCTATGCGCGCCCAGGCCGCAGCCGCCTGCCTTAGGCGCTTGAAGCCGCTTGCGCAGGCGGCGCGGGAGGGCGCGGAGGCAAGCGGGAAGCTGTGCATGCAGCTGGGCGTGCTGCTGGGGCTGATGGCGGGCATCGCCCTGTGGTAAACCAAGGGAGGCGGAATGGATGGTTCAGGTGGATTTGCTGTTCAAACTGGCGGGGTTGGGCATTGTGGTGGCGGTGCTTAGCCAGGTCCTTACCCGTGCGGGACGCGAAGAGCTTGGCACGCTGGTAACGGTGGTGGGACTGGTGATCGCGCTGTTTTTGGTGGTCAATCTGGTGTCCGACCTGTTTTCCAGCCTGAAGAGCATCTTTGCGCTGTATTGACTATGGCGTTTTGGCAATGGATGGGCTTGGCCGTGGCTGCGGCGGTGTTGTGCATGGTGGTGCGCGCGCAGCAGCCGCAAATGGCGAATCTGTGCGCGCTGGCGGCGGGGGTAATGCTGCTGCTGGCCGTGCTGGAGGGCTTTGAGGATGTGCAGGCGGTGTTTGCCCGGCTGACCGCCCTGGGCGGCCTGAAGGAAGGCTATCTTTCCACGCTTGTGAAGGTGTTGGGCGTGAGCTATGTTGCCGAGCTGGCCGCGCAGACGTGCCAGGATTTGGGCGAGGGAGGGCTTTCGATGAAGGTATCGCTGGTGGGGAAGCTGTGCGTGTTCTCCCTGACGGCGCCCATGCTTTTGAGCCTGCTTGAAACAATTTTGGAGCTGACGCCGTGAGCGGCAGGCAAAGGCGGCTGATGTGGATCGCCTTCGCCGCGCTGGCATGGCTGGCGGCCCCGCGCGCTTGCGCGCAGACGCTGGAGAAAACGCTTGAAAGCGTGCTTGGCACGCTGGACTTGGAGGCGCTTAGCGGCGCGGTTTCCCAAAACGAGTGGCTGGAAGGCGGCGCAAAGGAGCTGCTGGCGCGATTGGCCAGCGGGCAAACCGTGCTGGACGCTTCCCAAACGCTTGCGTGGCTGCTGGCGCAGGCCGCCGGGATATTCCGCAGCAGCCTGTGGCGCATTACGCGCCTGCTTGCGCCCGCCCTGCTGGTAACCGTGGCGGAGGCGCTGGATGTGTCCCAGGGCGGGGCGGGAAAGGCGGCCAGGTATGCCGGCCTTATTATGACGCTTGTGTTCCTGGTGGCCGATCTCAAGGAGCATGTGGCCCTGGCAAATGAAACCGTTGGACGCATGGCGGAGATGATGCAGTCCATTTTCCCGTTGATGGTAACGCTTTTGGCGGCGGTTGGCGGCACGGCAAGCTCGGCCTTTTACCAACCGGCGGTTATGGCCGCGGCAGGGACGATGACCACCCTGGTTGAGCATGTAACCATGCCCTTTGCGGTAAGCGTGGCGGTGCTTACCATGGTGGGCGGCCTAAGCGACGGGGTGCGCGTATCGCGCCTATGCAAGCTGTTTCGCCAGGTGGCAAACTGGACGCTGGGGTTTGGCTTTACTGTGTTTATCGGGGTGATGACGGTACAGGGCGTGGGGGCCGCGGCGGTGGATGGCGTGAGCATACGCACCGCCAAGTACGCCATGGACAACTTCATCCCCATTGTGGGCGGCATGTTTGCCGATACGGTGGATACGCTGGTGGGCTGCTCGCTGCTGATTCAAAACGCGGTGGGGGTACTGGGGCTGCTTTTGCTGCTTGGCGCGCTGGCGCTTCCGCTTCTGCGCACGGTGATGACCATGTTTTTGTACCGGGCGGTGGCGGCGCTGCTGCAGCCCTTGTCGGATAGCCCGCTGTGCAGGGCGGTGGGGGAATATGCGGAGGTGTTTTCGCTGCTGTTCATCATCCAGCTAAGCGTGGGCGCTATGTTTTTGCTGCTGGTGGCGCAGTTGATTATCGTGGGGAATGTAACGGTCATGTTGAGGTGAGAAAATGAATGCGTTCGTCCGGCAAATCGCGGTACTGTCCGTGCTATGGTCGCTGTGCGAGCTGCTTTTGCCCAGCGGCAGGCAGCAGAAAATGGCGCGCATGACCGTGAGCATCCTGGTAATGGCGGCGCTCATTTCGGCGGTAAGCGGTTTGTTGGGCACGCGGGTGCAGGTGGCAGGCCTGCCCGCCCTTGCGCAGGCGGTGGAGGATGCAGGCGCGCAAAGCTATACGCGCATCGCCATACAGGCCGCGGCAAACCAGACGGAGCGCTTTGCGGTAAGCCTGGCGCGGCAGGCGGGCTATTCGGCCCGGGTTGCCGTTGCCTTCCGGGCGGACGGGGCGCTTGACCATATCCAGCTGTGGCTGGAGCGGAAGCCGGATACGCCTCCCCTTGTGGAGGAGGGCCGGTTGGCGGAGGCCTTAGCCCAGCGGCTGGGCGTGCAGCCAAGCCTGGTCTGGCTGAACGGAAACGGGGCGGACGCGCCATGAAGTGGCTCAGGGAGAACAAGGCCGTCCTATGGGCGGCAGCGGCGCTGATTGCCGCCGTGCTGTGCCTGGCGCTGGGCGGGGAAAAAACCGGCGGGGCCAGCCAGGAGGAAAAACGCATTGCGCAGGTGCTTAGCGCCATCGAGGGCGCGGGACGCGTGGAAGTGGCGCTGTACTATACCAAGGAGCAGGAAAGCGCGCTGGGCGGTTTGCAAAGCGCGCGGCCCACGGGCGCGGTAGTGGTAGCCCAAGGCGCGGAGAAGCTGGAGGTGCGGCTTTCGCTGATACGCGCAGTTCGCACGCTGCTGGGGCTGCCGGAGGCGGCGGTGGACGTATTTGTAATGGAGGAGGGCGGACGATGAACGCACAAAAAAAGCCCCCGCAGAGGGGCGGAAGGAAACGGATTGGCGTGTGGTGCAGGCGCGGCCTGCTGGCGGCGCTTGCGCTGGCTGCCGGAACGCTTATATGGATGAAGCTGCCTGACCGGCCGGCAGCGCCCGCGCCCTCGCCAACGCCCGCGCATAGCGCCGCGCCCGCCCCTGCGCCGCTGGATGAACGGACTGCGCGCGAGGCGGCCTATGACAAGGATATGGCCGCCCTTAAGGAGCTCATGGAAAATGAAGCGCTAAGCGCGGATGTGCGGAGCCAGGCCGCCGGACGGCTTAACCAGATGGTTGCGGATCACCAAACCGAGCTGGGCTTGGAGGAGGCGCTTGCCCAGGCCGGGTTCGCGCCCTGTATGGCGCTTATGCAAAACGGCGCTTTGACCATCGTGCTATCCACAGGCGAGATTGACGGGGCGCGGAGCGCGGCGATCCTGTCGCTGTGCGCCGCGCACACGGATATCGCTGTGGAAAACATCCGTATCATGACGCTCAAGGGGCAGTAGACCAGGCATCCAATGCCTGCCATTCCGCTTCGGGAATCTTCCCCGCGCCATATTGCCCGCACAGCTCCTGCACGCGGAAAAACCGGTGCATATCGCCAGGAAGAAGGGTTTCGTTCTGGTAGACGAGCTGATCCAACGGCAGCAGGTTGGGCTGCGCGCTCAGCGGCTGAACGGCGCTTTGCGCCTCCGCAAGGGAACCGGCGCGCGCGATGGCCTCCTGGCGGGCCAGAATTTCGCTGTGATAGCGGGCGGCCTCGCCGGTAAGCAGGCTTCGCGCGGCGGACAGCGTGGGCGTAGCCATTACGGCCCCATTGGCAAACAGGCCCCAGGCAAGCAGGCCCGCGCATACGCCAAGCCGCCATACGCGCACGGGCGGCATTTCCCAAGCCTGCGCGCGCTGCGCAAGCCAGCCCAGCCAGTACGCCAGGTTTAAAAACAAAAGCAGGGCGTACAGCATGTAAAGGCTGCCCACAATGCGGTCCAGCTTATAGCTATCCACGCCGGTGGCGTAAATAGGCGGCACATAGCTGGCCGCCAGCACGCCAAAGCTGAAAAAGCTGAACCAGCCGGGATTGCGGAAGCGGACGCGGCAGCTTTTTAGCGGCCGCCACAGCAATAGCGCCATCAAAAGCGCAGCGCCAAGCGTTTGCGGGCCCAGCCAGCCGGCGGTGCAGGACAGGCTTTCCACCAGGCTGTGAACGACGGCCAGAACCGGGTTCATGCTATCGCCCACACGCGCCTGCCTGACATAGTTGCCCGGCGCGATTACCACAATGACCAGCGCGGCCAGAATGCCCAAAAAACCAAGAACGGCGGCCAGCCCGGCGGGCGAGCGCCTGCGAAGGCACCACGCGGCAATCAGCGCCATACCTACCGTGCAGCCCAGCGCCAGCGGATAGGGCAGCCCGCCCAGCGCAAACGCGCAAAGGAACGCCGCCAGGGCTCTAAGGGCGTAGGCAACGCGCCCCTGGGGCATATGCAGCCTGAGCATCAGCCCCAGAAGGAACATCAGCATCACCAGGCTTAAGGTATACTGGATGGCGGATTGCCAATAGAGCATTTCACGCAGGCCGGGGGCGTATTGCAAAAGGAGCGTCATCAGCAGGGCATAGAGCGCAAGCTGCGTGGAAACGTCCACGTTCAGCACGCAACGCGCCAACTGCCTTACCAGATACCAGGCAGACAGCATCAATAGCGCCAGCACGCTTACCGGCGTAAGCCAAAACAATTCCACAGATATGGCAAGCGGCTGAAACGCGCAGGAGAACATGGCTACAAACGTGCCCTGCCAGGTATTGTAATCGCGCAGGGTTTGCTCCCACGCCGCGCCCATCGTACTTAGAAGGCTCCCGGTACGGGCCCAGGCCTCGCTGGCCAGGCGCACGTTGGGAAAATCGTCATGCGTGGGATAGGCGTAAAAGGATAGGGCAAACACCGGCAGCAGCATCGCAATCAGCCAGATTACGCTGATAACGGCCAGTATGCGTTTGGAAACGGCGGCGTTGAGGAAACGCCCTGCCCCGGTGCGGCGGTTGGTCGTCATGGAAGCCTCCTAGGTAACAAAAAGATAGGGGAAGGCCTTACGCCTGGGAATTGGCGGCTTTTTCAGCCGACAGAAGGCCTGCGCGCTCCCTCTGGCGCTTTTCCTCCACGTCAATTTCCCAATGCAAAAGCAGGGTGAGCAGGCTTCTGAGCAGGATGATGGCCGCCAGCGTGCCAAGCTCGGTCCAGCCGCTGATGATAACGGAGCGCAATACCTCGCTGCCAATTTTAAATTCCAGGCCCAGCATAATGCCCTGCGCAAGCTGGATGCGCGTTTGCTCCTGCTTGCGGATGTAGCCGATAAAGCCCTGTACCATGCTGATTACGATCACTGCGATACCCGCCAGTTCGATGAGAAGAATACAGAAACGTACAATGGTTTCAAAGCCGTGTTCGATTGCCAGCATATTGCAGCCTCCTAAAGGTGTGTGGTATAATCGCGCCGGGAGGAGCACGATTGTGATATTGCAATTATATCTCCATTTTCCATTTTGTAAAAGGAAATGTTTTTACTGCGACTTTGTATCCGGGCCTGAAAACGCCGAAACCGTTGCGGCGTATTGCCTTGCGCTGCAAAAAGAAATTCGCCTGGCGGGCGAAAAATATGCGGGCGCAAAGGTAAGCTCCGTGTTTTTGGGGGGCGGGACGCCCTCCGTTGTGCCGTTTCGGGAAATGGCGGAGGTGCTTGGTACGCTTCGCGCTTGCTTTGACCTGCTGCCGGGCGCGGAGTTTACCGCGGAGGCCAATCCCGGAACGCTTGAGGCGGACTGGCTGCAAACGGCTATGCGCTATGGCCTAAACCGCCTGTCGCTGGGGGTGCAGGCAGCCCAGGACGGGCTGCTGCGCGGCATTGGGCGCATCCACACCTTTGCGCAGGCAAAAAGCGCCGTGCGCCTGGCGCGTTCCTGCGGAATCAACAACCTGAACCTGGATTTGATGTTTGGCTTGCCGGGGCAAACGCTTGAGGCCTACCGTGAATCCATGGAGGCGACCGTGGCGCTGGCGCCGGAGCATGTTTCGGCGTACAGCCTTATTTTGGAGGAAGGCACGCCGCTGGAAAGCATGGTGGAGCAGGGAAGGGCGCTCCTGCCTGATGAGGAAGAAACGGCGGAGATGTACGAGCAGGGCGCGCGGTGGCTGGCGGGCGCAGGCTATGAGCGCTATGAGATCAGCAACTTCGCCAGGCCCGGCCATGCCTGCCGCCACAACCTTGGGTACTGGCAGGGCGCCTGGTATCTGGGCCTGGGCGCGGCTGCGCACAGCATGCTGCCGCCGGATGCGGACGAAGCGGCAGGGGGCGCGGCGCGCGTCAGGCGCGCCAACACCAGTGATTTGCGGCGCTACATCGCGGCGATGCAAACGGACGGGGAGGCGGTTGCGCAACGCACGCCTATTAGCGCGCAGGAAGCCATGTTTGAAACCATGATGCTGGGCCTGCGCATGACGGAGGGCGTGAGCGAGCGCGCCTTCCTGGAAAGGCACGGCATGGCGCTTACGGCCCGCTACGGCGGGCCGCTGGAACGCCTTGTGCGCGAAGGGCTGGGACAATGGCTTGGCGCAACGCCTGGACACAGGCGCTTTGCCCTGACCGCGCGCGGGCTGGAAATGCAGAATGCGGCGCTGCTTCGGCTGATGGAGTAGCCTTATGGAGGAAAGAAAACCATGACGGTTTTGGAAACCGAAAGGCTGATTGTGCGCAGGCCCAAGCCCAGCGACGCGGACGCCTTCTTTGACATGTTTACCGACGCCCAAACCTGCCGCGATGACGGCGGCTATCCGCCCTATACGAAGAAAGACGAGGCGTTTGTAAAGGATTTTGACAGCCTTTTTGAGGACTATGACGGACGGTTTTTTCTGGAAGAAAAGCAAAGCGGGCGGCTGATTGGCATTATGCACCTGATGCCCGCGGACGCGCCGCGCCGCCTGGAGATTGGCTATGTGATTCACCGGGCATACCGCAACCGCGGATACGCCACCGAGGCGGCAAGCGGCCTGATGCGCTGGGTGCGCGAGCGGGATATGGCCCGCGAAATGGCCGCGAGCGCATACCTGTTTAACGGCGCGTCCCAGCGGGTGATTGAAAAGCTGGGCTTTGCGCCCACCGGCGAAATTCAAGCGCCGGGCACGGAGTATGCCGCCAGGCTGTACAGGAAAACGCTGTAAAGCCGGATGAAACAGACAGCCGCCCAAAGCAGAACGCATCTGCTTTGGGCGGCCCAGGCCGTCGAAAAAGCTCGCCTGCGGCGATCTTTTCCGCCGAGGATTGCGCC
>URUF01000069.1 GCA_900550955.1 uncultured Eubacteriales bacterium | reverse complement strand
CCCGATTGCGCCTTTTGCCGCTCCTACATCGTTGCGTTTTCCCGCACGGCCTTCACAAGCCTGCTTACCGTTTCCTCCACGCCAAGCCCATCGGCCTCCAGCACCACGTCCGCCCATTTGCGGTAGGCGGGCTGGCGCAGGTCGTACAAATCACGCAGGGTTTGGCCCTTTTCCATAGCGATGCCGCGCGTTTTGATGTTCCTCAGCCTTTTCTCAACAGCCTCATAAGGCAGGGATAAAAACACAATCAGCGCGTTTTGCCTAAGATGCGCCATCGCCCCGTCCTCCAGCGCCACCGAGCCGCCCGTGGCAATCACCGTATGCGCCGCCTCAAGGCCGCGCACGCAGCGCTCCTCCGCCCGGGAAAAGCCCTCCGCGCCCAGCTCGTCCACCATGCGCTGCAAGGGCTTCCCGCTTTGGCGCTGCAACAGCAAATCCGTGTCCACAAAATCCATAGCCAGCGCCTTGGCGGCCAGCACGCCCACCGTGCTCTTCCCGCAGCCCGGCATTCCAATCAGCACCACGTTGCGCATCCGTTCATCCTCTCCCAAGGTCAAATCGTTTCTTATTGTACCACAGCGCGCGCATTGTGTGCTATAATACATGTGATTTTTGCATTTATGGGAGGCAAATATGGCCAACGTTGTTCTTCACAAAAATAAGGAAGCCCGCGTATACAGCGGCCATCCTTGGGTATTCCGCAGCGATATTGACCGGGTGGA
Organism: uncultured Eubacteriales bacterium; assembly: GCA_900550955.1. Taxonomy (GTDB): domain Bacteria; phylum Bacillota; class Clostridia; order Christensenellales; family Aristaeellaceae; genus Limiplasma. The sequence continues at coordinate 8,768 of URUF01000069.1, read as the reverse complement.
TGGAACCGTGACCGACGGCGGCGTGGTGCGCGTGCTCTCCAGCCGGGGCAAATTTCTGGCCATGGCGGTGTACAATCCCCGCTCGCAAATCAGCCTGCGCATCCTAAGCCGCCAGGACGAGCCCATCGACGCCGCCTTCATCCGCGCGCGCGTGAAGCGCGCAGTCGATTACCGCCGCCTTTTTGCCGACCTGCACTCCTGCCGGCTGATTTTTGCCGAAAGCGACGGCTTGCCCGCCGTTATTGCCGACAGCTTTGGCGATGTGATCGTTTTGCAGGTGCTGTGCCTAGGCATGGAGGCATTCAAGCAGGATATTGTTTCCGCGTTGGTGGACGAGCTCCATCCCAGCGGCATTTACGAACGCAACGACGTGCCCGTGCGCGAGCTGGAGGGGCTTTCGCAGCAGACGGGCCTGCTGTACGGAGCCGTTCCCGATAGGGTGGAAATGGCCGAAAACGGCGTGCGCTTCTGGGTGGATGTGAAGGAGGGGCAAAAGACCGGCTTCTTCCTGGATCAGAAGGAAAACCGCGCGGCCATTGCCCCGTTTGTGAAGGACATGCGCGTTCTGGATTGCTTTACGCACACCGGAAGCTTTGCCCTGCACGCGGGCTGTTACGGCGCGCGTGAGGTTACCGGCGTGGACATCAGCGACTACGCCTGCGAATGCGCGGCGGAAAACGCCCGCCTGAACGGCCTGGAAAGCCGCGTGCGCTTTGAATGCGCCAACGCGTTTGACTATCTGCGCGCCGCGCAGGACCGTGGGGAGCGCTACGACGTGGTCATCCTGGACCCGCCCGCCTTCACCAAAACGCGCTCCGCCGTGGAGGGCGCGCTGCGCGGCTACAAGGAAATCAACCTGCGCGGCATGAAGCTTGTGCGCGACGGCGGCTTCCTGGTCACCTGCTCATGCAGCCAGCACGTTACGCCGCCGCTGTTTCAAAACATGCTTCTGGACGCGCAAAAGGACGCGCGCGTGCAGCTTAGGCAAATCGAGTGGCGCACGCAGGGGCGCGACCATCCCATCCTGCCCTCGTCCCCTGAAACACAGTATCTAAAGTGCGGCGTTTATCAGGTGTTCAAGTAGTCCCCTTGCCGGAAAGGAGCGCTTTTCATGTCCAGGCCGCTTGCCGTGGGGATTCTGGCCCATGTGGACGCGGGCAAAACCACGCTGTCCGAGCAGCTGCTCTACCGTGCGGGCGTTACCCGCGCGCCTGGCCGGGTTGATCATGGCGATACGCTGCTGGATGCCGACGAAATCGAGCGCGCCCGCGGCATCACGGTATTTTCCAACCAGGCCTGGTTTTCCTGGCAGGGCCAGCGCTTTACCCTGATGGATACGCCGGGCCACGCCGATTTTGCCGCCGAAACCGAGCGCGCGCTTTCCGTTTTGGATATGGCCGTGCTGGTGATCGACGGCACGGCCGCCATACCCGCGCACACCGCCTCGCTGTTTGAGCTGCTCTGCCGGCAATACGGCGTGCCCTGCGTACTGTTCGTCAACAAAACCGACCTTGCCGGCTACGACGAGGCGCGCGTTCTTTCGCAGATCGCCGCGCGGCTTACGCCGGGCTTTGTGCGCATTCAAAACGGCGTGCCCGATTTTGAGCAGCTGGCCCTGCTGCACGACGGCTTTTTGGAAACCTACCTGGCGGGCCAGGCCACCCCGCAGGCCGCCTGGCGCGCGCTTGCCGGGCGGCCCGGCCCATGCCCGCTGCTAACCGGCGCGGCGCTTGCGGGCCTTGGCGTGGACGCGCTTTTGGACGCCCTTGTATGCCTGGCCGGCGCCATGCCCGAACCCGGCGGCATGGGGCCGGACGCCCCCTTCAGGGCATGGGTGTACCAGGTGCGGCACGCCGCCAACGGCGAGCGCGTGACGTTCCTCAAAATTACGCAGGGCACGCTGCGTCCGCGCGATGTGTTCCGGTTTGGCGACAGCGTGGAAAAGGTCAACCAGCTGCGCCTCTATCAGGGCGAGCGCTTTACCACGGTCGAAAAGGCCCTGCCGGGCGACGCGGTAGGGGTAACCGGCCTTAGCGCGACCAAATGCGGCCAGCAGCTTGCGGACGGCGCGCTGGGCGGGGAGCGGGCGCGCTGGCGCTTCATGCCGGTGCTGGCGGCCCGCGTGGAGCCGCCCAAGGGTGTCGCGCCCGCGCAGCTTATGGAAAAGCTGCGCATTCTGGAGGACGAGGATCCGCTTTTGGGCGTGAGCTGGGATGCGGCGCACGGCGCCGTAACCGTGCAGGTGATGGGCGCCGTGCAAACCGAGGTGCTCGCGCAGGTGCTGCAAAACCGCTTTGGGCTTAGCGTGCGGTTTTTGCCGCCCTTGGTTTTGTACAAGGAAACCATCGCCGCGCCCGTGGTGGGCTGCGGCCATTACGAACCCCTCAGGCATTATGCCGAGGCGCACCTGAGGCTTTCGCCCGCGCCGCGCGGCAGCGGCGTTTCCTTCCAAAGCCAATGCCACGTGGACGATTTGCCCCTCAACTTTCAAAACCTGATCCGCACCCATGTGCTTGAGCGCGCGCACAGGGGCGTGCTCACCGGCTCCCCGCTCACGGATGTGCAAATCACGCTGCTCTCCGGCAGGGCGCACCTCAAGCATACCGAGGGCGGCGATTTCCGCGAGGCCACGTACCGCGCCGTCCGCCAGGGGCTGATGAAGGCCCAAAGCGTGCTGCTGGAGCCCTTCTACCGCTTTTCCATCACCGTGCCTGCGGATTGCCTTGGCCGTGTGATGACGGAGGTGGCCTCGCTTTGCGGCGCATGCGAACCGCCCGAGCATGCGGGCGGGGAAGCGCGCATCGCGGGCCGCGGCCCGGTAAGCACGTTCATGGCCTATGCCGCCAAGCTGCGCGCCGCCACCCATGGCAGGGGCAACATCCAACTTCAGCCGGACGGCTACGACCTGTGCCACAATCCCGACGAGGTTATCCGCGAGCTTGCTTACCACTGCGGCGCGGATACGCAAAACCCCTCCGGCAGCGTGTTTTGTTCCCATGGCGCGGGCTACGCCGTCCCCTGGAACGAGGCCGACGGCCTCATGCATCTGCCCGTGGAAGCGCCGTAAGCTTGCGGCAAAGCATCCCGCATGGTATACTGTTTTCGTTTCCCATTTTCAATTTTGGAAAGGACGGTACGGCTGATGAACCTTTCCCTGCGCGATATGGGCGCAAAGCGCCGCGCTTGCACCCTGCTTTGCTGGGGGCTGATGGTTTTCGCCCCCTTTATGCTGCTGGGCGCCGTTTCGCTGCTCATTCACAAAAACGCCTTTATGACCTACCCCGTCTGGACGGACGAGCTGGATTACTGGCGCGCGCTGTTCAGCTGGAACGCCGTTGGGTTCCGCACCGGCTATACGGGCCTGTTTGAGGAATTTCCCAAATATGGCACGCTGGGCGCGCACGGCATTACCCCCATTTTGCTGTACGGCTGGTTTGTCAAGCTGTTTGGCCTTAGCTACAACACCATTATGATCTGTAACGCGGTATGGGTTTCCCTGGGCAGCCTGGCCTTCTGCGCCCTTGAAAGGCCCAGGCCCGCTACCGCGCTGCTCTTAACCGGCTTCCTTACGCTGTACATGCCCATCGTGCTGTACTGCATAACCTCCATGACGGAGCTGTTTAACTATGCGCTCCTTCTTTTCTATCTGGCCTTTCTATTGCGCTATCACCAAAAGCGCAACCCGTGGATGATGGCCCTGTGCTGCCTTACCGTGGCCATCGCCTGCATTTACCGCATTACGTATTTCGTGCTGTTTCTGCCGGTCGTGCTGGTATACAGCCGTTTCAAGCCCGGCTGGCGCATGGCGCTGGCGGCGCTTGCTTCCGTCGCGGTTACGGCGGCGTGCTATTTCTTTACCAGCGCCATCACCGCGCCGTATACCCAGGGCTTTTTGTACCACCTGCTGCGCGCGGACAACCTTTCCGCCATGGTGCAAATGCTGTTAAGCCACACAAAGTCCAATCTGTTCGACTACTTTCTGAACACCATGGGCTCCCCCATGGAAATCGCCTTCCACTGGATGTACTGCGGCCTCACGCTTATCTGCCTGGCGCTGGCCTTTGCGCGCCCCGTGCGCGATGAAAACCGCCGTGTGCGCCTGAAAACCGGGCTGGACTGGGAGCTGTTTTCCTGCTTCCTTTTGCTTGCGGTTATGTTTGGCGTTATCGCCATATTCTACGAAACCAACGACTGGAGCGATTTTCGCACCCTTTCGCCCTTCCTATGGCTGGTCATGGCCTACCTGGCCATTCGCCGCCGCTACATTGTGCCCGTCGTGGGCGCGGCGGCCATGGCGGCCATGTTGGCAGTGCTGGCGGCGTTGCCGCCCGTAGCCGCCTATGGCGAGCCCGCCCGCTTTGAAAAGGCCGAGGCCAGCGCCGATCTTTCCGAAACCATCGCAACCTATCTCGTTTACGACCCTGACGCCTCCAACCCGCTTACCAACACCATCCGCATGGATGTGGACACCCTGCAGGCCATGGAGGAAATCCACCCCGGCTTTGGCCTGCAACACGGCTGGTTTACCACCGAAACCACGGGCAAAAGCTATTGGATTTTGACCGACCACCTCAAATGCCCCGTCAACGGCTATGAGCGGCTTACAGATATGAGCGGCTACAAGGTCTATCGCCTGATCGAGCCCTACGAGGAGAATGCCCATGCCGCCGATTGACCCAAACCCGCTGGCGCGCCGCCGCGAGCGCGTTGACCCTTGGAAATGGGCGGTTGTGTTCTTCTTTTTTGCGTTGTCCTTCGCGCTGTTCTATCAGCTGTGCCAGCGCCCCGCCAGCGATATCAGCATCCACGCCACCTGGGCTGCCGAGGGCGATTTCCGCGACCCCACCAGCTTTTTGCACCATGGCGCGCATCCTTTATGGCATGGGCTGGTAGCCCTTCTCCTGCTTACCGGCATGCCGCTGGATGTGGCCGCCGCGCTCATCACCGCGCTATGCAAGGCTGCCGAGCTATGGCTGATTCACCGCCTGTTCAGCCTCTATCTGGAAGAAAGGCTGGGGCCTGCGCGCATCGCGCTGCTTAGCGGCGTATGCGCCATGGTTTCCTGCCTGTGCGTGCCGTTTTATAACCCCACGGTCTACCTGGGCGTGGGCTCGCCCAATACCTGGCATAGCTGCACGCAGATGATCGCCATGGTGTTTATGCTCCTGTGCGTGCCCTATACCGCCCACTGCTACGATGCCTTCACCCGCCTGCTGCCCACGCAGAAGGAGCGGGCGCTGCTGCCCTGGCGCAAGCCCGTGGCGCTTGGCGTCCTGCTGCTTTTGAGCCTCCTGGCCAAGCCCACCTTTATGCAGGCGTTTCTGCCGGCAGCGTGCCTGTTTTTTCTGTATCAGTGGATCAGGCATCCCAAAAACAGCCGCTTTTTCGGGCAAATCATCCTTTGCGTGCTGCCCGCGGTGGTGTTTATGCTTGTGCAGTACATGTACTATTTCGGCATCATCGTGCCCTCCCAGGGGGACATGGTGCTGGAGCTTTCCATTGGCAAGCTTTGCCGCGTGGCGCTAAGCACGCTGCTCATTCAGGCCTTTCCCCTCTATGTGCTTTGGGCCTATCGCAAGGCTGGGGAGCGCGATACCTTCTTTTGGCTCACGCTGGTATTTGACGCGGTCGGCGTTATCGAGTTCCTTATTTTGGGGGAAAATGGCCGCCGGGCCGCGGACGGCAACTTTGGCTGGGGCATGATGGGCGCGGCGCTGATGATGTGGGTTGTGGCGATAATCCGCTTTTTCCGCGCGCAGAGCGGGGGAAAAAGCGCCCATGCCCGGCCGGACGCCCGGCGCGCCGCCGGCTTTGCGCTGCTTGGCTGGCACCTGCTTTCCGGCGCGTACTACGTCGTTTACCTGTTTACAACGCAAAACGTGCTGTAAGCGCGCTTATAGCTGCATCTGCTTGATTGCCTTAAAGTAATAGCTGCGGCTCACCTCCAGCCGCCTAAGGGCCTCCTCGCAGCTGATTTGTTTGTCGCGCCAAAGCCCTACCACCTCGCGAAAATTTTCCGGAACGGGCTTTTTCTGCCTGCCAAAATGCACGCCGCGCGCCTTGGCCGCCGCAATGCCCTCGGCCTGGCGCGCGCGGATCATCTCCCGCTCGGTTTGCGCCACGTAGCTTAATAATTGCAGCACAATATCCGCAATCAGCGTGCCGGTAAGGTCGCGGTTGCGGCGCGTATCCAAAAGCGGCATATCCAGCACCACAATGGCCGCCTGCTTTTCACGGGTAATCACGCGCCATTGCTCCATAATGTCCTTATAGCTGCGGCCCAGGCGGTCTATGCTTTTTACCACCAGCGTATCCCCTTCCTTGAGCCTGCGCACCATCCTGCGGTACTGCGGCCGCTCAAAGTCCTTGCCGGAGCATTTATCCACATACATGCTCCTGGCCTTAATGCCCCATTCCTCCAGGGCGATGCACTGCCTATCCTCGTTTTGCTCCTTTGTGGACACGCGAATATACCCATACTCCATGAAATGCCAACCTCCTTATGTATGATTTGGTTTGGTTGGTTCCATTGTAAAAAAGCCGCGTGGTCGCGCAAGGGCGCACGGGCATTGCGGTTTTGCTTTAAGAGCAGGTATTTCCTGCGCCTGCCCGCAGGCCCTGTTTGACACAGCGCTTCCAGGGGCGGTATAATGCGCCTGCAACTACCAAATGAAATGGATTATCACAATTCAGGAGGGCCGTTTTATGGAACTTACCGCAATGAAAAAAGCGCTTACCCAGCTTGAAATGGAGCTGCATGCCTACAACCACGCCATCGGCTGCCTGTCCTTTGACGGCGCCACGGTTTCGCCCAGCGGTTCGGGCGAGGCGCGCGGCCTTACCCTTTCCTTTTTGAGCCAGAAACGCTATGCCGCGCTGGTGAACCCAAAGGCGCGGGAATTGCTGGACGGCCTATGGGGCCGCAGTCAGGAGCTGGATGCGGCCACCCTGCGCCGCGTCCAGCTCCTTCGGGAGGATTTGGACGAGCTAACGCGCATTCCCATGGAGGAGTACGCCGCCTACGTGCGCATTACCAACGAATGCGGCGAGCGCTGGCGCGCCGCCAAGGCGGCTGGCGATTACGCCATGTTTGAGCCCGTTTTCAAGCAGGTGTTGGAGTATTCGCGCCGCTTCGCGGGCTATCGCGACGCAAGCCGCCCCGCCTATGATGTAATGCTGGATTCCTATGAAAAGGGCATGGATTCCGCCACGCTGGACGCGCTGTTTGCCATGCTGCGCAGCCAAATTACGCCCATGCTTGCCAGCCATACCCCCTCTGTGCAGCCCGCGTTTCTCTCCGCCGCCTGCCCTGTGCAAAGCCAGCGCGCCCTGTCCGCCTATCTTATGCGGGCAATGGGCCTGGATACCGCCCGCTGCGCCTTGGCGGAAACCGAGCATCCCTTCACCCAGGGCTTCAGCAAGTACGATGTACGCATCACCACGCACTATTATGAAAACGCCTTCCTGTCCTCCATGTACAGCGTCATCCACGAGGGCGGCCACGCCCTGTACGAGCTGGGCATCGCAGACGAATACCAGTACACCGCCCTGGCCGATGGCGCAAGCATGGGCATGCACGAAAGCCAGAGCCGCTTCTACGAAAATCTGGTGGGCCGCAACGCGGGCTTCCTGCGCTTTCTCGCGCCCACGCTGCGCGAACTTTTCCCCGAAGCGCTGGACGGCGTAAGCGACGAGGCGCTCATCCGCGCCGCCAACCGCGTGCAGCCCTCTCTTGTGCGCACCGAGGCGGACGAGGTTACCTATCCCCTGCATATCATGGCGCGCTATGAGCTGGAAAAGCAGCTTGTGGCCGGCACGCTATCCACCAAGGATTTGCCGGAGGCCTGGAACGCCCTGTACAAGGAGTATTTGGGCCTGGACGTGCCCAACCATACCGTGGGCGTTTTGCAGGATATGCACTGGTCGGAGGGCATGTTTGGCTACTTCCCCACCTATGCGCTGGGCAGCGCTTACGCCTCGCAGTTCCTGCACGCCATGCGCCGCGACCTGGATGTGGACGCGCTGCTTGCAAAAGGCGAGCTTGCGCCCATCGCCCAATGGCTGGGCAGCCATGTGCACCGCTATGGCAAGCTCTATCCGCCCGCCGAGCTGCTTAAGCGCGCCACGGGGGAGGCGTTTACTCCCCAGTATTATATAGATCACCTGCAATCCGTGCTGAAGGAGAGCTGAACGGCATATGTATATCCGGCAAGCGCGCGCGGAGGATGTATCCCGCATCGCGGAAATCCTGGTGTTTAACAATCGCGTGAACTTTTTTCCTATTTTCGGGGACGAGCAGTTCTCCTTTGGGGAAATGCAGGTGCTGCCAACTGCCGAAGCCTACTTGAACGACCCCGCGGCGCTTGGCGCTATCTTCGCTTACGACGACGGGCTTGTGCGGGGCTTTGTGCAAATCCAGGGGAATGAAATCAAAAAGCTCTACGTTGACCCCTTTTTCCAAAGCAGGGGGATTGGCGCGGCGCTGATCGATTTCGCCCTTACCCAAAAGCGCGCGGCGTTCCTGTGGGCGCTGGAAAAGAACGCGCGGGCCATCCGCTTTTACCAGCGGCACGGCTTCCGTCTAACGCAGGAGCGCAAGCTTGAGGAGGGCACCGCGGAATACCTGGTCAAGCTGGAACAGTAAAAGGCTTACAAGGCAAGCGCCCGGCGGAGATAGCATCCGCCGGGCGCTTGCCTGTCAATAAACCCCATGGGGAGGCTTGGAGGGCCGCAGACCCGCAACCTCAATCGTCGTTCTGGCCACTGCC
>URUF01000068.1 GCA_900550955.1 uncultured Eubacteriales bacterium | reverse complement strand
CGAAACTGACGACATGTGCGTCAGTTTCGGAAGCCTTGCGTAGCAAGGTTTCCTTGCAGGGTTCACCGCCCGCGCCATAGGCGCAGGTGAACCCTGTTTCGGCGGAAAAGATCGCCGCAGGCGAGCTTTGTCGACGGCCTGGGCCTTTTGGGGGCTTCCGCAGGCGGCGCGAAGCATTGACAATCCCCTTTTGCCGATGTAAGATAGGCTCGTCCCCCACAATGGGGCAAAACCAGATAAGGAGGCAAATCAACATGACTGTGAATAAGCGCATGTCCATCGGCGAGGTGCTCAGCCTGGATCGCGGCACCGCGCGCATTTTTATGGAGTTTGGCATGCATTGCCTGGGCTGCCCCCACGCCACGGCGGAGCCCATTGAGGACGCCTGCGCCGTCCACGGCTCCGACGCGGATGCGCTGATTGAAAAGCTGAACGCTTACCTGGCCGACAAGTAAGCCCAGGCTCCGGCCCGCAAAAGAAGGGATGTGAAACGCGTGCAGGTTTCAACCGTTCAGGAGGCGCTCATTATGGCGTGCGAGATGGAATCATCCGCCGTGCAGCTCTACACCCGCGCCTTAAACCTGATGCGGCAGCTTGGCCGCCAGGGCGAAGCGCTGTATGAAGGCTTGGACAGGCTGCGCCGGGACGAGCTGGAACACCTGCGCCAGTTTCGCGCGCTATGCGGCGAGGACGGCGTTGCGCCCGAGCGCCGCATGGCGCTGGCGGCGGCCGCGCAAAACGTGTTGTTTGAAGGCGGGCTGATGGGCGCGGCGCGCCAGGGCCTGCTTGAAAGCGTGGAGCGCATGCTGCGCTTCGCCATGCGCTGCGAGGCCATTTCGGCCCAAAAATACCGCGAGTTCGCCGCCATAGCCGAAAACCCGTCCGCGCGCGAGGCGCTTTTGATGATCGCCTCCGAGGAGGACAGGCACCTGGGCGTATTGGCGGCCCAAAATGCGCAATACAAAAAGGAAGGCGTTTTCAATGAGCCGTAACCGCAACGCAAAGGGGATCGCCCTGGCCTACGGCGGTATGCTGGCGGCCCTGATTTTTGTGGCGACCTATTTCTTCAAGCTGCCGGTATCCATCACGCAGGGGTATATCCATTTGGGCGACGGCTTTATCCTGCTGGGCGCGGCGCTGCTGGGCTGGGCCAGCGTGCCTGCCGCCGCGGTTGGCAGCATGCTGGCGGACCTGCTGGGCGGGTACACGCTGTATATCCTGCCCACGTTTATCATCAAGGGGCTTGTGGCCGTGGTGGCGGTATACGCCGTTAGCGGCAAAAAGCCCTACTGGCTCACGGTCCTTTTGTTGATCGCGGCGGAGCTGGTGATGGTGGCGGGCTACTTTGTGGTGGAGTGGCTGGCGCTTGGCTACGGGCTGGCGGCGGCTGCGGGCGCGGTTGTGCCCAACCTGGTGCAGGGGCTAAGCGGCGTTATTATTGGCGCGGCGCTGATCCCGCTGATGAAAAGGGTCAAGGTATTTTAAACACAATTCGCACGCCGCGGCACGGAGGACGGCTTCCTCCGTGCCGCGGCGTTTGGCAGCCGGGCGCGTGCCCAGCAAACGCAAAGCCAGGCCGTTCCTTGCAGCCTGGCGCAATATGGAGGGTCGCCGCAAAGGGGCCCTTTTTTTGAGCCCAAAAAGCCCGGCGGCTCCCTTGCCGCCGGGCCAAGCCTGCTTTTCTTCCCCTTGGGTTAGTCCTCGTCGGGCCATTTGAGGGGGTATTCCTCAAGGGCGTAGTCCAGGTTTTTGCCGTTTTGCTTGAGCGTGCGCAAAACGGCCTCAATATTGGTGTCCTTGGTGTAGGGGGTGGGGGCGAAGTCGTTATAATCGGTGCGGCTGGAAATGCGGCAGGGGATGATCTTAATGGCCTCGCTTGTGGCAACGCCGTCGCGGATGCGCATGCGGATTTGGAAAATAAAGGTAGCCATATCGTCGGGCTTAGTATTGCCCGCAAAGCTGAAATTGCCCAGCGAATAGCAGATATAACGGCCGTTGTAGTATTCGATAGGGTTGATGCGGTGGCTATGATGGCCCACCACCAGGTCGGCCCCCGCGTCAATGGTGGCGCGGCCCAGGCGAACCTGGTTGCTGTTGGGCGCATAATCCTTTTCCTCGCCCCAGTGATAGCTCACAATCACAATCTGGCAGCCCTGGTCGCGCAGGGCCTGGATATCGCCGGGCACCTTGCCGATCAGCTCGTCATGCCTGCCGCCAAACGTTTGGTACGCCAGGCTGCCGATCTTTACTCCCTTTACGGTAAGGATGGCGGGCTCGCCCTCGCTGGCGTAGGGAATGCCGGCCTCCGTCAGCACGCGCTTGGTTTCGGCCAGGCCCTCCTGGCCCATATCCAAAACGTGGTTATTCTCCAGCGATACGGTGTCCACCCCGCCGCTTGGCAGCATATCCACATAGCTGGGATCGGCCCGGAAAAGGAAGCTATTGTTCTTCTTCTCCGGGTTACGGCCCGCGGTGGTAAGCGTGCCCTCAAAATTGACCATGGTCAGGTCGTCCGCTTTAAGGATATCGCTTACGTTGCGGAAGGGAAAATGGATATCCCCGTTCTGCTTTTTCAGCTCCTTTTCAAAAATGGACGTGCCGCCGGATTGCACGTTGGAGCCGATGGTCACATCGCCGGTAAAGCTCATGGTAAGCAGGATGGAGCCGTCCGGCTGATACACCGGCAGCGCCGGATCCGGCGTGGGCTCGGGCGTGGGCTCCGGCTCGGGCGTGGGATCGCCGACGACCACGTTGCCGCCCTCGTCAAAAATGGTGATGGACACCTCCTCCGTATCGCCCTCGGCAAGCGACCAGCAAGGCAAAATTCCGAGAACCGCCGCCACAAGGCAGCAAAGCGCACGTTTTCTCATCATCAAAACACCTTCCCCGCAGGGGCATTGCCCCTGCACCCCACACTGCGCGCCATGGGCGCGCAGGGCTTGGGGTTATCTGTTTGGGACTTGCAAATAAGCCCGCCGAAGGGCGGAAGGCCCTCCGGCTCGCTTGGGGAACGGCTCAAGCCGCAAAATGGAAAATCAAGCCATTACCCCGTCCACAAACTCCGCCATCCGTTCCAGCGCCTCGCTAAGCTTCGCCAGGCTGGTGGCATAGCTGCACCGGATGTGCCCTTCGCCGCTTGCGCCAAAGGCGGTGCCCGGCACGGTCACAACCCGCTTTTCCTTCAGCAGCCGCTGGCAGAATGCCTCGCTTGAAAGCCCCGTTTTTTGAATGCCGGGGAACACGTAGAACGCGCCCAGCGGTTCAAAGCAGCTAAGGCCCATATCGCGGAAGCTTTTCACCATCAGCCTACGGCGCTGGTCGTAGCTTTCGCGCATGCCAAGCACGTCGGCATAGCCGTCCTCGCGGCCCTGCCTGAGCGCCTCCTCGGCGGCCACCTGGGCCTGTCTGGGCGCGCACAGGATGGTATACTGGTGAATTTTGCACATCACGTCGGCAAAGGCGGCAGGGGCGCACAGGTAGCCGATGCGCCAGCCCGTCATGGCAAAGGACTTGCTAAAGCCGTTCAAAACGATGGTGCGCTCATGCATCTCCGGCAGGCTGGCGATGCTCACGTGCCCCTGCTCGGAATAGGTAAGCTCGGAATAGATCTCGTCGCTGATCACAACCAGGTCATGCTTTACAAACACGTTGCGCAGGCGCTGGAGCATTTCCCGCCCAATCACCGCGCCGGTGGGGTTGTTGGGATAGGGCATGATAATCGCCCGGCAGCGCGGGGTTACCGCCGCCTCGATGGCCTCGGGGGTGAGCACGAAGCCGTTTTGCTCGCTGGTGGGCACCGGCACGGGCTTGCCCCCGGCAAAGATCACGCCGGGCGCGTAGCTTACGTAGCTGGGCTCTGGGATGAGCACCTCGTCGCCGGGGCCCAGCAGCGCCCGCAGCGACAGATCGATTCCCTCGCTCGCGCCCACAGTGACCAGAATTTCCTTCACCGGGTCGTAGGAGAGGCGGTAGCGGTCCTGCATGTAGCGGGCAATTTCCTCCCGCAGGGAAAGAAGGCCCCAGTTGCTGGTATAGGCCGTTTCGCCGTCCAGCAGGCTGTTGATGGCCGCGTTGCGGATGTGGTAGGGCGTTACAAAGTCCGGCTCGCCCACGCCCAGCGAGATCGCGCCGGGCATGGTGGCCGCCACGTCGAAGAATTTGCGGATGCCGCTTTTGGGCACCGCCACAATTTCCGGGTTCATATGCTGGTAGGGATCGAAGCTCACGCCGTCACCACCAGCCTCTTATCGTCGTTTTTGCCTTCAAAAACAACGCCGTCGCTTTTGTAGCGCTTCAGCACGAAATGCGTGGCCGTGCCGGTAACGGTTTCCAGGGTGCTCAGCTTGGCGCTCACAAAGAACGCCAATTCCTTAAGCGTATGCGCCTCCACCAGCAAAAGCAGGTCGTAAGCGCCGCTCATCAGGTACACGCTTTTTACCTCGTCAAAGCGGTAAATGCGCTCGGCAATCGCGTCAAAGCCCTGATCCCGCTGGGGGGTCACGCGCACCTCCACCATGGCCTCCACGCGCTCGCGGTCGGTCTTATCCCAGTTGATCACCGGGGAATAGCGCAGGATAACGCCCTGCTTTTCCATACCGTCAATCACTTCGGCCACGGCCTCCACGCTGGCGCCGGTCATCACCGCAAGCTTCTCCAAAGGCAGGCGGCAATCCTCCTGAAGCAGGTGTAACAATTCCATTTGCAGGTTCTGCACAGGCATTCACTCCTCATACCAAAAAAATCGTTTGTTAAAACAGGCCTACGATCTCGCCGTCCTCGTCCACGTCAATGGCCAGGGCGGCGGGCGTTTTGGGCAGGCCCGGCATGGCGATAATGCTTCCCGCGAACGCCACCACAAAGCCCGCGCCCGCGCTTAGCCGCGCCGAGCGTATGGTAAGGGTATAGCCCTCGGGCGCGCCCAGCAGGGCGGGGTTATCGCTCATGGAGTACTGCGTTTTGGCGATGCATACGGGGCAGGCGGCATAGCCCTCCCTTTCCAGCTGCGCCAGGTCCTTCTCCGCCTGGGGCGCGAAGGTTACGTCCGCCGCGTGGTAGACGCGCTTGGCGACCGCGCGTATCTTCTCTATAAGCGAGGCCTCGTCGGGATAGGTGAAATGCGGCTCGGCCGCGGGGTTTTGGTCCGCCGTAGCGCACACAAGCGCGGCCAGCTCCTTTGCGCCCTTGCCGCCCTGGGCCCAGCCGTTGCACGGGGCCGAGGGCACGCCCGCCTGGCGCAGCATATTGCTTACCAGCGCAAGCTCCTCCTCCGTGTCGGTGGCAAAGCGGTTCAGGGCCACCACCACGGGGGTTTGCCACACGTCCCTTATATTCTGGATATGGCTCATAAGGTTGCTCATGCCCGCGCGCAGGGCCTGCTCGTTGGGCTCGCCGTAGGTTCCCTTCTGCGCGCCGCCGTGGTGCTTAAGCGCGCGCACGGTGGCCACCAGCACAATTACGTTGGGCCACAGGCCGTTCATGCGGCATTTGATATCCAAAAACTTTTCCGCGCCCAAATCCGCGCCAAAGCCCGCCTCGGTCACGGTATAATCGCTCATGCGCATAGCCAGGCGGGTGGCGGCCACGCTGTTGCAGCCGTGCGCGATGTTGGCAAACGGGCCGCCGTGCATCAGGCAGGGGGTATGGCCTATGGTTTGGATCAGGTTGGGGCTGAACGCGTCGCGCAAAAGCGCGGTCATCGCGCCCGCCGCGCCAACCTGCGCGGCGGTCACGGGCTCGCCCGCATAGGTGCGCGCCACCACGATGCGGCCCAGGCGCGCCTTCAAATCCTTCAGGTCGGCCGCCAGGCAGAAGATAGCCATCACCTCGCTTGCGGCGGTGATGTCAAAGCCGTCCTCGCGGGGGGTGCCGTTTTGCGTGCCGCCAATACCCTGCACGATCTGCCTTAGCTGGCGGTCGTTCACATCCAGGCAATGGCGGAAGCACACCCTGCGCGGGTCGATGCCAAGCTGGTTGCCCTGCTGGATGTGGTTATCAACCATGGCGCACAGCAGGTTATTGGCGGCGGTTATGGCGTGCAAATCGCCCGTAAAATGCAGGTTGATGGATTCCATGGGCACAACCTGGGCGTAGCCGCCGCCCGTCGCGCCGCCCTTCATGCCAAACACCGGGCCCAGGGACGGCTCGCGCAGGGCGAGCATGGCGTTTTTGCCAATTTCGCGCATGCCGTCCGCCAGGGCGACGGACACGGTGGTTTTGCCCTCCCCGGCGGGCGTGGGGTTAATGGCCGTTACCAGCGCCAGCTTTGCCTTGAGGGGTTTATCCTCATAGGCGCGCTGGTCGATCTTGGCCACATACCGGCCGTAAGGGGATACGCTCTGAGGCGCAAACCCGGCCTCAGCCGCAATGTCCATAATGGGTTCCAGGCTTGCGCCGCGCGCGATCTCCAGGTCAGACGCCATCCGGAATCACTCACCTTTCCTGCATCACCGTTCATAGATTTCAATAGCAAACAGACCCGCTTATCACAGCAGGCCCGTTCAGTATACCCGAAAACGGCGGCGCTTGCAAGGGGCGCGCCGGGCGCAAAGCCGCGCCCGCCCGGTTGACAGCCACACCGCCGGATGATACACTTTGTGTATCAACGCACGAAAGGTAAGGGAAGTTGCTTTGCTGAACCACACAACGGGTGAGCTTACCTTTTTGGACGGCTCCCGGCTTTGGGCGCATATGCCGGCCAGGGAGGTTAACGAGCGCCTTTCCGGCGCGCAGAACAGGGATTGGGCGCTTTTGCCCCGGCCCGTAGCGGGCGGCGAGATTACGCCCGTATGCCAGCTTCGCGGCGGCGCGTTAAGCGGCGTGTGGCTGTACGCTTCCGCCCCGGGCGCACGGGCCGAAAAGCAGCGCGCTTTTTTGCTCAAGCGCCTTCATTTCAAGGACCCCTGCCCGGATACGCTGGGCTGCTTTAGGGTTGCGTGTCCCTTTGGCGAGGTGGATGTTTCCACCGACCCGTACACCGGCCAGGCCGCCGCGCTCATCCGTTACAGGGATGAGGCGGACGGGGAAGGCGTTACTACGTTTTAGGAGATGAGGGGCCATGCAGACGGCGCTTTCGCCCATCATGCGGGATTATCTGATACGGTTCCAGCAAACGGCCATTAAGGAAACGGGGCGCAGGCCGCTTACCTATTTGCGCACGCCCATGGATGAAAAGCTTGTGCTGCCGGGCTGCAAGCGCCCGGGGTATGCCTTTTGGCAGCCCGTGCCCTGGACGGACGGGGCCGTGCCCCTGGGCCCGAAGGCCAAGCAGTTTCACCCAAGCATTGTGGAATACGTGTCCATGTGCCAGTTTTTGGAGATCCGTTTTCACTTGCCCGTGGCGCACATGAACAGCCCGCTCAGCTTTTTGTACCGCCGCACGTTTGAAACCTGCCGCAATACCGAGCTGGCCACGCCCGCCCAGGCCTTTGAGGAGGCGGGGCTGTACCGGCGCGAGCATCCCGGCGTGCCGCTTAGCTACTGCATGGCCGCCACCTGCGACGGGGCGGAGCCGCTGCTTTTGATGCTTAGCGCCGGGGACGGGCAGGCCTTCATCCTGCATGCCGCGGGCGAACCGCGAATTCTCAACCTCAAGCTTGGGGTGGACAGGCTTTTGCCCAAGCTGCAATTCGTGTACGATATTTGAGCGTGCCGGCGAAGAAAGGAGGCGCGGCCATGCGAACCACCACCCGGCAAACGGGCGTTATCAGCTATGCGGGCCTGGACGAGGCGGCCCTGTGGGCCGGGGCCAAGCGCGCCTTCGCGCAGGCAGACGGATGGGTTCCCCCGCGTTTTCGCAGCTTTTTGCCCATTTTCCCGGTAGAATTGATTGTGAACATGAGCTATGTGGGAAACGCCCCGGGCAACCGCGCCAGGGTATCCCCCGAGGGTTTTTCCACGGATGAAACCGAATACCACCAAAAGCTGTGCGCCGAGCTGCCCGAGCTTTACACGGGCGATAACGCGCGCCGCTGCTTTGCCCCGGACGGTCGCTTCCGCGGCGGAGTGGTTACGGTGGACAGGGCCTGGGCCACGATGTTTCCGCAGTACCAGCCGTTTATGGGCGAACGGCTGGCCGTGCACCTCATCGGCGGGGGCCATCAGGCGGCGGCCGTGCCGGAGAGCATCTTTCCCAGGGGCGGCGGCGTGCTTGCCGGCGTGGAGCGGGACTTGCGCATCACCGCGCGCTGCGCGCATGTAACGGCCTATATCAAGGCCCGCATCGCCATGGGCGAGCGTTACGACCCCGCCCGCTTCGAGGAGGATTATCTGCGCGTAAACGAGCTGAACAGCGTGTGCGTGCGCCAAAAGCAGCTTGGCCGCGTAATGCAGGAGCTAAGCATCCTTGGCTCCCTTGAGGGCGGGCGAACCCAGGGCCCCGCGCTATTCACCCTAAACGCCAAGCGCGCCGAGGGCGTGCGCCAATACGCGCCCTGGCGCTATGCCTGCGATACGTTTGAACGCGCGCCCGTTACGCGCGCCACCGCAAGGCTGGCGCAGCTATGCTTTGAGGGCGATCCCTTTATGAGCGACCTGTGGCTGCCCTATCAGGATTTCAGCGAATATATCGACCGGCAAAGCCTGACCGTGAACGTGTACGCCCTGTGCCACGGCTTCCAAATCGCGCCGGCCTACGATGCGCGCACGGGCGGCGGGCGCTACCCCGCGCGGGCGCGCGTGGCCGTGGTGCGCGACCGCGAGCTGCATCCCCTGGTGGCGGAGGCCATCAATAACCCGGCCTACGGCAGCGGCATGGGCCCGCTGGGGCTGATCAACAAGCTGGTATACCTGCCCGGCAGCCGGGAGCTGCTGCGCCAAAACCGCCTGGCCCTGGAGGAAACCTCCCTGCAATGCGAGCATACAACCGTGGATGCGGCGGAGTATGGCCGCATGCGCGCCCTGGCCGCCCTGCAGGAGTGGAAGGGCCGCCTGATCGACGCGCTGTACCGCGAGGAAAGCGCCCTTGCGCAGATGCAGCCGGGCACGCCCGCGTATGCACGCGCGGAAGGGATGCTAGCCCGGCAGGCAGACGCGCTGGAGGCCCAAACGGCGCGCGCCGCCGCCCGGTGCGAAAGCGGCCAGCTTAGCGGCTACGACGCGGATTTGGCCTATCTGCGCCGCATGCGCCAACACCGCATGGGCCTGGGCGAGGACGGCGGGGAGGAGCCCGCGCCCTTCGCCACGGACGCGCTAAGGGAGATGTGCATTGAAAGCGGCTTCGCCATGCGCGCCTGCGTGCGCGAATACCCGCTTGACGGGCTGCTTATGCCCGAGGAGGAGCCCGCAGCCCCGATGGCGCGGCAAGGCGGGGCAACCGGCGCATTCACGGGCGGGACGGAAACCGTTGCGCCCTCGGACGGCGAGGCAGCCCCTGCCGGCGCGGCGGGAGAAACGGGCCGGATGGAAGCGCCGCCGCAAGCCTCCGCGCCCACCCGGCAAAGCGGCGCGCCAACCGGCCCGGAAACCGCCGCATTCATGGACAGCCTGCCAGCCGCCACGGAAACCGCCCCTGCCCCGGACGGCCCACCGCCAACCGGCCCGGAAACCGGCGCATTCACGGACAGCCCGCCAGCCGCCACGGAAACCGCCGCATTCACGGACGGCCTGCCAACCGCCACGGAAACCGCCGCATCCACAGATAGTCCGCCAGCC
>URUF01000067.1 GCA_900550955.1 uncultured Eubacteriales bacterium | reverse complement strand
TATCGACAGGCTGGGCAGGGACTAAGTCCCCTGCACCCCATAGTTTGCCCGCGCAATGCGCGGGCAAAAGCGGGATTCCCAAGGGCAACGCCCTTGGGCGGTGGGTGCGGGAGGCGGAGCCTCCTGCGGCTGCGCAGCTGCGCGTTACCGCTGCGCAGCTTTTTTGCTGAACACCCACCTGCGCTGCAAATGGTAGCTTAGGAAAAACAGCAGGATATCCACAGGAACCTTGGCGATGTTATCGCTCCAGCCAAACCACAGGTGCAGACTGCTGGTAAGCCCGGCGGAAAGCAGCATGTTCATAAGCCACACCGCCAGATAGCGCGGGAAGCTGCGCCCCATGGAGCCCTTGTCGCCAAAGACGAACCGGCGGTTGAGAAGGAAGTTTGCCACGCCGGAAAGCACGCGCGAGAGGATGGTGGCCACCAGGATGCGCGTAAGCACCGAGATAAAGAGGAACCGGAACTCATGCTCCAAAGCGGGGGCCCAGGCCTTAAACGCGTTGTTGAACAGCAGGTACAGGCCATAGTCAAGGAGGAAGCTTGCCAGGGACGAGCCGATGAAGCGAAAGAAGCCGCCGAAGATAACGCCGTAGATGCGCGCGCTGTCGCGGAAGGCGCGGAAGTGGCTGCCCTCGTTGTTGTTTTCGTACACGGTTTCAATGGGCAGGGGGCGCATGGGCAGCTTTAAGGCCGCGCACTCGATAAGCACGTTCATCTCGTACTCGTAGCGGTCGCCCTTCACGGCGATCATGGTGGGCAGCAGCTCGCGGGCAAAGCCGCGCAGACCGGTTTGCGTATCGCCCACCCAGCAGCCGTAAAGCAGCCTGAACACAACCGAGGTGATGCGGTTGCCCATGCGGCTTTTGGGCGGCACATGCTCCTGGGAAAAATCCCGGCTGCCAAGCAGCAGGCCGTCGCTGTTTTCGGCCAGGCTTTCGGCCATGCGCAGCACGTCGGCCACGGTATGCTGGCCGTCGCTGTCGGCGGTAATGACGATGTCCTGCTCAGGGCAGTCCTCCTGAACATAGGCCATGCCCCGCTTGAGCGCCACGCCCTTGCCCCCGTTTGGCTCATAGCGGATAACGTGGCATACGCCGTCCTCGGGCAGCTGGTCAAACAGCGGGCTGAACGCATCGCCGCTGCCGTCGTCTACGATCACGATCTTCCCAACGCCGGCCCTTTCAAGCGCCTCCACATAGGGCGGCAGGCGTCCGTCCGGCTTGTAGGCGGGAATGATGACGGCAGTGCGCTGTGCACAGTTGTTTTCCATAGGGTCCATCCTTTCCACGCTTTGGTATCAATTTAGGATATAGGTATCCAGATAATCGCGGATCAGGGAGGAAAGGTCCTCGCCGGTTACGCTTCGCAGCAGCGCTTCAAAGTCCCCGCGGGTGGCGCGCCCGAAGGCGTAATGCGCGTAATAGGCGCTAAGGGCCGCGTCAAGCCCGCCGGACAGCGCCCGGTCAAGGGCGCAAAGCATGGCCGCGCCCCGCTCATACACCACAAGCGCATATTCCGCCATTGTGGAAAAGCGGTCCAGCGGCGCGCCGGGCGTAACGCCGCGCGGCACGGTTACGCGCAGGGCGGCTTCCATATGGGTTTGCTCCCATTCGTCGCGGGCGGCCCGGCCGCGCGTATCCTCCCAGTAGCAAAGCACGCTGTACTCGCTCAGGGCCTCGTCCTGCCAGGGCTGGTTCCACGGGTCGCTGCCCACAACGGCGTACCACCATTGGTGCGCCGTTTCGTGCGCCGTTACGTATTCCAGCGCCTGCCCGCCCAAGGCAAGCTGGGAGGAGGCGATCATCGCCATGGCGGGGTATTCCATGCCGCCCATGGGAAAGTCCGCCTCGCACAGGGTATAGGCGGGATAGGGATACGCGCCGAAGCGCGCGGCGTAGCAGGCAAGCGCCTTGGCCGCATAGCCAAGCATTTCGCGGGCGCGGGACGCATCGGCGGCGTAGGCGGTAAGGAGCACGCCGTTTTCCTTGCACTGCGCCATGTGGAAGCGGTCGCTTATCACAAGGCCAAAGTCGCGCACGGCGGAGGCGGTAAAGCGGTAGGTGCTTTGCCCGCCCGCAGTTTCCACGGCGGGCCAGCCGCTGCCCGCGCATACGTAGCCCTCCGGCACGGTTACGCTTACGGTATAGTTGGCGCAGTCCGTGTAGAAGGGGTCGCCCACGGGAGCATACGCGTCCGTGCGCCATGCGCCGTCCTCCCATACGGCGGGCACGGCAAAGCAGTTGCCAAGCGCCCAAATGCCGCTTTGCACGCCAAAGCGGTACGCCATGCGCGGAACCTGCACAGTGTAGCGCAGCGATACGGTTACAAACTCGCCCGGCTGCCAGCCGTCCGGGATGGGCACGGAAAGCACGGTTTTGGCGTCGTCCGTATAGCGGTAGGCGGAGGCGGTTTCCTCGCCGCCGCCGCGGCTGACGGCGGCCTGGCTCATCACCAGCGCCCCGGCGGAAAAGCCGTCCGGGTAGCAGCTTTGGTACAGATCCTCCTCTGCGGCGGCGGGGGAGGTTTCCGGGCTTTGGAAGGCGTTGGGCCAGGCGCGCAGCACCGCCGCCGCCTGGCTTTGCCCGGTGCGGTTTTGAAGCCACAGCCGCTGGGTCACGCTAAGCGCGCGGCCCTCCACATCCAGCGCCGCCTCAATCACGATGGCGTCCAGCCCGTCCCATGCCTCAATAAGCATGGCGCTGGGCGGGTCTGCCTCCAGCGCGGGCGAAAATACGCCGCACAGCCACGCGGCGCCAAGCGCCGCCGCCAGCGCCAGGGCGCCTACGCCCAGCCATGCCGCGCGGGGAAAGGCGCGCCGCGCCCTCAAATCAGCGACCCCACATTGCTAAGCAAAATGAGCATGCGCTGCATTACGCCGCCCATCATCAGGCTGCCAAGCAAACCGCCCAGCACCAGCGTAAGCAAAAGCGAAAGGGAAACCAGCGCCAGCTTGGCGGGCAAAAGCTGCGCGTCCGTGCGGCCGGTGATCAGGCTTAGCAGCCCGCAGGCCAGCGCGTAGCTTACGGCCATGCCGCACAAAACCACCGTAAGCGCCAGCCAGGGCGAAAGCAGGGATACAAGCATCGCCAGCAGCGCTACCGCAGCCGTGGGCAGCGTTGTAACCGAAAGAAAGCCTAACAGCAGTTCCAGGGAAAAGCGCGCCTTGCAGATCACGCACAGGTAAACCATATATACCATCAGGGGCACGGCCATGCCAATGAGCTGGCACAGCACCGCCACGCCGCCCACCGAAGGCGCAAGCCTTCCGGCGATGTAGCTGACGCCCTGGTTGAGGGAGGCCGCGTCGCTGGCCAGGCTTACGCCCGTAAGCGCCGATATGGCCGAGAGCAGCACGCCAATAAAGCCGCGCATAAACACCATGCCGCACAGGAAGGTAAGCAGCAGCACCAGCCCAACCGCAATGGGGCCGGTAAGCAGGTCGCGCCGCTCCATCATACCGCGCAGCGCCTCGCCCGGGCGGGTGAAGCACTCCAGGAAGGTGCGCGGCAGGGCGCTTAGGGCGCTAAGCAGCGCGTTGGGCTCCTTTGCGGGCTGCTGGCCGTAAATGTAGGGCTGCTGGTAGCCGGGGGGATAGCTGCCCTGCTGGTACTGCGCGTAGGTTTGCTGGTACACGGGCTGCTGCGCATAGCCGCCCTGCTGGGGATAGGGCTGCTGGGCGTAAGCCTGCTGGTAGCCCTGCTGCGGGGCGGGCTGCTGATAGCCTTGCACGCCCGGCTGCTGATAGCCCTGCTGCTGCGGGTATGGCTGGGCCGCGTAGGCTGCCAGCGGCTCGTTGCAAACGGGGCAGAAGGCCGCGCCCTGCGGCAGGGGATTTCCGCATTTGGGACAGTTCATAGGCTCCCTCCTTTATCAAACAACAGGAAAACTGTATAGTAGCACGAATTGGGCGGCGCGTCAATCGCTGGAAACGTTCGCGTAGGGAATCAGCGAGCGGTCCAGCAGGTACAGGCGCATGGTAGGCGTTTCCACAATCTGCTCCTGGGGCAGGGTTTGTAGATAGTCATGCAGCGTGGATTGAACATAATACCGCCCGTCCCAGAAATCCGGCTCGGTAGCCAGCATGCCCACGCCCATTTCCGCAAGCGCGGGGCCCACCGCCTCCAGCGGCAGGTTCATCAGCGGCACGATGGGGTTGGAGGTGAGCACATAGCCCCGCCCGCGCAGGGCGTACTGGTACCCCACCCGGGTAATCAGGATTTTTTCATCCTCCGGCACATGGGCGGCCACCTGCATCAGCAGGCCGTAGCGGTCGCGGAAGCCGTTGTCCAGGAGGATGCTTTCGTCCTCCATCACGCCGCGGCTGTAACGGTAGAAGGTATTGGTATAGCCGGTTTGGTTAACGCCCTTCACCAGGCCCAGCACGCACAAAAGCGCGCACAGGTAGGCGGGCAGGCGCGCAAGCCGCGCCTTCACCGGGGCGGCAAAAGCGGCGGCGCGCGGCGCGCGGGACGAAAGCCGCCTGCGCGCAAAGCGGCACAGCGCGGGCCACGCATCCTCCAAAGCGGCAAGGGCGGCGCAAATCATGCCGCAGGCCAACAGGAACCATTGCAGCGTGTAGCGCGGCAGCTTCAAAAAGGAGCCGGAAAAGCTGTACAGGGGGCTGTCCAGCAGGCCGGTCATGGGCGCGAGGGTCATTAGCGTGTACAGGGCCGCAAGCAGCAGCATAGACGCGCTTTGCACGCCCGCGCCGGCCTTGCGGCTTACAAGCACCGCCGTGGGGCCGTCGGTTGCGGCGGAGGTGGCGAGCGCCCCGGCGGCGGCCCTGCGCAGGCGCGCGCGGCTGTATACCACGTAGGCCGCGCCGGCAATCAGCGCCGCAAGGCCCAGCCGGAAGCCCCATACGCCCACGGGCGTGGCGTAGGACAGCAGGATGGAATCCTTGGCCTGCCAAAAGCTGAGATGCGTGGTGGTTTCCTCCAGCTTATACTCAATGGCCATGTATGAATCATACCAGGGCGCGCCGGTGTAGGTGGTCATCAGCCGCCAGGGGGATAGCTCGCCCCAGCGCAGGTAGCACCAGATATTGCCCCAGAACGCGGCCAGCGTGCCCGCCGCGCTTGCCAGCGCTATGCCCAGGCTGGCAAGGAGCGTCCTGCCAGCGCCGCGGCTTTGCGTCATAAGCGCGTGGGCAAAGCGCCAGATCACCCATGCGGCCACAATGAAGGGCAGCACCACAAAGCACACCACATGGGCGCTCATCGCCGTGAAGCATACGCCGAAGGAAAGCGCCAGCTTCCCCATATAGCGTTTCCAGCTTCCGCACGGTTGAATCCCCGCAAAGCAGAGCATGGCCCATAACAGCGCCAGGATGCGCCAGATATCCCGCGGCGCGCTTTGCACGGAAAAATACAGGTTGGGCGTAAGATTAAACAGCACCACGCCCAGAAGCACCCAGCGCTTCCGCCCCCGGCACAGCGCGATGAGCAGCGCCAGATACGCCGCCGCCATATAGAACGTGAGCAGCCCCAGCCCGGTAAACGCGGCCTTATCGTTGGGATAGCCCACCTGGCCGTCCGTATGGAACAGGCCGTAGCTCATATACAGCTCCAGCGAGGGAAAATGGCTGTGGCCGCGGAAATGGCCTTCGGTTTCTTCCTTTTCCAAAAGCTTGCCCAGGTCGCGGTCCTCGCAGTAGCGCTGGGCCAGGGCCAGGTATTCGCCCGCATCGCCGCCGCGCACGCTGTCCATGCTGCTTAAAAAGCGCAGGCAAGGCGGAAACAGCAAAACCACGACGCACAGCGCCATGCAGGCGCTTGCCACGGCGGGCTTATCCAAACGGCACAGGCGCTTGAGCCAGGCATAGCCGCGCGCGCATAGCCCCGGCAGGCGGCGCGCGCGGCGAAGCAGCATCACAAGCAGCCCCAGCGCCGATAGCAAAGGCGGTACGCCGGTATACGCAAGGCGCGGCGCGCCCGGCCACACAAGCGCCAGAAGCAGCGTCCACAGGTACTGGCACAGGGGCGTCGCGGCTGCGCCGGTGAAAAAGCACGCCAGGCGGCTATGCCCGCAAAACCACCTGCGCGACGCAAACCACAGGCCCAGGGCCGCCGCCTGCACGGCGCAGGAGAGCAAAAACAGGTTGCGCCAGCCGTTGCCAATGTCCAGCCACGTCATCAGCCCTTCCTCCCGGCCTTTGCCAGCCTGTCCATTTCGGCCATGTAATAGGCATTGATATCTACTTTTTCCTCAAGCAGCTTGCGCCGCTTTTCACGGCCCAGCTCCACCAGGCCGGGCGTTTGCAAAAGGGCCTCGGCCTGGGCGGCGGCGCGCTCGTAGCGGTCCTCGCCTTCGTTGAAATTATACAAAAGGTGGAAGCGCTCGCACTGCTCGCGCGTGCTGCCGGATACGATGGTATTCACATACAGCGCGTGCGTGCCCAGCATCACGGCCTCGCTGGCCATGGTTGCGCCCTCGCTGAATACCAGGCGGGCGAAGGCCAGCACGTGGTGGATGAGCTCATAGGGCGTTTGAAGCGCGTTGGGCCTAAGCTCGTCCGGCAGGGCGCCCTCGGCGCTTACGTACACGCGGCCGTATTTTTCCAGCCTGCGCACAAGCGCGATCTGGCCCGCCGCGTCCAGGCCGTGCTTGCCGATATCGTGGCTGGCGTTCCAGGCCACAAAGCGCACAAGGATATAGGGCTCGTCCGGGTTAAAGCCCACGTCGCGCAGGATTTGCTTATCCGGCGTGAACACGGAGGGGTGCAGGTAAAACAGCTCCTTATAGGTATCCAGCCTTTCCTGCCGGGGGCCCAGGTCGGTTAAAAAGGTGCGCGGCGTAAGGATTTTGGTGGATAGCCGCTTGCAGATGCGCAGGCTGAATTTGCTGACCTCGGTATCCTCGTACAACAGATGAGGCTTGCGGCTCACCCAGGACGCCACGGCCAGCATGGGCGCGGCGCGGCCGATCATGATATCGGGCTTATCGCGCAGCGCGGCGATGGAAAACTGCACGGAGAGCTTCAAAAACAGAAGGGCTTTTTGCACGGGGTTTTTGCCCGTGGATTTGGCGCAGCGCACATAGGGTATGCCATAGCGCTCCAGAAGCGTGGAGTTGCCGTCCTTCTCGGCTACAAAGCAGAGCACCTCGTCCCCGCGCTCGCGCATGCGCCATATGATGTGATGAAACTGGTGCACCCATGCCGGATGGGTAAAGCAGATCATGGCTTTCAAAGCAGCTTTTCCTCCTTGGCGCTGCCGGCGGATTGGGCGCATTCCATCTTGCGCACGCGGTATTGCACATCCTCCAGCAGCTTGCGGTTATCGCTGATGAGATCGGCCTGTACGCCGGTAATCATAATTTGCACGCCGATCATGAGCAGCGCGGCGCACAGGATGAGCGATTGGATATGCCCGCTGCCAGACCCCGTAGCAAAGAAAATAACCAGGAAACGCACGCCCAAGATAACGCCCACCAGGAAAAACATCAAGCCGATGATGCCAAAAAAGCGCAGGGGCTTGTACATGGCAAAGGAGCGCATGATTACTGCGGAGGAGCGCTTCATGTAGCGCCACATGCTGTTAAACAGGCGCGAGGGGCGCAGCTCTGGGTTGGTGCGCACGGGCACGCTGGTCATGGGGATGCGGTTCCAACCGGCCTGGATGATGGTTTCCAGCGTATAGGTATATTCATTTACCACGTTTAGGCGCAACGCGGCCTCGCGGCTATAAGCGCGAAAGCCGCTGGGCGCGTCCGGAATATCGGTGTTGGAGGCTACGCGCACCACCCAGCTGCCCAGGTGCTGAAACATTTTTTTCTTCTTGGAAAAATCCTGGGTTTCATCAATGGGACGCTCGCCAATCACAATATCCGCCTTTTCGTCTAAAATAGGGCGAACCAGGCGCTCGATATCCGCGCCGCAATATTGATCGTCCGCGTCGGTATTCACGATGACGTCCGCGCCCAGGTGCAGGCAGGCGTCCAGACCGGCCATAAAGCCCCGGGCCAGCCCACGGTTTTGCCGGAAGCTTACAATATGATTTACGCCCCATTCGCGGGCCACCTGAATCGTTTCATCCGTAGAGCCGTCGTTGATAATCAGCACTTCAATCTGATCTATGCCCTCGATCTTTTTGGGCAGGTGATCCAGTGCAATGCGCAGCGTAGCCGCCTCGTTATAGCAGGGGATCTGAATAATCAGCTTCATTCGCATGCCCTTCCTTCGTCCAGAATGCACATCAAACCAAGCCTATCATAGCCTTTTTTCCCTGTGCTGTCAACGCGCGCGCAAAAAAGCGCGGCGTTGCGCGTTGTTTTGCATAACCTCCCATTTTTCGGCAAAGGATAAAGTGACGCGTACACGAACTCTACACACCAAACCGACTGAAACGGAGGGTGAAGGATGCAACAGGCAAAGCCGCGAAACGGCTCGGTGACGGTTGTCATCGCAGGCGAGCTGGATCATTTTGCCGCGCCGCAGATACGCCGCAAGCTGGACGAAATGCTTCAGGACCCGGACATAACGCATTTGGTGCTGGATTTGGAGAACCTGACCTTCATGGATTCATCGGGCATAGGCGTGCTGCTGGGGCGGCTGCGCGCGCTGCAAATGCGCGGCGGCAGCCTGAGCGTAAAAAACATGCAGCCGCCCGTGGAAAAGCTGTTCAGGCTTTCCGGGCTGGACAGGGTGATTGGCGTGGAGGAACATAACAGGGGAGGGCGGCTGTGATGCAAAACCAGATGGAGCTTACCTTTTCCGCGCGTCCGCAGAACGAGGCGTTCGCGCGCGTTGCCATTGCGGCCTTTGCCGTGCAGCTAAACCCCACGCTGCCGGAGATGGCCGATATCAAAACCGCCGTGAGCGAGGCCGTGACCAACGCCATTGTACACGGCTACCGCGGCCGGGAGGACGGCATGGTAACCATGCGGGCCGAATATGGCGAGCGCAGGCTGTTGACCGTGTCCATCCGCGACGAGGGCTGCGGTATCGAGGATGTGGAAACCGCCATGCAGCCGTTTTACTCCACCGGCGACGGCGCGGAGCGCAGCGGCATGGGCTTTTGCGTGATGCAAACCTTTATGGACGCGGTGGAGGTGGAAAGCGCCGTGGGGCGCGGCACCACTGTGACCATGCGCAAATACATCACCGGCGAGGTGGGGTTGCACCGTGAGCGAATGCTTGACGAAATCGGCTAAGCCCCAGGAGCGGGAGCATTACGGCCTGGCCGTGTACTGCGCGCGGCGGTTTTACGGGCGCGGCGTGCCCCGCGAGGAGCTGATTGGCGAGGCGGAGGCGGCGCTTTTGTGGGCTGCGGCCCGCTTTGACAAAAGCCGGGGCGTGCGGTTTTCCACCTATGCGATTCCCTTTGTGCTGGGGGCGCTACGGGAGCTGTGCCGCCGCGCCGCGCCCATGTATGTGCCGCGCGCCGAGCTTCGCATCCTGTGCGCGGTGGAAACCGCGCGCGAAACGCTGCGCGCGCGCGAGGGCCGCGAGCCCAGCGTGACCGAGCTGGGCCAGGCCGTGGGAGTGGAGCCGGAACGCCTGGGCGCTATGCTGGCCGCGCGCGAACGCATGCGCACGGCCAGCGGAGCCGTGGACCCACAGGCGGCGGCCGAGCCCGGCGGAGGCTTTGAGGACTGGGTGCTATTAAAGGACACGCTTTCGCACCTGCCCAAGCCCTATGCCCAGGTGCTATGGCTGCGCTTTGGCGCGGGCTATTCCCAATCGGAAATTGCGGCGCGCTTTGGCGTGGGGCAGCCGCAGGTTTCGCGCTGGGAGCAGCACGGCAAGGAGCTGCTCAGGCAGGCGCTACAACCCAGGGGGTGACCCCCTGGACCCCCGGACTGCGCGCCAATGGCGCAGGGGTTGGGCGCAGGCGTATGAGGCTGCTTGGGTGGCAGCCAGCCAAGGGGCTTGGGTGGGAGGCGGCCCGCTTTGGCGGGGTGCGCCTCCTGCGGGGTTAAGTTTTTTGCGCTTTGGAGCGCGTGCGCGTAGTGAGGCCGATGCGGGTAGAGCGGCAAGCGGCCCGCTCCGCTAGGGCCAGAGGGG
>URUF01000066.1 GCA_900550955.1 uncultured Eubacteriales bacterium | reverse complement strand
GTGAACCCTGTTTCGGCGGAAAAGATCGCCGCAGGCGAGCTTTTTCGACGGCCTGCGGGGCTCCCAAAGCCCTTGGCGCGTCAGGCGCTCAGCCCTTAACCACCAGGGAGGGCGCGGTATACACGCGGGCCTTGAGCTCGCTGTCCAAAAGGTACAGGGCGCGGGCGTCGGAGCCAAATAGCTCCATCTTGGAGATCAGGTCGTGGGCGTTGTTTTCTTCTTCGCCCTGCTCCTTCACAAACCAATCCAGGAACTGCGTGGCGCGGAAGTCGTTTGCCTGCTGGGCGGCGGCGTATAGGCCGTGAATCAGGCCGGTTACGTATTCCTCATGCCTGAGGCCCTGCTTGAGCACATCCAAAACGGTATCGCCCTCAAGCGCGGGCTTGTCAATGGCGCCCAGCTGTACGCGCTTGTTGTTCAGGTGCAGGTATTGGTAAAACAGCAGGGCATGGTCCATTTCCTCCTTGGCCTGCACCTCGTACCAGTTGGCGAAGCCGGAAAGGCCCTTATCCTCAAAAAAGTTGGCAAAATCCAAATAGAGATACGCGGAATAAAATTCCTTGTTGACCTGCTCGGTAAGCAGTTGGAACACCTTTTCATCCATTAGGGATGCACCTCCTATATTCGTTGGGCTTTAGTATAGCACAAACAGCCCGCCTTTTCCATAAGGCAAACGCCCGAAAAGCCCGCAAAAAAACCGCCGCGCGCATTGACACGGCCCCGCAAAACGGCTATTATGGAAAGGCAGCAACGCATTGATGCCGAAAGGAGGAGCCTTACCATGGACGCCGACCCGTACAGTCCAAACGCCGTTTGGATATACGCAGTACAATTCCATAGGCTCCGGGCGGACGGCAGCGTGCGCTTTGGCTGTCGCGCCATGCGCTAAGGAAAACGCGCCGCTTGATCCTGCCCGGGAAAAACGCCTTTGGGGCGCAGGAAGGGCAGGTTTTTTTATGAAAAGGATTTACCTTACGGTGGACGACCACCTCACGGAGATTACCACCCTTGAAAAGGGCTGCTGGGTACATCTGCAAAACCCCACCCGCGAGGAAATCGACGGGCTGAACGCCCGCTTCGCGCTGGACCCCACCTATATTCAGGCCGCGCTGGACGAGGAGGAAAGCGCCCGTATCGAGCGCGACGGCGACCAGACCCTGATCATCGTGGACATTCCGTATGTGGAGGCCGAGGGCAACGGGTACAG
Organism: uncultured Eubacteriales bacterium; assembly: GCA_900550955.1. Taxonomy (GTDB): domain Bacteria; phylum Bacillota; class Clostridia; order Christensenellales; family Aristaeellaceae; genus Limiplasma. The sequence goes on along the minus strand of URUF01000066.1, from coordinate 9,103 downwards.
CTATACCACCATCCCTTTGGGCATCATCATGGTAGACGACGTTATCATCACCGTGTCCACGCGTGAAAGCACTATTATTACCGATTTTACGGAGGAGCGCATTCGCGGCTTTTGGACGTACAAGCGCACGCGCTTTATTTTGCAGCTTTTGCACCGCAACGCCAGCCGCTTCCTGGCCTACCTCAAGCAGATTGACAAGGCCAGCATGTTTGTGCAAACCCGCCTGGAGGCCAGCATGCGCAACCAGGAGCTTTTGCAGATGATGAAGCTGGAAAAAAGCCTGGTGTTCTTTTCCACATCCCTCAAGGGCAACGAGATGGTGCTGGAAAAGATGATGCGCCTGGATATGCTGCGCAAATACCCCGAGGACAGCGACCTATTGGAGGACGTAATCATCGAAAACAAGCAGGCCATGGAGATGTGCGCCATCTACCGCGACATTATGAGCGGCACCATGGATGCGTTCGCCTCCATTATTTCCAACAACCTCAATATCGTTATGAAGGTGCTTACCAGCCTGACGGTGGTTCTGTCCATCCCCACGCTGTTTGCTTCGCTGTGGGGCATGAACGTGGGCGTGCCCTTCCAGGATTCGCCCACGGGCTTTTGGGTGGTGCTGGGCATCTCCATCGCGGCCAGCCTGGCGGCGTTTGTGCTGTTGTGGCGCAAAAAGATGTTTTAACGGGGGAGGCCGTTTGCTTTGCGTACCGTGCTCATTACCGGCGGCAGCAGGGGCATAGGCGCGGCCGCCGTGCGCGCCTTTGCCGGGGATGGCTGGCGCGTCGCCTTTTTGTACCGCAGCCATGCGGAAGCGGCGCGCGCCCTGGCTGATGAAACAGGCGCCTGCGCCCTTGCCTGCGATGTAGGCGACCCCGCGCGCGTAAGGGACGCGTGCGCGCAGGCCGCGCGCCTGCTTGGGCACATCGACGCGCTTATCAACAACGCGGGCATCGCCCAGCAAAAGCTTTTTACCGATATCACCGACGAGGATTGGCAGCGCATGCTGGCAGTAAACCTGTCCGGCGCGTTTTATGTAACGCGCGCGGTGCTGCCCGGCATGATTTCCCGCAAGAGCGGGCGCATTGTAAACGTATCCAGCGTTTGGGGCCGGGCGGGCGCCAGCTGCGAGGCGCACTATTCCGCCGCCAAGGCCGGGCTGATCGGCCTGACAAAGGCCCTGGCCAAGGAGGTAGGCCCCAGCGGCGTTACCGTAAACTGCGTATGCCCCGGCGTGATTCAAACCGATATGCTGGGCGGCTTTTCCCAGGACGACCTTAACGCGCTTAGCGGCGAAACGCCCCTGGGCCGCCTTGGCACGCCCCAGGATGTGGCGGCCTGCCTGCTATGGCTGTGCGGCGAAGGGGCGGCCTTTGTAACCGGGCAAACGCTGGGCGTGGACGGAGGGTTTGGGCAATAGCCGGCGCTCCCGCGCCCGGCTTTGCCATGCCCGGTTTCCTCCGGCCGCCGCTTTTCATGGAGGCAAGCGAATGAAGGGGAAAGGAATCCTGCCGGCCCTGGCGGCCGCGCTGCTGTTTTTTGCGCCGGCCAGGGCGGAATGGTATGTTTTCCCGGCGGAAGACCCGCCCCGGGAGCTAACCGATACCGCCATGGAGGTGTGCGAGTATACCGGGGAGATCACGCTTAGCTTTCTGGGCGATTGCACGCTGGGCGGCGAAAGCCGGTTCAAAAGCGCCGCGCGGGGCTTTGTAAGCACGGCCGGGCGCGAGGGCTACGCCTACTTTTTTGAAAACCTTCTGCCCCTGCTCTCCGCGGATGATATCAGCGTGGTCAACCTTGAGGGCGTGCTCAGCGACCGTCAGCTTGAAAAAACGCCCAAAACCTTCAACTTCATTGGCCCGGCGGCCTTTGCCAAAATCCTAGCGCTGGGCGGCGTGGAGGCGGCGGGGCTTGCCAACAACCACTCGCTGGACTATGGGGAGGCGGGCTACCGGGACACGCAAAACGCCCTCGCGGCGGCGGGCGTAGCCAGCTTTGGCGCAGATCACCTGGCCGTGTGGACGCGCGACGGCGTGCGCGTCGGCTTTACCGCCTCGGCCTTTTCGCTTACGGAAAGCGCGCGCAGCGCGCTGGAGGCGCAGGTGCGAACGCTGCGCGCGTTGGGCTGCCAGCTGGTCGTTCACAGCATGCACGCGGGCACGGAGTATTCCAGCAAGCCCACCGGCCAGCAAAAGGCGGTCGCGCGGGCGGCCGCGCAGCTTGGGGTAAACCTGGTTGTGGGCCACCACCCGCATGTGCTGCATGGAATGGACGTGGTGGAGGGCGTGCCGGTGGTATACAGCCTCGGCAACGCCGTATTTGGCGGCAACAGCGCCCCCAGCGATATGGACGCGCTGCTTTTGCAGGCCACGTTCGCTTTTTCGGAGGGCGCGCCCCAGAGCGTGCGCCTGGCCTTTCATCCCATTCAGATCAGCGGCCAAAAGGGCTATAACGACTATCGCCCCGTGCTTCTTTCAGGCGGCGAGGCGCAGCGCGTGATGGAGAGGCTGGAAAAAACCACCGGCTACCCCCTGCCCGGCTATGTGGACGGCGCAGGCGCGGTCACGGAGGCGCTGGCGTGCAAGGGAATGGGCGAGGCTAACCTGGCCCGCGCTGTGGGTTCCAGTCCCCAGGCCAGCCAGCGCATGAAAACAGGCGCGTTTTCATGCGAATAGAGGAACAAGCTTGCTAAAGCCCTGGGCGCTGATTCCCACTTTGGCTTCCAGTCCCCCGACGGGACGAGGATATGCGCGGCCTGGGCCGGTACGGGGACGGAGGCCAGACCGCGAAGCGCAGCCCATACCCTATGGCCGCGAAAAGCCGGCTTTGCTTGCATAAGTTTCCGCAGGCCCATATAATAATCAGGAAAGGAGGCGTGCCTGTGCTGTACCGTCTTTATAACGCCGATCAGCCCGTCGCAACATTCCAATATGAAAAAGGCGTCATCACGGCCTTCACAGCCGAAAAGGAACGCCTCTTGCCAAAGCAGCTCTGTAACGCATCTGCCGGCGGTTTTGCACAGTGGCTGTATGGGCGCGCCATTGACTTGAACACGTATCTGCATCGCCGGCTTGCCAATGAGCTGATCGGCAGCCGCGATAAAACCGCTATTGCCATCATGACGCATATGTTCAGCATTTCCGATACCTTCACTTGCTTTGCGGACGGCGCGTTCATCCCCCGCAAGGACCTGTGCAAGGTGGAAGACCAGCAAAGCGTCAGCGACTTCATCCTTATCTCCAGTGATACTTCGCTTCGCAAGCGCAATATTGTTACCCCAAACGCCTCCACGGACGGAAGCTTCCCCAAAACGTGGAAGTATGTGGACGGCGACTGGTGGCTTTATAAGCTGCAGCCCTCTGCCGCTACGCGCAGCGAAAGGGAGATCAGCCATGTAGTAATGGCCTGCGGCTGGGATGCTGCGGAGTATCAGTACTCCGGCCATTACCGCACGCGCATTCGTTCCCGCAATTTTGTGGGGCAGGATGAGTTTTTTGAACCGTATGATTCGCTTCGCTTCATGTTTGATGACAGAAGCGATGACGAGCTTGTGATCTATAAGAATATCGTTTCGCTTGGCGAGGCGTTCGAGCGCGCTTTCAGGCGGATTCTGCTGGCGGATGCGCTGTTTATGAACACCGATAGGCACATGCGCAATTATGGCGTTATCCGTTCCGCCGTCACCGGCGGGATCCTGCGCATGGCCCCGAACTTTGATAACAATCAGGCATACCTGTCCAATCCTAGCGGGCATTATTCCGATGGCATGCTGCGCAGCTTTGAGAAGACGTACGGATTGCGCGATCAGGATCTTGAGGATCTAAAAACGCTGCTGGAAGAATGCGCAAAGCGGCCTTTCATGAAGGAAGCCTGCGAAGTGGGAAACGCCTTCCTTCGCGGCGATCATACGTAATGCAAAAACGCCCCTCAACGAGGGGCGTCCCACAATTTGAAGGCGTGCTTTGCTACGCAAAAACCAACGCCCTTCATATACGCCTTTCTTCCCTGCGCTCCGCTTACAGGAAAAGGGGCGGTAAATGCCTGGCGTTGGTTGGTTTCAGGTTTTGGGTTTCGCTGGTTTGGCCATTTCGTAAGCCCCTCATAAAATAAGGGGTTCTCACGCGCTCCTTTCCAGGCTCAGCTTATCCGCCAGCATGGCGATAAATTCTCCGTTGGTAGGCTTATCCTCCGGCGTGCATACGCGGCAGCCAAAGGCCCGGTTGAGGGTGTCCACCCTTCCCCGGTTCCACGCCACCTCGATGGCATGGCGGATGGCGCGCTCCACCTTGCTGGCAGTGGTGCCAAAATGCTTGGCAATGCTGGGGTAGAGCTCCTTGGTGATGCGGTTGATCATATCCGGCTGCTCAATCACCATTTTTACGCCGTAGCGCAGGAACTGATAGCCCTTGATATGCGCGGGGATGCCGATGGTTAAAAACAGGCTGCCAAGGCGCTCGTCCAGGGTTTGCACATGGGGCTGGCGGCCCGTGTGCGCGAAGGCCGGCATGTCCGGCGCGCTGTCCTGAATATCGCGGATATGGCCCAACAGGTGCTCCGGCTCAAAGGGCTTGACCATGTAAAACACAGCGCCCAGGCCAATGGCGCGGCTCACAAAATCGTCCCGCGATAGGGCGGACATCACAATCGTGCGCGGGGGATTGTCAATCTGCCGCTGCATTTCCTCCAAAAGCATGTATCCGTCCATCATAGGCATCACCAAATCGGTGATCATAATATCAAAATGGCTTTCACGCAGGCACTTGAGCGCCTCCACGCCGTTGGCAGCCTCCTGTACCGTATCCACATCCTGCTGGGTCCTTAGGAAATCCGCAATGCTTTTGCGCAGCGTGCCATGGTCGTCCACCACTAGGATCCGTGCGTTCAACACGTTTACCCCTCCTGATTGAGTGTTTTCTGCATTATAGCACATGAACCGCATCCACAAGTGGAATTCGAGGAAAATAGAACCAATGCGCCATATTGCGACAGATTTTTAGGCAAGAAATGTTGTGTGGCAACGGTTTTAGCGTTTAGCGGCCTTTGCGCGCCAAATTTTTCCCTTTATTGACCCTACAATATATTGTGGGCCGCCCCTGTCTTGCGGCATGGCAAAAGGCCGGGGCTCCCCCGCCCGGCAGCCTGCTGCCGGCGCGGGCGGGAAACCCCGGCCTTGCGTAAAAAGGGGCGCGGCTTACGGCAGCCTGTTGCCCGCCGCGCGGTAAATGGCGTACCAGTCCTCGCGGGAAAGGGTCACCTCCGCCGCGGAGAGGATCTGCTTCACGCGCGCCGGGCTGGTGGTGCCGCAAATAACCTGCACCATCATCGGCAGGCGCAGCAGCCACGCCACGGTGAGGGCGGTTTTGCTTACGCCGTATTTTTCCGCCATCTCGTCCAGGATGCGGTTCACCTCCGGGAAGGCCGGGTTGTCCAGGAACACGCCCTCGATAAAGCCATGCTGGAACGGCGACCATACTTGCAGCACCATCTTTTTCAGCTTCATGTATTCCAGCACGCCGCCATCGCGGTCCACGGAGCCGGGGAAGGTGGTGTTGACGTTGATGCCCTGGTCAATCATGCCGGTGTGCACAATGCTTAGCTGCATCTGGTTAAACAGCAGGCGGTCGCCCACGGCCTGCTGAAGCGCCTCCACCTGCATGGGGCTGTGGTTGCTTACGCCAAAGTAGCGCACCTTGCCCGCCTCCTTAAGGCTGCGGAAGGCGCGGGCGATCTCCTCCGGCTCGGCCAGCACATCCGGGCGGTGGATGAGCAGCGCGTCCAGATGGTCGGTATGAAGCTTGCGCAGGCTGTTTTCGGCGCTGTTCACAATATGCTCGTAGGAGGAATCGTAAAACCCGGCGCGGATGCCGCACTTGCTTTGGATAAGCATGCGACCGCGCAGGGAGGGGTTTGCCTGGAGCATTTCGCCAAAGCGCGCCTCGGATTGGTGGTCGCCATAAAAATCCGCGTGGTCAAAAAAATCCATGCCGCCCTCCAAAGCGGTTTGAACAAGCGTTTCCAGGGCCCCAACCTCCATGCCGGCAATGCGCATGCAGCCCATTGCCACGCAGGGAATGGAAAGGCCGGGAGCGGGTTGATAGCGTTTCATAAAGCGGTTCCTCCTTTACTGTGGCGTTAGCCCTTTACGGCGCCCGCGGTGGCGCCTTCCTTTTGGAACGTCTGCATAAACAGGTACATCAAAATGCTTGGAACAATCACCAGCGTCGTGCCCGCAAGAATCACCTGCCAGGGCGTAGCCAGCCCGTCGCTCAGCGGCAGCATGGACACAGAAACCATCAGCGTATACTTGGGCGTTTTGTTCAGGAACAAAAGCGGCCAGAAAAAGTCGTTCCAGCGGGCAATCAGCGTAAGCGAGGCCCACGAGGCCAGCGCCGGTTTGATAACGGGGCACACAATGCGCCAAAAGATGCCCAAATCGCGGCAGCCGTCGATACGCGCGGCCTCCAAAATCTCGTCCGGCACCTCCATGATGTATTGCCTGAGATAGAACACGCCCACCGCCGTTGCCAGCCTTGGCAGGATGAGCGACCACAGGCTGTTGATCAGCTCCAGGTTTTTCATGATCAAAAACAGCGGCACCGCGCCCACCTCGGCGGGAATGGTCATGGTTGCAACGACAAAGTAAAACAGCGCGTTTCGCCCGGGAAAGCGATATTTGGCAAACGCGAACCCCGCCAGCGAGCAAAACACAAGCGTCGTAAGCGTGCCCACAACGCTGGTAAACACGCTGTTGCCCAAATGCCGCCACAGGGGAATCAGCTCAAACAGCCGCTCGTAATTGGCAAGCGTCGGCTGCGTAATGCGAAGCGCGTGAAAGCCAGACACCTTTTCGCCCACGGTTTTGATGGAAATGACGCACGACCACAAAACCGGGAACAGGCACGCCGCCACAATCGCGATCATCACCAGGTGAATCAATAGCTTCCACAGCCTTTGTTTGGTTCGATAGCTCATAGGGGATTCCTCCTTTCCCCGTTACAGCTCGCCCTGTATGCGCCTGACCCGGAACTGAACCAGCGAGATCACAAGCAGGATCACAATCAGCACCACGCCCAGCGCGGAGGCATAGCCCATTTTAAAAATTTTGAAACCGTTTACGTACATCAGCTGGAACAGCGACGTGTTGGACGAGCCGGGCCCGGCCAGGGTATAGGGCTCGTTAAAAATCTTCCACGCGTCCACGGTGATGGTTACAAAGCAGAAGAAGGAGATGTTGCCCAGCTGCGGCAGCGTGATGCGGAAAAACTTTTGCGCGCCGGACGCGCCGTCCACTGTGGCGGCCTCGTAAAACTCCGTTGGGATGTTTAGCAGCCCGGACAGGAAAATGAGCGTATACCAAGGAATAGTGCGCCAGATGAAGAGAATATGCACCGGGATGCGCGCCAGGCGGCTGCTGGTGAGCCACGGCAGCGCCCGCCCGCCAAACAGCTCGATCACGGCGTTCACCAGCCCGGCGTTTTCGTCAAACAGCATGCCAAAAATCAGGCCCATGGCCATGGAGGCGCACACATAGGGCAAAAACGTAACGGTTTTGAAAAAGCGCTTCAGCCGCAGCGCCGGGCTGTTGAGCAGCGAGGCGATCATCAGCGCCAGGCACAATACCCCCGCCACGCCAATTGCCCAGTACATCGCCGTGTTGCGAAACGCGTCCAGGAACTGGTAGTCCTGAAGCATCATGCCATAGTTATCCAGGCCTACCCAGCGGGGCTTTTTCATACCGTTCCAGTTGGTAAAGCTGTAATAGAACGTAGCCAGCGTGGGAATGAGCTGGAAAATCAAAAATTGAATAAAAAACGGGCAGATTGCCAGGTAAGCGAAGCCATAACGCTTCCACAGCCTGTGTTTCATGCGCATTTCCCCCCTTTGAAGGCCCGCGCGGATATAGGCGCGGTCATTGTTCCGCCTTGAGCGCCTCCATCACCCAACGGATGTGATCCATATCGATATCGCTTGGCACAGTGCAGTCCGCGCCAAGCAGGAAGGGCCTATCGCCCATGCGGGCGAGCACATCCCGCACGGCGGCCTGAACCTGCTCGCGATTGCCGCTCGCCAGCGGCTGGCCCCGGCGGTTATCCAGCCCGCCCAAAAGCACCGTATCAGGCCCAAAGTAGTCCACGCCCTTTTCAAGCGGCAGCTGCTCCACGCCCGTGCCCCAGTTCTTTACCCGGCAGGGATAGTCCCGCCAGTAGCCCAAATGGTTGGGGTCGCCCGCCCAGGAGCACATATGCAGGATATTATAGGGGCTTGCGGCATTGAAGGCCTCCAGCACAATCATATCCGAGGGCTTCACCACGCCGGCGTATTCCTGCTCGCTCATGCGGCCCTTCTCGGCCCCCTGAAGGCTTTGGTACACGCCCAGGCAGCCGCCCTCGCGAATCACGCGCACGGCAAGCTTTGCCAAATCGCCCGCGATTACGTTTAGCGCGTATCTAAGCGCGTCGGGGGCCTCGCGCAGGTGGGCCATCACCGTGGCGTCCCAGCTGCGCCCCTGCAGCGCGTTTTCCGTAAACACGTTGCACGCCCTTACGATATTAAACGGCGAAAAGAAATTGTAAAACGTGTAGCATTCCTTGCCAATGGCCGCGTTGATGGCGGTGCAGCGCGCCACGCTATCGGTAAAGAAGGGGTCGTCCTCCTTCAGGGGGGCCACGTTATACCAGTCCTGCGCCCGGTCGATGGTAACGCGCAGCGGATAGCCCAGCCCGTCGGACATGATTTTCACAAAGTCCGTATCCACGGCATGGAAGTAATCCACGTGGGCCTTCACGCAGGCTTCGCCCCGGGCCTTGTTCCCCTCGAAATGGAACCAAAACCCCGCCGGAATCCGATCCGGCCTTTCATGGTTCAAAACGGCCATAAGCCGCTCCTTTTTATTCATCGCAAACGCATCCTTTCTTCTGCCAGGGGCTAAGCCCCTGCGCCCCGGACTGCGCGCCTATGGCGCGCAGGGGTGGGTATTTTGTTTGGTGCTGCAAATTAGGCTGGTCGGAGGGCGCAAGGCCCTCCGGCCAGCCTCAGACTGTCGATAAACCTCATGGGAGGTTTGGAGGGCCGCAGACCCGCAACCTCAATCGTCGTTCTGGCCACT
>URUF01000065.1 GCA_900550955.1 uncultured Eubacteriales bacterium | reverse complement strand
TGGCCAGAACGACGATTGAGGTTGCGGGTCTGCGGCCCTCCAAACCTCCCATGGGATTTTTCGACAGGCTGTGGGCGCGTCTTTATTTAGAAAAGGCGCGCCCTTTTTTGTTTGTTCAGCTCGCCGTTCCCGCAAGCCGCTTTGCAGCCTTGCATCCGCGGCTTTCTGTGGTATAATAAAATGGTATGGAATTATGCAATGATCACTGGGAGGCGGCTACGTGACTTCTGCTAAGCTCAAAATACCCAAAAACGCGCGCACGCTGCTATGGGTGCTTTTGGATGTGGCGCTGGTAAACGCGGCGCTGGCCCTGGCGCAGGTAGTGCGGTATTCCTCGCATATATCCTATTCCTTTTTCGAAAACTCGCTCCGCCTGGCGCCTGCCATGACGGTTCTCTTTGTGCTCACGTTTTATGCCTTTGGCATTTACCGCATCATGTGGCAGTACGCTTCCGCCAGCGATGTGCTGCGCGTGGCTGTGGCTACGCTTACGGCCTCATTGCTTACCTATGCGTTTTCACTGGTGGCAAACCTGTTTGTGCGCCCGGCAAACCTGTTCCGCCTGCACAGGGTGATTTATCTGCTTTTGTGGATCATTACCATGGCCTTTGTGGGCGGCTCGCGGCTGGTTTACCGCATGGCGGTCACCCACGAGCGGCTTTCGCTGCTGCGTTCCTCCAAAACCGGTGCGCAGCGCGTTATGGTGATTGGCGCGGGATGGGCAGGCGCGAGCGTTGTGCACGAAATGCAGCGCGGCAGCTACGGCAACTGCATTCCCGTTCTTGTGGTGGATGACGACCGCATCCGCACGGGCTCCTCGCTTAGCGGGGTGCCGGTAGTGCGGGGCTCGGGCAATATCCTCAAGCTTGCCAGCGATTACCTGGTGGACGAGATCATCATCGCCATCGCAACCCCAAAGGGCGATCTGAAGCCGGTGATTGAAAAATGCCTGGCAACGGGCTGCCGCGTGCGGCGCGTAGCCCCCCTGGAGGATGTGGGCGGCGCGTCCGGGCGCAGCCTGGTGCGCGATATCAGCATTAACGACCTGCTTGGACGCCCCGAGGAGCAGCTGGATATGACCCAGGTATCGGCCTTCTTCCGCGGTAAAACCGTGCTGATCACGGGCGGTGGCGGCTCCATCGGCAGCGAGCTTTGCCGCAAGCTGCTCCCGCTTCAGCCGGAGCGCATCGTTTTGTACGATATCAGCGAAAACTATATGTACGACCTGGCCAGCGAGCTTCGCCTGCAATATGGCGATTTCCTGAAGGATAAGCTTATCCTTTGCGTGGGTTCCATCCGCGACGCGCAGCGTTTGGACGAGATATTTGCCCGCTACCAGCCGCAGGTGGTGCTGCACGCGGCGGCGCACAAGCATGTGCCCCTCATGGAGGATTGCCCCGACCAGGCGGTTAAAAACAATGTGTTTGGCACCTGGCTTACCGCGCAAACTGCGGTAAAGCACCATGTGGAGCGTTTTGTGCTCATCTCTACCGACAAAGCCGTAAACCCCACCAACGTCATGGGCGCTACCAAACGCCTGGCGGAGATGATTATCGAGGCGCTCAACGCGCAAACCGAAACCGAGTTCACCGCCGTGCGCTTTGGCAACGTACTGGGCTCCCACGGCAGCGTGGTGCCTTTGTTTGAGCGGCAAATCCGCTCGGGCGGGCCGGTTACGCTCACCCACCCGGATATCATCCGTTATTTCATGACCATCCCCGAGGCCGCAAGCCTGGTGCTGCAAGCCGCGAGCATCGCCAAGGGCGGCGAACTGTTCGTGCTGGATATGGGCCGTCCGGTCAAAATCCGCGAGCTGGCGGAACGCATGATCCAGCTCTACGCCCCGCGCAGCGGCGCGCGGGTGGACATCGTCTACACTGGCCTGCGCCCCGGCGAAAAGCTGTACGAGGAGCTGCTGCTGGCCGGCGAGGGCGTGGCAAAGACGCAGAACGAAAAGATTTTTATCGCCAAGCCCGAGGTGTTTGATATGACGGCCCTGCAAAGCATGCTGGACCGCTTGCAGCGCTGCCTGGACGAAGAAGGCGACATGCTGGCCTGCCTGCACGAGCTGGTGCCCACCTTCCGCGAGGCGGATGCCGTGAACGGGGAATCACGCCCCAAAAGCGTTACGGAGGCTGCGGCCGTATGAGCCACGAGGCGCTGATGCGGCTTGCCCTTGAGGAGGCGCAAAAGGCCTATGACGAGGGCGAAATTCCCGTAGGCGCGGTCATTGCCCATGACGGCCAGCCCATCGCGCGCGCGCATAACCTGCGCGAGCAAACGGGCGACCCCACCGCGCATGCGGAGCTTATCGCCATTCGCGCGGCGGCCCGGGCGCTTGGCGGCAGGCGCCTGAACGGCTGCACGCTGTACGTAACCCTTGAGCCCTGCCCCATGTGCGCGGGCGCTATGGTAATGGCCTGCCTGGGGCAATGCTATTTTGGTGCGCGCGACGAACGCCAGGGCTGCGCCGAAAGCGTGTACGCCCTTACCAACGACCCTGCCTTCTATCACCGGCTGCCCTGCGTCGGCGGCCTGTTGGAGGCGGAAGCCGCTACCCTGCTGCGGCGCTTTTTTAAGCAATGCCGCGCACACAAAGGAGAAAACCCCGCATGACGATTGATACCATCGTGACCGACCTGGACGATACCCTGCTCGATGGCGAGGGGCAGCTCAGCCCCTATACCCTTCGCGTAATGCAAAGGTGCATACGCAAGGGCATCCGTCTGATTCCCGCCAGCGGGCGCACGCACGCCAGCATGTACCCGTTTATGGCGCAGCTGAACACAGGCATGCCCTATATCGGCGGCAACGGCTCCGAGATCATGGGCGCGGACCATCAGGTGCTGGAACAGCTTACGCTGGATGTAGCGCTTGGGCGGGAAATTTGCGCCTTTCTGATTGAAAACGGTTTTTATGTGCAGGTATATCACGATCAGGCGTTTTACTATGCCAACGAGTGCGATATATCGCGCCGCTATAAGCACTCCTCGGGCATGAAGGGGGTGGCCGTAGGCGACCTGTGCGCTTTTTTGGACTTTCCCACCCCAAAGGTGCTCAGCGTAAGCGAAGCCGACGAGGTGCGCCGCCTGTTCCCCATCGCCAACGAACGCTTCAAGGGCCGGGCCACCTTCACTGTAAGCAAGCCCTACTTTTTGGAGGCGGAGCCCATTGGGGCCACCAAGGGGGAGGCCCTGCGCAGGCTGGCCCAACGAATCCATATCGTGCCAGAGCGCACCGTGGCCTTTGGCGATAGCCTGAACGATTTAAGCATGCTTGGCTTTACCCCCAACAGCGTTGCAATGGGCAACGCCCGCGCGGAGGTGCAGGCCGCCGCCGCCCATGTGTGCCGCCCCAACACAGAGGACGGCCTGGCGCATTTTGTTGCGGAGCATATCCTAAAGGAGGACGTGCCATGATCAGCATTGCGGACTTTTCAAGCAAGCTCAATCTGGAGCTGCTCAGCGTTACCACCCGTACCGAAATGGATATCAACGTGACCGATATCAACCGGCCCGGTATGCAGTTCTGTGGGTTTTACGAGTACTTTGCCCATGAGCGGCCCCAGGTGATCGGCAAGGTGGAAATGACCTACCTGGAATCGTTGGAAACCAAGATGCGCCGCGCGGTTTTGGAAAAGTACATGAGCTACCCCATCCCCTGCATCGTCGTCTGCTGGGGCATGACGCCTCCGCGCGATCTGTTGGAAATTGCCCGCGCGCATGATATTCCCGTATTCCAAAGCAAGCTGAAAACCACCAAGTTCAGCTTACAGGCCATTATGTACCTAAACCGCGTGCTGGCCCCGCACATAACGCGCCACGGCGTGCTTGTGGATGTGTACGGCATAGGCGTGCTGCTCACCGGCGACAGCGGCGTTGGCAAAAGCGAGGCGGCTTTGGAGTTGGTGCGCCGCGGCCACCAGCTGGCCGCGGACGATGTGGTGGATATCTGCCGCGTGGCGGACGACCGCCTCATTGGCGAATCGCCGGAGATGGTGCGCCACTTCATGGAAATCCGCGGCATCGGCATCATCGATATCCGCGCCATGTACGGGGCTGGTTCCGTAGTGCTTAGCAAATCCATCGACCTGGTCATCCATATGGAAAAGTGGGATTCCGCCAAGGAGTACGACCGGCTGGGCCTTACAGAGGAAACCGTTACCATTCTTGGCGTGCAGGTGCCTTATCAGGTAATGCCCGTTCGCCCGGGCCGCAACCTGGCTGTGATTATTGAGGTGGCGGCGCGCAACCTAAGCCTGAAGCGCATGGGCTACAGCGCGGCGCATGAGCTGGACCGCCGCCTGAATGAGCTGATTGCGCAAAACTCCGGCAATCAGGGAGAATAAAGGAGGCTGTTCCATGGTATATATCGGCATTGATCTGGGCGGAACCGGTATCAAAATCGGCGTTGTGGATGAAAACGGCGTCATCCTGCAACAGGGCGAAACCCCAACGCTTGCGGGCCGCCCCTATGAGGACATCATCCGCGATATGGGCCAGTGCATGCTTGCCGTAATGCAGCAGGGCGGCTATACCGAAAAGGATGTGGCTTCCATCGGCGTGGGCATTCCCGGCGTGGCCGATGAAAAAACCGGCAACGTGATCTTCTGCACCAACCTGGGCTGGAGCGACGTGCCCCTGCGCGCCGAGCTGCAAAAGTATCTCAACAAGCCTGTATTCATCGATAACGACGCAACCGTCGCCGGCTTTGCCGAAAGCATCTGCGGCGTGAGCGCCGGCTGCCACTCCAGCGTGTTCATGACGCTGGGCACGGGCGTGGGCGGCGGTATTGTAATCGGCGGCCGTCCCTGGAGCGGCTTCCACGGCGTAGGCAGCGAAATTGGCCACATCCCCATGGATATCGGCGGGGAGCCGTGCTCCTGCGGCAACTACGGCTGCCTGGAGCGCTATTGTAGCGCCACGGCCATTATCCGCATGGGCAAGCAGATGGTGTTACAGCACCCTGACAGCCTCATGTACGACCTATGCGGCGGCGATGTGAGCAAGCTGACCGCCAAAATGGTGTTTGACGCCGCCAAGGAGCTGGACGACGTGGCCATGAAGGTTTTCAACCACTATGTGGATTACCTGTGCAAGGCCATTTATACCATTATCGCCTTCCTGGACCCGGAGATGATCGTTCTGGGCGGCGGCGTAAGCAAGGCCGGGGATTTCCTGCTTAACGCCGTGCGCGAGCGCATTCCCCGTTACCTGCTGTTCAAAACGCTTCCCTATTCCCGTGTGGAAATCGCCCGGCTGGGCGCGGACGCGGGTATGATCGGCGCGGCGATGCTGGGCCGCCGCACCCTCTAAACCGGCTCATAACATAGACGAATGAAGGAGGCCTATCCATGGTGGATATGAGCATTCGGGATCTTTTCCACGCGAACCTCACAGAAGGCATAAAGGAATGCACGGTTTCGGGCTGGGTGCGCACCGTGCGCGACAGCAAAGCCTTCGGCTTTATTGAACTAAACGACGGCACGTTCTTCAAGAACCTGCAAATTGTGCTGGAGGACGGCCTTACGGAGAGTTTTTCGGACGCGGTGAAGATCACGCTGGGCAGCGCCATCCGCGCCACCGGCGAGCTGGTGCTCACCCCCGGCATGAAGCAGCCCTTTGAAATCAAGGCCGCCAAGGTAGAGGTATTGGGCATGTGCGCGCCGGAATATCCGCTGCAAAAGAAGCGCCACACCTTCGAGTTCCTGCGCACCATCGCACACCTCAGGCCCCGCACCAATACCTTTTACGCCGTGTTCCGCATCCGCTCGCTGGCGGCGCAGTTCCTGCACGCCTTCTTCGCGGAGCGCGGCTTTGTGTACGTGCACACGCCCATCATCACCACTAGCGATTGCGAAGGCGCGGGCGAGATGTTCCAGGTAACCACCCTGCCCTTGGACAAGCTGCCCATGACCCCTGACGGCCAGCCGGACTACGGCCAGGATTTCTTCGGCAAGCAGGCCAGCCTTACCGTGAGCGGCCAGTTAAACGTGGAAACCTACTGCATGGCTTTCCGCAACGTATATACCTTCGGCCCCACCTTCCGCGCTGAAAAAAGCTATACCCCGCGCCACGCCGCCGAGTTTTGGATGGTGGAGCCGGAAATTGCCTTTGCCGACCTGTTTGACGATATGGCCCTGGCAGAGGACATGCTCAAGTACGTGATTGGCCGCATACTGGCTGAAGCGCCGGAGGAAATGGCCTTCCTCAACAGCTTTGTGGAGAAGGGCCTTATCGACAGGCTGAACGCGATCGTCAACAGTGATTTTGCCCGTTGCACCTACACCGAGGCCATTGATATCCTTAAATCCTGCGGACAAAAGTTCGATTACCCCGTGGAATGGGGCGTGGATTTGCAAACCGAGCATGAGCGCTACCTGAGCGAAAAGCATTTTGGCCGCCCCGTGTTTGTGTATAACTATCCCAAGGAGATCAAAGCCTTCTACATGCGCATGAACGACGACCAAAAAACCGTTGCCGCGGTGGATTTGCTGGTGCCCGGCGTGGGCGAGCTGATTGGCGGCAGCCAGCGCGAGGAACGCCTGGATGTTCTAACCAGCCGTATTCGGGAGCTGGGCATGCGCGAAGAGGACTATTCCTTCTACCTGGATACCCGCCGCTACGGCTCCACACCGCACGCAGGTTTTGGCCTGGGCTTTGAGCGTTTGGTCATGTACCTTACGGGCATGCAGAACATCCGCGACGTGCTGCCCTTCCCCCGCACCACCGGCAGCGCGGAATACTGATGTGAAGGCTATACGCAAAGCCTAATTCCGCCGGGTTGGCGAAAAAGGGAAGGCGCTATGCACGCTTCGTTAGATTGCATAGCGCCTTTTCATTTGCGGCTGAGCCGCCGCTTAGCGGTTCTTTGCCGGAAAACCAGGGCCCTTCTTTCCTCCCTGCTGGGATGGGAACCGGGAACGGCTTCCGTTTTGCCTCATGCCCAAACCACGGCTTTCACATCGTCAAACGTGCGCTCCACGGCCCCAAGCACCTTCCTTTGCTCGGTGGGCTTGAGCGTGCGAAAGGCGGTCAGCTCCACCCTGCCGCCAGTTTTCTTCCAGCGCCCCGCCACGCTGCCATGCAGCAAAATCGCGGGCGAAACCATGCCTGCTAGGCTAAAAATGCCGCGCAGGTATTCCTCCGGCAGGAAGGGGCTGTCCTTCTTCTCATAGCCCAGCATAAGCTGGTCAAACCCTGCCAGCAGCAGGCAATCGGGAATATCGGCATAGCGCGTTTGCCCCCTGTCAATCCAAAAGCACTCGCGCCCTTCAATACACGCGGCCTTCACCGGCAGCGCATCCAGCCAGGCGCGCGCCCGCTTTTGCGTAGAACCGAAAAAATAGGCCGCGTCCCTTAGCGTTGCCGGGCCGTAATTTGTAAAATACCGGCGCGCCATTTCCAGCTCCGCCGCTTCCGCCTCCATGGGCTCAAACGGCGGGCAGAGCTGAAACGCCTTTTCCCGGCAGGGCCGGTAGCATAGCCTGCCTTCCTCGGCCAGGCAGCGAATTGTGCCGCCCCAGCTATTGAACACGCTTTGCGCCTCTTGCCCGGTCATACCCTGCTGCGCGCAATAGGCCCTAAGCGCGTCCCGGCTTTCCACGCCCATGCCAATAGCCTCCAGTATGGCGGATGCAAACAGCTGCTTGCGTTCCAGCGTGATGTATTCATCCTCCGCCATCTCATCCACTGGCCGGAGGGCGCGCTTGCGCCCCTTGTGCAGGAACAGCGGCAAATCCTCCAGTGCAAACAGGTGCATGGCGCCCCTAAGCGTCCAGCTTTTTCCAAAGCCTGCGCCCAGTTCATCGGGCAAGTCCGTGGCGCGTATGCGCAGCGCATGCTCCGCCGCGGAGGCTAGCTGCGCCTGAATGCCGTTTAAATCATGGCAAACCTCACGGCAGCTAGCCGGCGCAGTCAAATACTGGCCAGCCAAAATATGCGCCTTGCGCAGGTAGCCGTCCATGCCGTTCTCCCTTTCATTGAAAGAGCGCCGCCGCAAGCAACAATGCGGCGGCGCTTTTTTTGTATGCCTGTTTCCGTTACCCAATCAGCACACGCGCGCAGGCAACGGCATTGGCCGTTTCCACGGGCGCGTCGGCCATTACGCCCGTCATCTGCAATATAATAACCATGATGCCCAGTACAATCACATACAGCGCAAACCAATTCAACGTTGCCTTGCTGATCAGCTTAAGGAAGAAACGGATGGCGAAATAGCCGCTCAGGCCCGCAACCACCATGCCAATGGCGATGGCGGGCAAATCGCCGCCAATGCTGATTCCCTCCTTCATCACGGCCATGCCTTCGCTTAGCAATCCGCCCACAATCGCGGGAGCGCTCATCATGAAGCTGAATTTGGCTGCCGCCTGACGGTCCAGCCGGGCTGTCACGCCGCCAAAAATGGTGCTGCCGCTGCGGCTTACGCCCGGCAGCATGCCCACGGCCTGCAAGCAGCCCATTACAAGCGCCTCCACAACGCCCACCTCGTGCTTTCCCACGCCGCGCTGCGCATTGCGCTGCGACAGCCACTGCGTAAGCAAAAGCATTAGGCCGGTAAGCAGGAAGCACACGCCCAGCAGGTCGTTATGCGTTTCCACATAATCCAGCGGTTCGTCAAAAATCACCTTGGCCGCCAGCGCGGGCAGCGAGGCGATAACCAGTAGCAGCAGCGTCCTGTTCTTGATGGGATGAAGGATCATCTCTACCCAATCCTTCCAAAACACCACGGCCACAGCCGTCAGCGTGCCCACATGCAGCAGGATGTTAAACAGCAGCTGATGCTCCATGTTGATGCCAAACAGCGCCTGCAAAAGGTTTAAATGCCCGCTGGAGGAAATGGGCAAAAACTCCGCCAGCCCCTGTACCAGGCCCAAAAATGCCGCCTGAATCACGTTCATTGCAACGCTCTCCCTTCCCTTGTCCAAATACAGTGGCAGTATACACTATTTTGCCCGCCATGTCACGGCTTTTCTTTCCTAAGACAGACCGTCCCTTCAAAAGTATGGCGCTTTGGGCTATAATAGAAGCATGGAGGTGGCGGTATGAAGCGCCTGGTATGTGTGCTGACGGTTGCGCTGACCCTTGTTTTGCTTCTGGCGCTGGCTGCGCCGCATGCGCCTGCCGGCGCGGATACGCCTATGGGGGCGCTGTTCCTTAACGTGGGCAAGGCGGACGCGGCGCTGCTGGTTTTAGGCGATGAGCGCTATTTAATCGATACCGGCTCCAAGGATAGCTACGACCAGCTGGAACGCGTGCTGGATGCCTGCGGTGTGGAATGCCTGGACGGCGTTATCATCACCCATACGGACAAGGATCATGTGGGCGGCCTAAAAAAGCTGCTCAAGGGCGGCCCCGCCGTAAAGGCCGTTTATGCCGGAAGGCTTTCCAGCGAGCCTTCCCTGGAAGCGCATCCCGTATATGAGGCGGCGCAGGAATACGAAGCGCCGCTTACCTGGCTTTCCGCCGGAAACACGATTGAGCTTGATAACGGCTGCGTTTTTTCTGTGCTGGGCCCGCTTCGCCAGGATACCGAGGATGAAAATAACTGCTATTGGGCATTTTCCGTATTTGATACGTACAACGTCTATTTAAAGCCGGGTACTTATTATGTAAAAATAGAAGATGCTACAGTTGATACCATTGAAGTGTCACTTGGTGAGATGACAAAGGATTACGAGATGTATTCCTGTAAGGGTGAGCTGTTAGATATGGCAGGACTTCAAATTCCAAAAGACATGTATCGAAATTACGAGATTTTGGTTATGAGAAATGAGGTGGTTTACAAGAAATTAATTATGGCACCAAAATTTGATGAGGATGATATATCCGGTTTCAAATTTGACGTTTTAGCCGGTGAATATGAGTTTTTGCACAACGGGAAATCGGTTGGCAGGATGACAGTTACCGATTCCAATGTAGTGAAAGATTTAACGATGCCGTACAAATATGTAAAAATTAAAATGCTTGATGCAGAAGATGAGTTGATATCGATATATCCGAAACGGAGGCTTAAATTTGCAAATAAGGGTACGAGCAGCATTTACTACTACTATATGGACGATGATGAGTCTGGGGATTATACATCACGCATCGTGCTGCCAACCGGCGATTACCAGTGTGTTGATTATTACTGTATGCCAAGTATAGGAGACTATGGCTTTACCGTGGATGGTTCGAGCGATACTGTTGTTATCAATACAAACGTGTATAAGATATCCGGTAGCTGCAAGGTAAATGGAACCGAGGTGTCCGATGATACATGGGTGTACTTGCACAAAAAGGGAGACGCAACAGAACTTTCGAACTATACATTTGATGAAGGGAAATATGAATTCTATGTAGAGCCGGGAGAGTATGAGATAAAAGTGTCCTTGGATTCCGGAATGGTTACCGCAGCAGACGTAACGATTACCAATGCATCTGTCGAGAGGAATTTGGAGTTAGGA
>URUF01000064.1 GCA_900550955.1 uncultured Eubacteriales bacterium | reverse complement strand
GCACGCCGCCCCACTTGTTTATTCCTCTGTCAATACGCCCTCAATCAGCTCCAGCAGCTTATCGCGCCCCGTCATATCCTCGCTGGAAAAAGGGATGATCTCCCACGGCTGCACAAGCAGCGCCCGGCAGATAGGCGCAATGTGCTTCATGCGCGCGCCCCGGCTGATCTTATCCGCCTTAGTGGCCACCACGGTAAAAGGGATGCCCATCTGGCGGAAATACTGGCTCATGGCGATATCATCCTGCGTGGGCTCATGCCGGATATCCACCAGATGCAGCACGTGCTCAAGATGCGTGCTTTCCTGGAAATACCGGTCCATCATCTCGCCCCAGCGCTGCTTTTCGGCCTTATCCACCTTGGCAAAGCCATAGCCGGGCAAATCCACCAGATGGAAGGCCTCATTAATCAAAAACACGTTGATCAAGCGGGTTTTGCCGGGCGTGGCGCTGGTTTTGCACAGCTTTTTGCGGTTGCACAGCGCATTGATGAGCGAGCTTTTGCCCACGTTGCTTTTGCCCACCACGGCCAGCTGCCGTAAGGTGATGGGCGGCTGCTCATGATAAGCGGCCAAGCTGGTTACGAAGGAGGCGGTTTTGATTTCCATTTCTTACAATCCTCTGTATGCGGAAGGCTTATGGCAGGCTGTCATTCCCAGGGGCGCATCCAGCTGCGTTTCGGCAATCATGGGCGGCTCGCACACCAACGCCGTGCGAATCACTTCCTCCACCGTATCCACGGGGCGGATTTCAACGCGGCTGCGCACCGTTTGGGATACGTCCTCCAAATCCTTCATATTTTCGCGCGGAATCAGCACAACGCCCACGCCTGCGCGATAGGCGGCCATCAGCTTTTCCTTGAGGCCGCCAATGGGCAGCACGCGCCCGCGCAGCGTTATTTCGCCCGTCATCGCCACGCTTTGCTTCACCGGGATGGAGGTGAGGGCGCTCACCAGCGCCGTAACCAGCGTCACGCCCGCGCTGGGGCCGTCCTTGGGCACCGCGCCCTCGGGAACGTGAATATGGATATCGTGTTCTTTATAAAACCCGGCGGGAATGCCCCACGGTTCCGAATGCGCCCGCACCCAGGATAGAGCCGCCTTGGCGCTTTCCTGCATCACATCGCCCAGCTTGCCGGTGAGCTGCAAAGCGCCCGTTCCCTGCATTACCGCGCATTCCACTCTCAGCATTTCGCCGCCCACACTGGTATAGGCCAGGCCGTTCACCACACCGATGCGGCTTTCGTTTTCCAAGGGCTCGCGCGTGTACTTCACGCTTCCCAGATAGGCCGCCAGCTTTTCGGCGGTTACGTTGATCTCCTCCACCCTGCTGTCCAGCATTTCCACGGTTGCCTTGCGCACCACCCGCGCCAGGGTGCGTTCCAGCTCGCGCACGCCCGCCTCGCGGGTGTAGCCCTCAATGACCGTGCGCAGCGCCTTGTCGTTCATGCGCACGCTTCGGGGCTTAAGCCCGTGCGCGCTCACCTGTTTGGGCAGCAGATGCTTGCGCGCAATTTTGAGCTTTTCTTCCTCCGTGTAGCTGGGCACCTCGATAATCTCCAGGCGGTCCAGCAGCGCCGGCGGGATGGAGGCCACATCGTTTGCGGTGGTAATGAACATCACATGGCTCAAATCAAAGGGCAGCTCCATATAGTGATCACGGAAGGCGTTGTTTTGCTCGGCGTCCAGCACCTCTAGCAGGGCCGCCGCCGGGTCGCCGCGAAAATCGTTGCTCATTTTATCGATTTCGTCAAACAGGAAAACCGGGTTGGTGGTGCCTGCCTGCTTGATGCCCGCGATAATTCGTCCTGGTATAGCGCCCACATAGGTGCGCCTATGGCCGCGAATTTCCGCCTCGTCGCGCACGCCGCCCAGCGACATCTGCACGAACTTGCGCCCCACAGCCTTCGCGATGGCCCGCACGATGGAAGTTTTGCCCACGCCCGGAGGGCCGGCGAAGCACAAAATCGGGCCCTTCATATCGTTTTTCATGCGCAGCACGGCCAGATACTCGATAATGCGTTCCTTCACCTTTTCCAGCCCGTAGTGATCTTCCTCCAAAACGCGGCGGGCGCGTTTCAAATCCAGGTTATCTACGGTTGTTTTGCCCCAGGGCAGGTCCAAAATCCATTCCACATAGGTGCGGCTCACGCCAATCTCCGGCGTGCCAGGGGCCATGCGGCTAAGCCTGTCCAGCTCCTTCTCGGCCTTCTCGCGCGCCTCGTCGTTTAGCGGCGTATTGGCAAGTTTTTCGCGCAGCTCCTCCACATCGGTGCCGTCCTTGTCGCCCAGCTCCGTCTGGATGGCCTTGATCTGTTCGCGCAGATAGTAATCCTTCTGGTTTTTTTCAATTTGCTTTTTGATACGGGCCTGCACCTGCTTTTCCACGTCTGCAAGCTCGGTTTCACGCAGCAGGATGGCGCATAGCGCCTCCAGACGGTCCTTCACCTTCAGCTTTTCCAAAATGGCCTGCCTGTCCTCCAGGCGGGTGAGCACATTCGCTGCGATGATATCCGCCAGCTGATCCGGCTTGTCCACATCCATCACGGAGCGCAGCGTTTCCTGCGATACACGCATGCTGGCCGCGCAGTATTCCTCAAAAAATGCGTGCGTGGTGCGCACCAGCGCCTTCATTTCCGGCGTATCGCGTCCCGTATCCTCGCGCACAGGCCTAACGGAGGCGATCATGCAGGGGTCCTCCTGCAAAACGCTGCCCAAAACGGCGCGCCGCATGCCCTCTACCAGCACGCGGATGCTGTCGCCGGGCAAATTGAGCACCTGCTTGATTTGCGCAATCGTGCCCACGCGGCATAGATCGCCCCCATGGGGATCATCCACCTCGGCGTCCGTCTGCGCCACCAAAAAGACGCGCTGATCCTCCATCATCGCTTTTTCAAGGGCCGCCACGCTCTTGGGCCTGCCCACGTCAAAATGAAGCACCATATGCGGAAAAATCATCATCCCCCGCAAAGGCAGCACGGGCATGCGCACAAGCACGCTCCTGCGAACCGTATCCTGCATACATATCCTCCCATGTTTCCAAAAAGCACACTTTGCCGCAGCTTTGCGCCGCGTGCAATGATTATAGCGGCATTTGCGGCCAAATGCAAGCTTCCAGGCCGTATTGTCACAAATCTGCGGTGCTGCCAACATCCCCCATACATGGAACGGCGGCGTTTCTCACAAGCTAGCACGGAACATCGTACAAGCATTCCATGAATGGAGGTTCTACCGTTGGTCAGCGCCATTTTGTTTGCGATCCAGCTATTGGTCACCGTGGTGGTGGGCATCTACTTCTATACGCAGCTGCGCCAGCAGCGCAAAACGCAGCCTGCTACCCGCCGCGAAAGCGGCCGGGAATACGACCGGCTCCAAAAGATGCGCGCCCTCAAGCTGAGCGAGCCGCTTGCCGAGCGCGTCCGTCCCGCCAAGTTTTCGGATATCGTAGGCCAGGAGGACGGCATCAAGTCGCTCAAAGCCATTTTGTGCGGCAAAAACCCGCAGCATGTGCTGATTTACGGCCCTCCGGGCATTGGCAAAACCTGCGCTGCGCGCCTTGTGCTGGAAGCGGCCAAAAAAAGCCCTGGCACGCCCTTCCTTCCCAACGCTCCCTTTATTGAGATGGACGCCACCTGCGTGCGCTTTGACGAGCGCGCCATAGCCGACCCCCTCATTGGCAGCGTGCACGACCCCATTTACCAGGGCGCAGGGCCCTTGGGCGTGCAGGGCATTCCCCAGCCCAAGCCAGGCGCGGTAAGCAAGGCGCATGGCGGCGTGCTGTTCCTGGACGAGATCGGCGAGCTGCATCCCATCCAGATGAACAAGCTGCTCAAGGTGCTGGAGGACCGCAAGGTCATGCTTGAATCCGCCTATTATAACCCGGACGATACCGGCGTGCCCCGCTATATTCACGATATCTTCAAAAACGGCCTTCCGGCGGATTTCCGCCTCGTGGGCGCTACCACCCGCAGCCCGCAGGAAATTTCGCCCGCGCTGCGCAGCCGCTGCATGGAGGTGTTCTTCCGCGCGCTGGAGCCCGAGGAAATCGCGGATATCGCCTACCACTCCGCCGGGCGCGCAGGCTTTGAAATGACCCATGAGGACGCGGAAATGGTAGGCCGCTTCGCCACCTGCGGCCGCGACGCGGTAAACATCGTGCAGATGTGCGCGGGCCTTGCGCAGATGGAAAACCGCACGCAGATCACCACCGCGGACGTGGAATGGGTGATCTATTCCGGCCACTATGCCGCCCGCCCCGACCAGCGCGCCGATACGGAAAACCGCGTGGGGGTCGTGCACGGGCTGGCCATCATCGGCAGCCATCAGGGCGCCACAATGGAAATCGAGGCGGTGGCGCAGCCCGGCAGCGGCCGCCTCACCATCACCGGCATTGTGGAGGAGGAAGAAATTGGCGCGGAGGGGCGCAAAATCAAGCGCAAATCCACCGCCCGCAGCTCTCTAGAAAACGTGATGACCCTATTGTGCTCCATGGGCTACCGCACCCAGGCGTATGACTTGCACATCAACTTTCCGGGCGGCACGCCCGTGGACGGCCCCTCCGCCGGCGTAGCCATGGCCGTGGTGGCCGCCAGCGCCCTTACCGGCAGGCCGGTGGACGGCCACGTGGCCGTTACGGGCGAGCTATCGGTTCGCGGCCTGGTAAAGCCCGTGGGCGGCGTGCCCGGCAAGGTAGAGGCCGCCGAGCACGCGGGCCTCACCACCGTGCTCATCCCCATGGATAACCGCATGGAACGCTTTGAGCACACCACCATCGAGGTGGTGCCCATCTCCACCCTGGAAGAAGCGCTGGACCGCATGCTGCTGCCCGCAAGCGCCGCCGCCCCCGCCGACGCCTCTACGCCGCCCCATCCCGCGCCCGTTCCCGTGCTGGCCGCAGAGGAGCAAACCGCGGCGGGCAAGGGCTGAAGAAGCCCTTGACAATTACGGCATATGTGCTAAAATGGCCCTCCATTGCTTGCTTAAGCGTGAAAGGAGAGCGACGCATATGCCGCAAATGAACAAGGGCGGTAAGTTTATCTTTGGCAAATCGCTCATTCGTCCGGATGGATCGCTGCGCATTCCTCCGCAGGCCGCGGATGAGTACCGCATCGCCTCGGAGGGGCGCGTCTACCTGTTTACGGGAAGCCGCTCCACGGGTGGCTTTTGTGTTACGCGCCACGGCCTGCTCGCCCCCTCGAAGCTGGGCGGCATCCTGCGCGATCTGCCCGGGCTTGACGCTTATGAGCAGCCGGAAGGAACGTTTGCGCCCTATAAGGGCCGCTCCTACGGCTGGCTGCCCATCCAGCCGGACGGCTCCATCCGCCTTCATGAGGCAGCCCTGGCATATCTGAACCTGAAGCCCGGCATGGCGCTTCTGTGCATTCGCAGCTCGGATATCGCCTTCACGCTGGGGGCAAAAGGGCCCCTGCTGGAAAAAGCACAGGCCTTCCCCGGAGTGATCGAAACGTTTTAGAATCCCAATCAAAACCATCAGCTAAGCTGGTGGTCAGGCCGTTGAGAAACCCTATGGAAGGTTTGGAGGGCCGCAGACCCGCAACCTCAATCGTCGTTCTGGCTATTGCCATGGCCGGCCCTCGGTTTGATCGGCGCGCAAGGCGCTGCCGCGCGATAGGCGCAGGCGAACCCTGTTTCGGTGGAAAAGCTCGCCCGCAGGCGAGCTTTTTCGACAGCCTGAGTGGGCAGCTGCCTTTGGTAGCTGCCCGCTCACTCTAATTTAGCAACGAGGCATTGATTCAGGAGTATAGGTATCGAGTACCTCTCCAGTAGCGGCATCAATTGTTACGCTAAAGGCTTTGACAGGCTCATCAAGATCATCCAGGAAGTAGATCACATAGAACGGTCCCTGATGAGAAGCGTCTGCCGCATAGAGATCGTATATCTTATACCATGCGCTAACTTCATAGGAAGCCATGCTATAACCAATAGATGCTAATCGATTGCTGGCGATTTGTACAGCCTCGGTTTCAGTGATATCCTTACTGCCCGGAATACCATTATTATCACCAAGCAGCATAGCCTTTTCCTCCAGCGGCAGGCGCCAGATGCTTTGATTTTCTGCCACGCTTCCATATTGTTTGTAAACCTTTGCGAGTTCTGGGTTTTCAGCCATCTTCTGTTCTGTGCTTCTAGAGGCGGCTTGCTCTGCTTTTTCAGCCGGATGGTCAATCCCAACATCAGGATCAGAGATTACTTCGCCATTTTCATCGACAACTACACTGTATACTTTCTCCAGATACCGCAACCGGCATTTCCTCCGGTGTTACGCTTCGGTTCACATGAACAAACCATGCGCTCTTGCGTACGTTTCTGCACACATTGATCGCAATACTCATCAGCCATGTCTTCTCTTCACATTCGCCGCGGAACATGTCTAACGCTTTGTATGCTTTTAGGAAGGTTTCCTGCACCGCATCCTCCGCCAGTTCACGCTCGTGGAGGTATGCATAGCACATTGTCAGCAAAGAAGATTGATAATGCTCTACCATGCGGGTCAGCCGTTCTTCTCGGTTGCTGTCCGGGCCCTTGACAACTAGCATCTGCCGATCACCTCCTTCATCTAATTAGACATGGTAAGAAGAAAATATGTGAATCCTTTTTCACTTTTTCTACTAACTTTTCTCAAGGAATTTGCACCCTACCTTCTAATGCTTTCTGCCTTCCATTTCCAGCAAAGGCTTCTATGCTTCCTCTACGGTGTCCACAAACATGCAGTTCAGTACCAGCCGATATGCATGGCGTTATTTTGTTGACCGCAGAAAGAAGCCAGCCCTCGCAAGCATCTTCCGCAACATCCACGGTAGTGACTGCAGCGCAATGCAAATCTCATTCTCCCAATCCGGCGAATAATTCCTATGCTCTTGGGTTCGCAAATGGGAGATCGTCCGGGTGGATACCCTCGCTTTTTCCTCAAATCCTTCTATGGTTAGGTGCGCCCGCTTATCGCCGTGAACCATATCCACGCAAAAAATGCAGCGGGAGGGCCACTCGCCCTCCCGCTGCATTTTCATCTGTTTCATTCGCTGTCCCGCCCAGGCCGAAGGGCAAGCGCCGCATCCCAGATGCGATCCGCCGCTTCGCGCTTGCTCATCTTGGGCAGCGGCGTTGCGCCGCGCGCGGTAATCAGCGTTACAATGTTGGTATCCACGCCAAAGCCCGCGCCCTCCACCGTCACGTCGTTGGCCACAATCATATCCAGGCGCTTGCTTTCAAGCTTCGCCCGCGCGTTTTCCAGCACGCGCTGCGTTTCCGCCGCAAACCCCACCAGCACCTGGCCGGTCTGTTTGCGCTCGCCCACCGCTTTGGCAATGTCCGGGTTCTCCACCAGGGTTAAAACCAGCGGCTCGCCCGCATGCTTTTTCAGCTTCTGCGGGGAGGGGTTCTCAACCCGGTAATCCGCCGGGGCAGCAGCCTGCACAATGATATCCTGCTGCGCGCAGCGTTCCAGCATGGCCTCATACAGGCTTTGCGTGGACGTAACCGCAACGGTTTCCACGCCCGCCGGGGGCGCAAGGCGCACCGGGCCGGAAAGGAGCGTTACCTTCGCGCCGCGCTCCCGCGCCGCCTCCGCCAGGGCGTAGCCCATTTTCCCGGAGGAATCGTTGGTGAGGTACCGCACCGGGTCTATGCGTTCCACAGTGGGGCCGGCCGTTACCAGCACGCGCAGGCCGTTCATATCCTTGGCGGGGCAAAGCAGCCTGCATACCGCTTCCACAATTTCCTTTGGCTCGCTCATGCGGCCCGCGCCCGTATCGCCGCAGGCCAAAAAACCGCTATCCGGGCCTACGGTGCGCACGCCGCGCCGCGTGAGCGTTTCCAGGTTCTGCTGGGTAACCTGCGCCGTCCACATGCCGGTGTTCATGGCGGGAGCCAGCAGGATGGGCGCTTTGGTGGCAAGCAGCGTGGTGGTGAGCATGTCGTCCGCGATGCCGTGGGCCAGCTTGGCCATCAAATTGGCCGTGGCGGGGGCCACCAGCATTACATCCGCCTTTTGCGCAAGGGAGATATGCTTTACATCCCAGGATTCCGTCCGTGAGAACGTATCCACGCAAACGGGGCGGCAGCTCAGGGTTTCAAACGTGAGCGGCGCAACCAGCTTGGTCGCGTTCTCCGTCATAATCACGTCCACGCCGGCATGCAGCTTACGCAGCCGCGAAACCACCTCGCACGCCTTATAGGCCGCAATGCCGCCCGTTACGCCCAGCACCACATGCTTTCCCGAAAGCATGTCAGTTCTCCGCCTCGGCGTCGCGCTCGTAGGTTAAAAGCCCGCGGTTGATTTCCTCCACGGCAATCTTCAGGGGCTTCATATCCTTGGGGTCAATCAGGGGCTGCGCGCCGTCCACCAGCTGGCGGGCGCGCTTGCTGGCCTCTACCACCAGCGTGTAGCGGCAATCCACCTTTTCAGCCAGTTCCACAATCGTCGGTTCTACAATCGCCATTTCAGCATCCTCCTTGCACGGTTGTTTGGTTCTATCGGTCAGTTTTCGGAAATGGTTGGTTTGAAGCGCGTGGTGCGCTGCTTCTCGGCGCTTACGATGGCCTGTAACTGGGAGAAGGCCAGCTCCAGATTATCGTTAATAACGGCGTACTGGTAGCGCTCGATCTTTTTGACTTCGCCGCGGGCATTGCGCAGCCTGCGCTCAATCTCCACCGGGTCGTCGGTATTGCGGGTGTGCAGCCTTATACGCAAATCCTCAAAGCTGGGCGGCAGGATAAACACGCTCACGTATTCCCTTGCGTTTTCCATTACGCTGATCGCGCCCTGCGGGTCGATATCCAACAGCACATGATAGCCCTGCGCCATCATTTCCTCCACGGGCTTGCGCAGCGTGCCGTAATGATGCCCGTGCACTGTGGCGTGCTCCAAAAATTCTCCGTTTTGCACAAGCCGCTCGTACTCCTCGTCGGATACAAAATGATAGTGCACGCCCTCAATTTCACCCTCGCGCGGCTTGCGGGTGGTCACGCTGCATGAAAAGCGGAACGTAGGATCGGAATCCATCAGCTTCTTCACCAGCGTGCCCTTGCCCGTTCCCGACGGGCCTGAAATAATCAGCAGCATGCCTGTGCGCTCAATCTGTACCGCCACAGCCTAGCCCTCCCTTTCATCAATGGACGGATCGCGCGTTCCAATTCGCCCGGCGATGGTTTCCGGCTGGATGGCGGAAAGCACCACATGGCCGCTGTCCATTTGGATCACCGCGCGGGTACGCCTTCCCTGGGTGGCGTCCACCACATGCCCTTTTTCCCGCGCCTCCTGAATAAGGCGCTTTACCGGAGCGCTGTCCGGGCTTACAATGGCAACGATGCGATTTGCGTCCAGCAGGTTGCCAAAGCCAATGTTGATAAGCCGTATCACGCCCTTGCCTCCCCTTTGCTATACGGCGTTTTGCACCTGCTCGCGCAGCTTTTCAATTACGCATTTGGCGTCCACCACGCATTGCGCGATCTGCGCGTCCGACGCTTTGGAGCCAATGGTGTTGACCTCGCGATTCATTTCCTGAATCAGAAAATCCAGCCTTCGGCCCACCTCGCCGCCGTTTTCCACACTTTCCAGGAACTGGGCGATGTGGCTTTCCAGGCGGCTTAGCTCCTCGTCGATGGCGCAGCGGTCGGCCATAATGGCTATCTCCTGAGCCACACGCTGGGGGTCCGCCCCCACCTGCCATTCCTCCAGGCGGGCGGTCAGGCGCTCGCGGTATTCGCGCGGCACCTGCGGCGCGCGCTCCAGGATGCGCTGCCGCAGCTGCTTAAGCTGATCGATATTTGCACGCAAATCCTCCGCCAGATGCGCCCCCTCGCGCTGGCGCATGTCCACAAGCGCTTCCATAGCGCCCTCAAACGCCTCCTGCGCCAGGGCGCTCACCGCCGCCGCGTCTTCCTCCGCCTGCACAATGGTAAGAGCGCCGCTTAGGGTAAGCGCCTCGGCTGCCGTGGCCCTGCGGTAAGGCTCCAGTTGATGCCTTGCGCCGTGCAGCGCCTCAGAAAAGGCCTTAAGCAACGCTTCATCCACGCGTACCTCGCGCGCGTCGGCGCGCGTGTTGGCATAGGTCACAAATACATCCACATGCCCGCGCTTTACGCCGCCGCGGTTGAGCCCGTCGCGCAGCACATCCTCCAGGAAGGTCAAATTTTTCGGCAATCGGAAAGCGATATCCAAAAAGCGGTGGTTCACAGCCTTGAGCTCAATGGTCATCTCGCGCCCGTCGCGGCAAACGCGGCAGCGGCCATAACCCGTCATGCTCTGCATGGACCCTTTCGCCCCCCTATATCGTTAGTAAATTTTATTATAGCATTTCCGCATCAAAAATACAAGTTTTGCTTTCTTCACTTTCAGCCTTCGGGGGCAAAACCACCCCGATTTGCACAAATACAGGATATAAGTAACTCGCGCCAAAGGTGCCCAGCTTCTTGGGCCCCGCTACCAGCCCGCCGTCCCTTTGCAGCTCCAGCGCCTTGCGGTATGCCATGTTCACCGTCGCCCGCGTGATGGATTTGTCCTTGCGGCTTACGAACATTTCGTTTCCGCGAATGGAATAGGTGTACGCCAGGCCCTTGGCCGTATGGAACGTGTGCGCCTGCCAGCGGATCAACTCATTCCAAAGCGCGTCCTCGTCGGAGTGGACTGCTATAAGGCAAGTAGACACAAAAAAGAAACCCTGTCGTAGAATTACGC
>URUF01000063.1 GCA_900550955.1 uncultured Eubacteriales bacterium | reverse complement strand
CACGGGTCAAGGGCGAAGCCCTTGCGCAGTCCACGGGTCAAGGGCGAAGCCCTTGCGCAGTCCACGGGTCAAGGGCGAAGCCCTTGCGCAGTCCACGGGTCAAGGGCGAAGCCCTTGTTGTGCAAACATATTCCATATGGGGGAAAAGGCTGTACGAACGGGCTGAAATGGTGTAGAATAATTGCTATGTGAAGCTATGAATCAGCTGTGAGGGGAGGGAACGCCCATGCACCGGGGAAAGCTGGGCGCGCTTGTGTGCGCCGCGCTGCTTGCGCTTGCATGCGCGCTGCCCGCCCTGGCACAGGATGCGGTAACGCCCGAGCAGGCCGGAAAAATTCTGAGCGCGCAGGCGCGTAAGGAGCGCGCGCTGCTAATCGGGGTGGATGATTTTGTGTCCAAGCCCAGCACGTATCCAAGCTCCGCCAATAATGTTTTGGCCATGCAGGCCATGTTTGAATCGGCGCTTACGCCGCTGGAAAGCCTGGTTATCCCCGAGCGCCCGGTAACCACGGCGCAGGAGCTGGCCCGGCTGATCGAGCAGGCGTTCAGCCAGGCGCAGGAGGGCGACGTAAGCTACCTGTACCTGTCCACGCACGGCGTGTACAATCCCGAAAGCGGCCAGGGCCCCATGCTGCTGTTAAGCGACGGCGAAACCGAAACCGGCCTTACCCCCAAGCAGCTGGAGGCCGCCTTTGAGGGGATCGCCGGCACAAAGGTGCTCATTTTGGACGCGTGCAACTCCGGCGCGTTTATCGGCAAGGGGCTGGCCCAAATACCGGATGAGGTGTGCTTCCTGGGGGACGATTTTAAGGTGCTCACCTCCAGCGGCGCGCAGGAGGAAAGCTGGTATTGGAGCGCGGAGGAGGGCCGCGACGAGGGCATTTGCGAGCCGCAGGGCGCGTTTTACTTTACCCAGGCGCTTACCCAAAGCCTGAGCCCGGCCAGCGGGTACCCCGCCGACAGCAACCGCGACGGCAGCATCACCCTTACCGAATTATACGATTATCTGCTGCTGAATCATGCCGCGTCCACGCCGCAGGTGTATCCCCAGCGGGACGATTTTGTGGTGCTGCGCTATGATGTTTCGGCCCCGCAGCCCACGGGGCTGGCGCGCTCGCCCATTATGGACGTAACGTTTTCGGGCACCATGCTCAGCAACTCCTCCCGCAAGCTTACGCTGGAATACATCGCCACGCGCCCCACGCGCGTGGCCTACCAAATCGTGTACCAGCGCGAGGGCAAGTGGCAGTTTGACAAAGCCCAGCTGATTTACGACGAGGCCGAGCGCTTCACCGCCTACGGCAACCAGGCGGGCGCGATATCCGCCGGGCGCAAGGTGCGTACCATCACCATTAACGAGCTGGACGGCGAAAGCTACGGCTATGTGCTGGTACAGCTTGTTACCATAGACCAGGGCAAGCTGACGGTGCACGCGGGCCGGGTGATCTGCGTACCGTCAGCGGCTGGCGATATGCAGCTTACCGCCTTCGTGCCGCCTGCCTTTACGCATAGCGACGGGCGGGAGCTGAGCATTTTCATAGGCCATAGCTACCCGTGCGCGCTAAGCGTTGCCATTGTGGACGAGGAGGAGCGGGTTGTCTACCGCCTGTGCCACCGCATGAGCACGCGCCCCATGCAGCTAACCCCGCAGGGCACGGTGCTTTACTGGGACGGCCGGCTCAAGGATGGCTCCCCAGCCGGGGCGGGCGTTTACCGGGTGCGCGCGCAGGCTGTTATGAACGATGTAACCGTAACGGTGCTTTCATCCGCATTTACGATTGAATAAAGGAGGATATCGCATGCCTGGAAAATTGATGGTGGTTATTCCCTGCTATAACGAGGAGGAGGTGCTGCCCGAAACCTCGCGCCGTTTGGTGGATAAGATGGCCGCGCTTGTGGAAAAGGGCCTGATTGCCCAGGACAGCCGCGTGCTGCTTGTGGACGACGGCAGCCGCGACCGTACCTGGGAGCTGATCAGCGCGCTCAACCGCGACAACCCGTTGTTTGAAGGCGTGAAGCTAAGCCGCAACCGCGGCCATCAAAACGCGCTGCTGGCCGGGCTGATGACCGCCAAGGGCCGCTGCGACATGTGCATTTCCATGGATGCGGATTTGCAGGACGATATGGACGCGATGGACCGCTTCATTGAAAAATATGAGCAGGGCTGCGAGGTCGTGTACGGCGTGCGCAACAAGCGCGAAACCGATACCGTTTTCAAGCGTGAAACGGCGCTGATGTTTTACCGCCTGATGAAGGGGCTGGGCGTGGATATCACCTATAACCACGCGGACTACCGCCTTATGAGCAACCGCGCGCTGGAAGCCCTGAGCCAGTTTGGCGAGGTGAACCTGTTCCTGCGCGGGCTGGCCCCGCTGGTGGGCTTCCAAAGCGATACCGTCTACTACGACCGCAGCGAGCGCTTCGCGGGCGAGAGCAAATACCCCTTCAAAAAAATGCTGGCCTTCGCCATTGACGGCATCACCAGCTTTTCCGTAAAGCCCCTCCGGCTGATTACCACCGTGGGCCTGGTGATTTTTGTGGTGTCGCTGCTGATGCTGCTGTATACGCTCATCAGCTGGATTGGCGGGCACGCCGTGCTGGGCTGGACAAGCACGCTGGCCTCCATTTGGATGATCGGCGGCATCCAGCTACTGTCCCTGGGCGTAATTGGCGAATATGTGGGCAAGATTTATAACGAGGCCAAGCGCCGCCCGCGCTTCATTATTGACCGCTACCTGAACGACCGGGGCGACGCGCCCACGGTGGACAGGTGAGCCAAGGCGCCGCCGCAGCGCCCCGGCAGGAGGCCGGGCGCGCCGCGCTGTGCGCGGGGCTTGCGTTCGCGGTTTTGGCGCTGCTCGCGCTCCCTTTGCCCGCCGGGAACGCCCGGGCCGAGGCGGCGGTGGAGCTGAGCGCGCAGTGCGCCTTTACCTGCGACGGGCTTTCGGTGCGCGCGCAAAGCCGGCTGATAGACGGCAGCTATCTGCATGCCTTTGAGGAGGCGCGGGGCCGCCTGGAGATTACCGCGCCGGAGGGCGAGCGCATCGGCTGGCTGTACCTGTGTTTTGCGCAAACGCCCGCTGATTGGCGCGTGGAGCGCCTGGACGAAGCCGGCTGGACGCCCTTTGCCGCGCCGGAGGAGGGCTTTGCCCACGCGCTGGTGGCGGTACCGGGGCTTTCGAGGGTGCGCGTGGTGGCGCAGGGCGAGGCGCTCGCGCTCAACGAGGCGCGCGTTTTTACGGCGGGCAGCCTGCCCGGCGACGTGCAGGCCTGGCAGCCTACGCCCCAAAAGGCCGACCTGCTGGTTTTGGCCGCGCATCCGGACGATGAATTCATCTTCTTTGGCGGTTTGCTTCCGCTGTACGCAGCGCGCGGCAAGCAGATCGTAACAGCCTGCGCGGCGGTGCGCAACGGCACGCGGCGCTCCGAGTTTCTAAACGGCTTATGGGAGGCGGGCGTGCGCGCCTACCCCGTGTTCGGCCCCTTTCGGGACCGTTATTTTCGCACGCTGGAGGCCGCCTACGCCCTGTGGACGCGCGAGGAGCTGGACTATTTTGTAATGCGCCTGTACCGCGAATACCGGCCGGAGGTTGTGGTTACCCATGATGTGGGCGGCGAATATGGCCACGGCGCGCATAAGGCCTGTGCGGACAGCGCCCTGCGCATGTTTGACAAGGCGGCGGACGCCCTTTATTTGCCGCAGCTTAGCCAGCTGGGCGTATGGCAGCCCAAAAAGCTGTACCTGCACCTGTGGCGCGAAAACGCGCTGCGCCTGGATTATAGCCAGGACGTGGGCGGGCGCAGCGCGCTGGACGCGGCGCGCAAGGCCTTTGCGCTGCATGTGTCGCAGCAGCATTTTCATGTGCAGTGCAACCCGGACGACCCTTACGACTGCGCGCTGTTCGGCCTGGCCAAAACCGTTGTGGGGCCGGACGAGTTAGGCGGCGACCTATTTGAAAACCTTGCGGAATGACGCGCCGCTTTATTGGAAAAACTGAGGCGGGCGGCGCGTGCAAAAAAAACGCAAAAAATTTCCGAAAACTTGCAGGATATGGGAAGGCAGATTCGTTTCATGAATGAGCACAGTACGCCCGGGAAGGATGCGCGTTCGGGCAAAAACGGAGGCTCGAACATGCAAAGCTACGAGGAACTCTACGAAAAGTACGCCACCGACGTGCTGCGCGTGAGCTACTTTTACCTGGGCGACCGCCAACGCGCCGAGGACGTGTGTCAGGACGTATTTGTGCGCCTGATGACCAACGCGCCCGACTTGCAGGAGGGCCGGGAAAAGGCCTGGCTGCTCAAGGTGGCGCTGAACCGCTGCCGCGATTTGTGGCGCGGCGCGTGGCTCAAGCGCGTGGTGCTGGGCAGCCCGGTGTTTGAAATGATCCCCGCGCCGGATGAAAGCGAGCGGCGCGACGATGAGGAAGCCATGATGAAAGCCATCTACCAGCTTCCATCGTCCTTCCGGGAAGCCATTTTGCTGTATTACTACCAGGGCTACGGCATTAGCGAGATCGCTGAAATGCTGGATTTGCCCGAAGGAACCATCTCCAGCCGCCTCTCGCGCGCGAGAAAAAAGCTGGAAAGCATTTTGAAGGAAGAAGGAGGGCTTGCGCAGTGAAACGCCTGGAACAGCTGCCCGAGGTGGCGGCACGGCAACTGGGCGGCCTGGAGGCTGCCCCCAAAATTTTGGCAAAGGCAAAGCTGCAAGCCGCGGAGCAGCGCGCGCCCCGCAAGCGCGGCGCGGCCTGGCGGCCCGCGCTGGCCGTATGCGCCGCGTTGGCGCTGTGCGTAGGCGCGGCCCTATGGACGCTGGATGGCGGCGTGCCGGGCGTAATGCCCGCGCCCACGCAGAACGTGCTGGATAGCCATTCCGCCGGCAACGGCACGCAGCCTACCGCCGAGCCGCAAACACGCACCGCCGGCGACGTGCCCGCCGGAAGCATCTCCATGAGCGCGGGAGGAACCAGCGTCGCCAAAACGCTGTTTGCCGAAAGCAAGGGCGCCAGCTTCCCGCTCATCACCATGAACGGGGCCACCTACCGCCTGCTGCAAAGCCCCAACGGCATATCCCGCTCGCTGCTGGGCGCGGAGCTTGGCCAGGTGAGCGAGTTTAACGTGGAACCCGCGTTGGGCTCCAGCGGCATGGTAAGCAACATCGTGGCCCGCGGCGAAACGGTGTACGCCATTTCCGGCATGAGCGGCTCGCTGCTGGCCGCCAATGTAGAGGGCTCGCTTCGCGTATTCCAGCGCGTAAGCTACGCGGGCACCGCCATCATCGGCTCGGAAACCCTGGCCGACACGCTGTGCGACCCCGCCGATGTGGAATGGCTGGAGCTTAGCGGCCACGGGCGCATAACGGATGTGGAAACGGCGCAAAGCCTGATGCAAACGCTGGTGGACTATGCCGATTACCAGGGCACGGGCATGAGCGGCACGGGATCGCTGCGCATTGGGCTGAAAAACGGGCTGACGATGCAGCTGCTTGTGGCGGACGAATCCGTAAGCGCATGCGGCACCTGGAGCTGCCCGGATTTCTTTGAGGCTTTCTCCCAGGCAGTAAAGGGGCAATAGGGCTCCTCAGGACGTCGAAAAAGCTCGCCTGCGGCGATCTTTTCCGCCGAGATTGCGCCGTTCGCCTACTCGCTGCGCTTGCCGGGCGGCGAACGGCGTAAGGAAACCTTGCTGCGCAAGGCTTCCGAAACTGACGCGCATGTCGTCAGTTTCGGAACAAGAGTTGGAGGGCTCAGGCCCTCCAAACCTCCCATAGGTTTATCGACAGGCCCCGCAACGGAAGCACGCTTCCGGCTGCGGGGCGCTTTGCTTTTGCATACCTTGTTAAAACGGTTCCGGCCTGGGACGGAATGTACAATTCGAACAAATTTGGAAGAAAAAATACATCATTTTGCTTGACAGGAATGTAAAATCGATGTAAAGTGAATATAGTGCATGTGGAACGTTCCACAACCGATCAATTCAATTACAGGAGGTATCTCAATGAAGAAACTGGTCTGTATCCTTCTCACCCTCGCGCTAACCCTGGGCTGCGCCAGCGCCATGGCGGCCGATCTGGTTATCTATTCCGCGCGCAACGAACGCCTCAACAACATCGTTATCCCTGGCTTTGAAAAGGCCACGGGCCTCACCGTGGAAATGATTACCGGCTCCACCGGCGAGGTGAACCAGCGCATCAAGGCTGAGGTGGAAAGCGGCAACGTGACCGTGGATATCCACTGGGCCGCGGACGAAACCATGCTCTCCGCCAACCGCGACCTGTTCCAGCCCTACGTTTCCAGCGAGAACGACGCGATGATGCCCCTGTTTAAGAACGACGGCTCCAACGTGTTTAACCCCGCCTTCGCCGAGCCCAACGTGATGATCGTAAACACCCAGAAGCTTGACGAGCTGGGCATCAAGGTGGAAGGCTATGCCGACCTGCTCCAGCCCGAGCTCAAGGGCAAGATTATCTCCGCCGATCCGGCCAACTCCTCCTCCGCCTTCCAGTGCCTCATCGGCATGCTCTACGGCATGGGCAACGGCGATCCCATGTCCCAGGAGGCGTGGGACTTTATCGACCAGTTCCTGGTAAACCTTGACGGCAAGGTAGCCTCCTCCTCCTCCCAGGTGTACAACGGCGTGGCCAACGGCGAATATTACGTGGGCCTGAGCTACGAGGATCCCTGCGTTGAGCTGGAAGCCGCCGGCGAGCAGCCCGTAAAGGTTGTGTACGCCAAGGAAGGCACCATCTTCCCGGGCCAGAGCGTGCAGATTGTAAAGAACGCCCCGCACCTGGAGGCCGCCCAGAAGTTTGTGGACTATGTGCTCAGCGAGGAAGTGCAGACCGCCGTTGCCGCGGAACTGAACCTGCGCCCCCTGCGCGCCGGCATCCCCACCAACGCAAAGATGGTTCCCAACGAGGAAATCAAGCTGTTTGACACGTACAGCGCCGCCTATATTGCCGAGCATAAGGCCGAAATCGTAAACACCTATGTGGAGCACGTGGAAATGATGATGGAGTAACGTTGTGCCAGGCGGCATAACCCATCCGTCCTGTTGGAGGGGGCTCCCGCGCGGGGCCCCCTCTCTGGCCGTCAAAAAAGGGCGGGCTTCAGGCCCCTTCCGGGGTTTGGGGCGGAGCCCCAAAGCCTTAGCCGCAGCGCTTTTTTGGAGCGCTGCGAGCGTTCGCAGGACGCAAAAAACGCGGTTTTTTCCCACTGGCAGGGGGTGCGGCAAGCTGAAAGCCCGCCTGCGGCTCGCCGGGCGGCAAAAGGCGTAAGGAAGCCTTGCTTTGCAGGGCTTCCGAGGCTGGCGCACATGCCGCCAGGCTCGGGTTTCCCTGGGAGGGCGCAGGCCCTCCAAACCTCCCGTTAGGGGTATCAACAGCCTGGGAGGGGGGCGCCCCGCGCAGCCCCCTCTGTACTTCATTATCAAAGAGGTGACAACCCATGAGTGTAGCCATTGAAGTGGATAACGTCGTTAAACGCTATGGTAATCACACGGTTATCAACGGCCTGTCGCTGAATATTCAGCCGGGCGAGTTCTTTACCCTGCTGGGCCCCTCCGGCTGCGGCAAAACCACGCTGCTGCGCATGATCATTGGCTTTAACACCATCGAGGGCGGCCAGATACGCGTGGATGGGCAGGTTGTGAACAACATTCCCACCAACCGCCGCAATATGGGCATGGTGTTCCAAAACTACGCCGTGTTCCCGCATATGAACGTGCGCGATAACGTGGCCTACGGCCTGCGCACCCGCAAGGTATCCAAGGCCCAGCGCCGCGCGCAGGCGGATGAAATGCTGCGCCTGGTGAAAATAGACCAGTATGCCGACCGCATGCCCGCCCAGCTTTCCGGCGGCCAGCAGCAGCGCGTGGCCCTGGCCCGCGCCATTGTGATTCACCCGGACGTGCTGCTGATGGATGAGCCGCTTTCCAACCTGGACGCGAAGCTGCGCGTGGAAATGCGAAACGTGATCAAGCGCATCCAGCGGCAAATCGGCATTACCACCGTGTACGTAACGCACGACCAGGAGGAGGCCCTTGCCATCTCCGACCGCATCGCCGTGATGCACGACGGCGTAATCCAGCAGATTGATACGCCCAAGCGTATTTATCAGCGCCCGGCCAATATCTTCGTAAGCACCTTCATTGGGCTTAGCAACGTGCTGAAGGCCCGCGTGCGCGGCGGCCAGGTGGACTTTGGCGACGGCTATCAGGTGGAGGGCGTATACCTTGCGCCTGAAAGCCGCGACGCCGGCGACGTGCTGGTGGCCGTGCGCCCCGAGGAGTTCCAGATTGCAGGCGCCTCGGCCCCGGGCATTCCCGCTACGGTTAAATCCAGCGTGTTCCTGGGCGTGAACCTGCACTATTTCCTGGAGGACCGCCAGGGCAACGAGCTGGAGGTTATCGCCCCGTCCGACCTGAGCGAGATCATCCCGGACGAAACGCCGGTGCGCCTACAGGTAGTCAAGGAAAAAATCAATATCTTTGACGCCTCCAGCCAGGCCACCCTCATCCGCGAGGGGGTATGAGCATGCGCCGCAAACACGCGCCCATCTGGACGTTCTTCACGCTGCTCATTTTGGCGATCTTCCTGATTTTTGTGGTATATCCCCTGATTTTGATCCTGTATAAATCAGTTATCAACCCGGCGGACAACAGCTTCACCCTTGAAAACTTTACCCGTTTTTTCACCCGCAAATACTATGTAAACACGCTTACCAACTCCTTT
Source organism: uncultured Eubacteriales bacterium (assembly GCA_900550955.1). Lineage (GTDB taxonomy): Bacteria > Bacillota > Clostridia > Christensenellales > Aristaeellaceae > Limiplasma. The sequence continues at coordinate 2,208 of URUF01000063.1, read as the reverse complement.
AAGGTCACGGTGGTGGCAACCCTTATCTCCGCCACGCTGGGGCTGCTGATGGCCTATGTGACCCGCCAGGTAAAAATTGCGGGCAGCAAGTGGCTCAACATCCTGATTGTGGTAAGCTACCTCTCGCCCCCGTTCATCGGCGCGTATGCGTGGATTCAGCTCCTGGGCCGCAACGGTGTGATCACGCAGGTGATCAACGCGCTGTTCCACATTGAATTTCCGGGCATTTACGGCTTTGCGGGCATTGTGCTGGTATTCTCGCTGCAATCCTTCCCGCTGGTGTATATGTACGTGTGCGGCGCGCTGGAAAACCTGGATAACTCCCTCAACGAGGCTGCCGAAAGCCTGGGCGCAAGCAACGTGCAGCGCGTAACCCACATCATCCTGCCGCTGGTGATGCCCACGGTGCTGGCCTCCGGCCTACTGGTGTTCATGCGCGTGTTCTCGGACTTTGGCACGCCCATGCTCATTGGCGAGGGCTACCGCACCTTCCCCGTGGTATTGTATAACCAGTTCATGGGCGAGGTAACCAACGACAGCTACTTTGCCGCCGCCCTGTGCGTGATTATTATGGCGATCACGCTGGTGTTCTTCTTCCTGCAAAGGTGGATTGCCAGGCGGCACAGCTATTCCATGAGCGCGCTCAAGCCTATGCAGCCGCGCAGGCCCAAGCTGGTTCCGCGCATCCTGTGCCATGCGTTTGTGTACCTTGTGGTGCTTTTGGCCATGCTGCCGCAAATCACGGTGATTGTAACCTCCTTCCTGAAGGAGTCCACCCCGGGCATCTTCACCAACGAGTTTTCGCTCGTCAATTACCAGACCATCTTCTCCAAAAACCCGCTGGTGATTTCCAACACCTATCTGTACGGCCTGGCGGCGATCGCCCTGGTGGTGGCGCTGGGCATTATGATATCCTACCTGGCGGTGCGCAAGCGCTCGGCGCTTACCTCCACGGTGGATACGCTTACCATGCTTCCCTATATCATCCCCGGCTCGGTTTTGGGCATCGCGTTCCTGTACGCGTTCGCCAAGCCGCCGCTGGCGCTTACGGGCACGGCGATGATCATTATCATTGCCCTTACGGTGCGCCGCATGCCCTATACCATCCGCTCCACCACGGCGATCATCGGGCAGATCAGCCCCAGCATTGAGGAAGCGTCCATCTCCCTTGGCGCATCCGAGCTGCGCTCCTTTGGGGAGATTATGGTGCCCATGATGCTGCCCGGCGTGCTTTCCGGCGCGATCATGAGCTGGGTCACGGTGATCAGCGAGCTGTCCTCCTCCATTATGCTGTACCGCGCCAGCACCCAAACGCTGACGGTTTCCATCTACACCGAGGTTATCCGCGACTGCTTTGGCAACGCGGCGGCCTATTCCACAGTGCTAACGGTCACATCGGTCATTTCGCTGCTGCTGTTCTTTAAGCTCACGGGCCGCAAGGATATTTCCGTATAAGCAAAACGGGCGGTGAAAAACACCCCAACCCCATGGCCCAATCCGCCTAACGCGATGGCAGGCGGATTGGGCCTTTGCCATGCTTTGCGATGCGCCTATGGGGCGAAGGGAAGCGGCTAAAGGGCGGATGGAGGCATTCCCGCGCCCAAGGGGGCATATCCTTTCCCGCAAGGGAGGTTATGCCCCATGGAACGCATCAGCCACCGCCTGATCATGCTCAAACCCATGCGCGCGGGCGCGGACGGCTATGCCCGGCTGCAAAGCGAGGGCGGCCGCACGCTTTTGCAGATTCACGCGCGCGGCCTTTCTGCCGGCAGCCTGCACGCCTATTGGTACGCGGGCGGGGGAGAGGCGCGCGACCTGGGCTCCGCCCGCGTGAACGCGCGCGGCGAGGCGGCCCTTACCGCCGAAGCGCCCGAGGACGGCCTGGCCCCCGAGCGCCTGAAGGCGTTGATTTTGGTAAGCGGCGGGGAGGAACCCGCGCCGCTGCTCATAGGCCTGTGCGTGCAGCAAAGCGCAGGCAGCCTGCTGGACGCGAAGAACGCCGCGTTGGCGCTATGCGAGCGCCTTTCCCGCAGCAGGCGCAGCCGCGAGCGGCGGGAAGCGGCGTTTCCCACGCCGCAGGTAGCGGCCGCGGCAGCGCCCCGCGCGCCCGAAGAGAAGGCCCCCGCCTCCCGGGCGGCCGAACCGGCGGCTGCGGAGCCGGAAGCGCCGGAATACGCGCTGCATGCGGTGTATATGAGCGCGCCGAGG
>URUF01000062.1 GCA_900550955.1 uncultured Eubacteriales bacterium | reverse complement strand
CGATCGTGCCAATGTTTACGTGCGGCTTGGTGCGTTCAAACTTAGCCTTAGCCATGGGAATCGACCTCCTAGTTGATTGTTTTGCTTATCAGTCTATCCGGCAGGGTTTCATGCGGTTGGAGCGGGTGATGGGAATCGAACCCACGTAGCCAGCTTGGGAAGCTGGAACTCTACCATTGAGTTACACCCGCATGTCCGCATGGATCGACCGGGTTCCAGACATGGGATATTGTAACGGTTTTCCACGCGCTTGTCAACTGCTTTTTTGCGTCTTGTACCCGAATTGTTTTTGCGTGAAAATATACATTGACAGGCGAGGTATCTCGGAGTATAATAGCATCGTCAGGAGGAACCCTGGCACAGAAAGGATCCGGCCGCATGTTTGCCAGATTTTTGCTAGATGTTTGCGCCAGCATCGATGGAAGCGCCGCTCTTTTTTTGAAGTTATACCTCATGTAGCGATGTATATCCCCATGCAGTTTTCCTTGGAAAGGAGGCGATTCCATGGCAATTTCCGCAGATATTCTTAGAGGATATACCGATACCATCATTCTGCGCCAGCTCAGCCGGGGCGACAGCTACGGCTACCGCATCAGCAAAACGGTTGCCGAAATCAGCGAGGGCGGGCTGGAAATGAAGGAGGCCACCCTTTACACAGCCTTTCGCAGGCTGGAACAGGGCGGGCTGATCCGCTCCTATTGGGGCGATGAGCAAAGCGGCGCCAGGCGGCGGTACTACGCCATCACGTCCGCCGGGCGCGCCCGGCTGGAGCGCGACTGCGCCGCGTGGCAGGAAACAAAACGGCTGATGAATGTATTGTTAGGAGGCGAGGGCGAATGAACCCAACCATTGAAAAAATCATCTCCATGCTGTTTGAGGACATTGTTGAAACCGAGGAAACCCGCGCCCTGCATGATGAAATCCTGAATAATTGCCAGGAGCGCTATCAGGATATGCTAAGCCGCGGCGTAAGCGAGGACGAGGCCATCCATGCCGTTATGGAAAGCCTGGCGGGCATGGACGAGGTTCTTGCCCAGTATCCGCGCAAAGCCCAGGAGGATGAGGAGGGCGGCCCCTTCTGCTTTGACCCCACCCTATCCCCCGTGCGCTCAATCGATATCCACCTTGTCAGCGAGGACGTGAGCCTGTCCCCCTCCCTGGACGGACGCATCCATGTGGCCTGCCACAATCCCGGCGGCATCCGCGTTTTCCAAAAGGACGGCGTTTTGCGCGTCGAGCGCAGCAAGGCGTTCGCCGCGCCCGCAGGCGGCGGGGATTGGCTTTCCAGGCTGCTCCAAAACCTGTCCGTCCAAATCCGCCTTGGCTTTGGCGGCGATGTGGACGTGCAGCTTCCCCCGGAGCTGTGCCCGGAGCTAACGGTATGCACCTCCTCCGGCGATATCAACGCCGAAGGCGTCCGGCTTGCGGCCCTGCGGGCGGATAGCACCAGCGGCGACCTGTGTTTCAACCATATCGTGGTAAATGGCGAGGCGCATTTGGGCGCATCCTCCGGCGACCTGGACTGGAACGGCGGGTGCGTCCTGCTGAAAGCCGCCTCTCTCAGCGGCGACATCCATGCCCAGGGCTCGTTTGAGGAGGCGTCGCTCACCACCACCAGCGGCGATGTGGATATCGTCCTTTCCTCCGAGAGGCTGAAAAGCCTTACCGCCCGCACCACCAGCGGCGATGTGAACGCATCCCTGCAAGGCGGCGTTCCCGTGCGGCTGCGCTGCCATACCGTTTCAGGGGATGTGCGGCAGCGCGTCGCCACCGCGCCCGACGCCTCCGCCGCGGTGGATTTGTCCAGCGTATCCGGCGATATCACGGTTGATTAACCCTGAAATGAAAAAACCAGCGGCCGCACCCATGCGCCCGCTGGTTTTTTCTATTGCGGCCTCCCCCGCTTTCCGCGGCATTTGGAAAGCCCCTTCAACCGGCGCTCGCCGGCGTAACCGTAAGCCTGGGCGTTTCAAACTGCCGCCTCAATTCCTGATAGGGTATTTCAGGCGGGGCGTACAGCCACAGCTTTTTCAAGCTTTCCGAGTCCATGATCACCGGCATGCGGGTATGGTACGGGCTCATCTGCCCGTCCGCCTCGCGCGTAAGAATGGCAAAGCCGTCAAACCCGCCGTTTCGGAACCCGCCCAGGAATTCGCCGTACACCCCGGCCAAATACATCAGGCCCTTCTCCAGCGCCCCCTGGGAGCGAAAGGCAAACTTCTCCTTTGTTTTGCCGCTGGAGGGCGTGCGCCGCCATTCATAAAACCCCGATACGGGCACCAGGCAGCGGCGTTCCCTCACGGCGCGCTGAAACATGGGCGTGTAATCCGCCTTCTCGCTGCGGCTATTGATTACCACGCCATGCCCGCCGCCGCGCGGGAAGCCCCAGCGCATGGCGCGCACGGCGCACCCGCCGTCCGCCGCCACAATCACCGGCGCAAGCTCCGTCGGGAAAATTTCCCCCGTATGCACCTCTGCCGCCCGCGGGTCGCCGGAATCCAGCAGGCCCTTGAGCAGGTTCAGCAGGCGGCGGTTTTCCTCCTCCTCATCGTCCAGATAGTATCGCCCGCACATGTTACGCCCTTGCCAACGCCTTCGCCAGCGTTTCAATCGCGGCCAGCGTATCCTCATTGCCGGCGGAGCGGATGGTCACGCTTTCCTCAAGCACCCGCATATCCTTCATGCCCTCCAAAATCCCCCGCATCAGCTTGGCGGCGTTGGGCGCCCAGGAGCCGTTCTCCACCAGCGCCACAACGCGGTTTTTCAGCGCATGGGCCTTCAAATCCAGCAGGAAGGTTTCCATGGCAGGGAACAAATCCATGTTGTAGGTGGGCGCGAGCAGCGCCAGCTTGCCGTACCGGAAGGCCTCGCTCACCAGCTCGGACACATGCGTAACCGATACGTCATACGCGGCGATACGCTTCACACCCGCCTCGCGCAGCGCCAGCGCCAGCGCCTCGGCAGCGTTTTCCGTGTGGCCGTAAATGGATGCGTACACAATCAGCACGCCGTCCTCCTCGGGCGTATAGCTGCTCCAGCGCTGGTACTTTTCCACATACCAGGCGATATTCTCGCGCCACACCGGCCCATGCAGCGGGCAGATGATACCGATATCCAGCCCAGCCGCCTTTTTCAGCAGCGCCTGTACCTGCGCGCCATATTTTCCTACGATATTGGCGTAATAGCGCCGCGCGTCGTCCAGCCAGTCGCGCTCGAAATCTACCTCGTCCGCGAACAGGAAGCCGCTCACAGCGCCAAAGGTGCCAAAAGCGTCCGCCGAAAACAGCGCCTTCTCCGTTTCGTCGTAGGTAACCATCACTTCCGGCCAGTGCACCATGGGCGCCATGAGAAACCGGAAACGGTGGCGGCCCGTAACCAGTTCCCCGCCCTCCGCAACCGGCTGGCAGCGCTTCCTGGTTTCCTCGCCAAAAAACTGGCCGATCATCGCCACGGTTTTGGCGCTGCCAAGCACCTTAGCGTTTGGATACCGCTCGCATAGCTCCTTGAGCGTAGCCGCGTGGTCCGGCTCCATATGGTTCACAACCACGTAATCCAGCGGCCGTCCGTCCAGCGCCGCCGCCACGTTTTCAAAAAACTGCCCGCCGATAGCCTTATCCACGGTATCCATCAGCACCGTTTTTTCGTCCAGCACCACATAGGCGTTATAGCTGATGCCGCGCGGGATTGGAAACAGGTTCTCAAACAAATTCAGCCGGCGGTCATTGCCGCCTACCCACAGGATATCCTCCGTCACCTTCGCAATGCACCTCATGGCGAAGCCTCCTTACATGCACAAATTCCCTCAAGATAGTATACCGCATTCTGCCAAATGTCAAACAAAACCGCATGATGCGGCGCATCGCAGGCCGGGCGCGGCCTTTCGCTTGTGGCCGCGCCGTTTGCGGGGCAACCAAAAAGCCGTCCGTCCCGCTTTTCAACGGGGCCGGCGGCTTTATGCTGTTTGACATAGTTTTTGGTATCACCGTTGGGCGCGGCCTCTAGTTGCCGCACTCGATGCTGATCTCGTTAAAAAGGGAAAGGATGCTTTCCAGGGAGAGCGCCGCCTTTTCGGGGCCGGATTTGTCAAGCACGGCCCGGCCTTCATGCAGCATAAGGAGGCGGTCGCCGTATTCAAGGGCGTAGCGCAGGTTGTGCGTGACCATCAGCGTAGTCAGCTTCTTTTCGCGCACCAGCCTGCCGGTAAGCCGCATGATGATCTCGGCGGTTTTGGGGTCGAGCGCGGCGGTATGCTCGTCCAGAATCAAAAAGGAAATGGGCGTGAGCGTGCACATCAGCAGCGCGACCGCCTGGCGTTGGCCGCCGCTTAGGGAGGCCACGGGGATGTTCAGCTTGTCCTCCAGGCCCAGGCCCAGCTGGCTGAGCAGCTCGCGGTAATAGGCCACGCGCTTGCGGTTGATGCCGGGCGTAATGCTGTACGGGCGGTTCTTGTTATCCGCCATGGCCATGTTTTCAAGCAGGGTCATGCTGCCGCAGGTGCCCATGGCGGGGTTTTGGTATACGCGGCCAATGGTACGGTAACGCTTATGCTCGCTAAGCCGGGTAATATCGCGCCCGTCCATGAGGATGCTGCCCTCGTCCACGGGGATGGATCCGCACAGGAGGTTTAGCATGCTGGTTTTGCCGCTTCCGTTGGAGCCGACCACGCTTACAAACTGACCGTCCGGAATGGATAGGCTGAAATGCCGGAACAGGCAGTTTTCGTTCACCGTGCCGGGGGAATAGACCTTGCTGATATCGCGAAGCTCAAGCACGGAACTTCACCTTCTTCCTGCGCGCGCCGCCCAGCATAAGGATAATCAGGAACAGCACCGCCGTAACCAGCTTCAAATCCTGCGGCACCAACCCCATGGAAAGGGCCAGCGCCACGCAAGCCTTATAAATGATGCTGCCTACGATGGCCGCCGTGGAGCTGTTTACGCGCTGCCGGTTTTTAAAAATGTTCACGCCGATGATCACCGCCGCAAGGCCAAAGACCATCGCGCCCGTGCCCATGGAAATTTCAAACACGCGGTTTTTTTGGGCCATTACCGCGCCGGCCAGGGCCACCATAGCGTTGGCGATCACAAGGCCCTCAATTTTTACCATGCCGCCGTCGCGGGCCAGGGTCGCCACCACGGCGGGGTTATCGCCCACAGCGCGCAGCAAAAAGCCCGCCTTGGTGTTCATAAACAGGTCCAGCACAAGCTTTACAATCAGCACGATCACAAGCACCACCAGCACCTTGGAATAGGGCTGGAGCACGCTGGGCAGGCCGCGCACAAGGGCGTTGTCAAAAATCGTTTCCTTATTAAAGAAAGGCAGGTTGGCGCGCCCAGCGATGCGCAGGTTGATGGAATACAGGCCCGTCATGGTGATGATGCCGCTTAACAGATCGCGCACATGGCACTTGACGTGGATAACGCCCGTTACCAGCCCCGCGGCGGCCCCCGCGAACAGGGCCGCAAACAGCGTAAGCACAGGCGGCGTGCCGTTCACCGTTAAAATAGCGCTGACCGCCGCGCCCAGCGGAAAGGACGAATCCACCGTCAGGTCGGGAAAATCCAGTACGCGGTAGGTAATCAGCACACCCAGCGCCAGCAGCGCATAGATGAGCCCCTCCTCCAAAATGCCAATAAAGATGCCCATGCGTATTCCTCCGTATATTTTGCGCCTGATATGGCGGCATATGCGCGGCGCGCGTATGCCGTCCGCACGCATCCAGCATGCGGACGGCCAAGGAATCCAACGCGGCAGAAATCAGTCCTTGGTAACGGCGGCGCCGCGGGCAAGCTCATCCTCAGGGATGGTTACGCCAAGCGCCTCGGCCACGGCCAGGTTGTAGCACATCTCGCCGCCCTCGCTGGAGTAGAAGGGGATATCCCCGGCGAACGCGCCACCCAGCACCTCGGCGGCCATGCGGCCAGTCTGCTGGCCCAGGGATACGTACTCCACGCCCTCGGAGGCGATGCAGCCGTTCTTCACCTGCTCAATCTCGCTGCCAAACACGGGCTTTCCGGCGGCGTTGGCCTTGTCCAGCACAACCGCCAGGTAGCTCACCACGGTGTTGTCCGTCAGGTTGGTAAGGCAGTCCACCTGGGGAAGCAGGCTGTCGCAGGCCAGGGGGATGTCCGCGCCGGTGGAAATGCCGCTGGGAACGATCTCAAAGCCATACTGCCCGGCCAGATCCTGGTACAGCTTGAGCTGGCTCTCGGAATTGGTTTCGCTGGTGGTGTAGAGGATGCCGATCTTCTTGGCTTCCGGCAGGAAGGCGCGGATGAGCTTGAGCTGGGCCTCCACGGGCAGCAGGTCGCAGGTGCCGGTCACGTTCTTATCGCTCTTGCCCTCCTCGTTAGCCAGCATGGCGGCTACGGGGTCGCTCACGGCGGTGTAGATAACGGGCTTGCCGCTGTCCAGGCAGGCGTTGAAGGCAGCCTGGGCCATGGGGGTGGCGATGGCGCACACCAGGTCGCATTCCTGCGCAAGCTGCTGGGCAATCTGCTGCGACAGGCCCATATCCGCCTGCGCGTTCTGCACGATAAAGCGCACGTTCTCGCCTTCCACATAGCCCATCTCCGCCAGGCCCTGGATAAAGCCCTCGCGGCAGTTATCCAGGCTGGGATGTTCCGCAAACTGAGCGATGCCAATGGTGTAAACCTTATTTTCAGCCATAGCGCAGGCGGAAACGCCCAGGGTCAAAAGCATTGCCAGTACCAGAGCGGTCAGTTTTTTCAGCATAGTCATAAGTCAGTCCATCCTTTCGTTTGTTGATTTTGGGGAATGAAAAAACGCCCCAAGCAACGTTGCTCGTTGCCTGAGGCGGTATTTCCGCGGTGCCACTCAGTTCCCCGCCAATTAGCGGGCTCATTATCACGTACCATCATACGTGCCACCTGGATAACGGGTGTGGGATCCCGTCAGCTGCTACGGCCTTATACAAAAGCTTTCGCCGCCGCCCTCGGAAGTCCATTCGCCGCCATGCCGCACGCCGTGGTCACACTCTTCACGGCTCCCTTTGCTGCGCCTTTTTGACGGTTACTCCTCTCCCTCAACGGTTTTGGATTGGGTGTATCATACCCCGGTTTGAAACGAATGTCAAGCGGTTTTGAAATGTTTTTTGCTTGTTTTTTCTGGAAAGCCACGTGCGAACCCTCCAAAGCGCAAACGGACGTTTAGCAAATTCTAATCCTATTTTCAGCGTCCTTATAGCGGCTTTGCGCCGTGTTTTCCTTTTCATGCAAACGGTTTTATGATATAATCCATTACGTTAAGCGAAGCAGCCGCCGCAAAGGCGCGGCCCTGTAAGGAATGAAGGAGCAAGCTGATGAGCAAAAAGGCGAAACCTCAAAAACAGAAGGGACTGGGCGCGGGCTTTCTGGCGTTTGGCGCGGTATTTGCGCTGTACTCGGTGCTGTTTCACCCGCACAGCCTGGGCGGCTATGTGCTGGCGTTCGCGCTGAGCGGCTTTGCCGGGGCGATCATCCTCACGATGGCCCAGGGGCTGGACTTGACTGTGAAGGAAGAAACGCCCGAAAGCCTGAAAAAGGTGCAGGGCGATACCGGCAACCCCGACGTAGATGAGCTTTTGCAAAAAGGCCGCGAGATGATTGCCGAAATCCGCGCCGAAAACGACAAAATCCCCGATTCGTCGCTTTCAGAAAAGCTGGACGCGCTGGAAAACCAGTGCGCGGAAATTTTCCGGGCCGTATACGACAAGCCCGCCAAAGCCCCGCAAATTCGCAAATTCATGGCGTATTACCTGCCCACAACGCTCAAAATTGTGAAGGGCTACCGCATGCTTGACGAGCGCGGCGTAAGCGGCGCGGAGGCCGTGGCCGCCCGCCGCCGCATAGACGACGCGCTGGGCGTGGTGCTCAAGGGCTGCGAAAAGATGCTGGATAATCTTTACCGCGACGACGTATTGGATATTACGACCGATATAGACGTGCTGGAGCAGATGCTCAAGCGCGACGGACTTACCGAAGGCGATTTGGAGCGCGCCGCCGCGCAGGCGCGCGAGGCCGCCCGCATCGACCGCGAGGCCACGCGCCTTGCCAGGGAGCGCTCCCGCGCGCAAAGCGGCGTGGAGGCCCAGGTGGCCAGCGCCGTGGAGCAGGCGCAGGCGCATCAGCCGCAAGCCCCTACCCTAAACGGCGGCATGTACCCCGCCTATGGCGAGGGCGCCATGGCGCAGGATCCCGAGCACAGCGGCAAATAATTCCCCCGCAGCAAAGAACAGGAGGACGATTGATATGACCGAGAATACGCAGGCCCCCGCCACCCCTACCCTGACGCTGAACCCCTCCTCCATGGCGCAGGACAAGGCCGCGCTGGAGGAAGCCGTGGCCCAGCTGGAAACCGCGCCCGCGCCGGCAGCCGCCGCCGCCGGGGCCGCCAGCCAGGCCGTGCGGGAAATGGATACTTCCATGCTCAGCGACGAGGACAAAAAGGCCATCGAGGACTTTGTAAGCAAAATCGACATCACCAACAGCGATCATGTGCTGCTCTACGGCGCGGAGGGACAGAAAAAAATCGCCGATTTCAGCGATAGCGTCCTGGCGACCGTGCGCACCAACGATACCGGCGAGGTGGGCGATATGCTGGTAAAGCTGGTGGGCGAGATCAAGGGCTTCAGCGAAGGCACGGAAAAGCCCAAGGGCCTGGGCGGCCTGTTCTGGAACGCCAAAAAGGCCGTCAGCGATATGCAGGTGAAGTACGATAAGGTAGAGGCCAACGTGGATACCATCGCCACCGCGCTGGAGGAGCATCAGGTGCAGCTGCTCAAGGATGTGAGCATGTTCAACCATCTCTACGATATGAACACCCAGTACTTTAAGGAGCTGACGATGTACATCATCGCCGGCGAAAAAAAGCTGGCCGAGGTGCGCGCCACCACGCTCAAGGAGCTTATGGACAAGGCCGCCCAAAGCGGCGACGCGATGGACGCGCAGCGCGCCAACGATATGGCGGCTAACTGCGACCGTTTTGAAAAAAAGCTGCACGATTTGAAGTTGACCCGCCAGGTGGCTTTGCAAATGGCTCCCCAAATCCGCCTTTTGCAAAACAACGACAGCCTGCTGGTGGAGCGCATTCAAAGCACGCTTTCCAACACCCTGCCGCTGTGGAAAAGCCAGATTGTGATTGCCCTGGGCATGCACCGCAGCCAGGAAGCCCTCAAGGCGCAGACCGCCGTAACCGATATGACCAACGAGCTGCTTAAGAAAAACGCCGCGGCGCTCAAAACCGGCACTATCGAAACGGCGCGCGAGGCAGAGCGCGGCATTATCGACCTGCAAACGCTGGTGGAAACCAACCAAAGCCTGATCGATACCATCAACGAGGTAATGCGTATCCAGGACGAGGGCCGCACCCAGCGCGCGGAGGCCGAGAAGCAGCTAATCACCATGGAAACCGAGCTGAAAAAGAAGCTGCTTGAGCTAAAGCAGTAAGCCTAACCGAAAGGAAATCTGCAACAAATGAAATGGAAACTGCCCATTGGCGTATGCGTATTGATTTCGCTTGCGCTGGTTGTATTTGGTCTGGTGTTTGGCACGGTAAGCGGCTTTGCCGACGAGCGCCGCCAGGTGACCGCCCTCCTGGAGGGGGAAAACGGCCTGATGGACGTGCTTAGCTACCGCGGCGCGGACGGCCTGAACCTGTGCGTGGTGGCGCGCCGCCACCTGCCGCAGGCGGATGCGGACGTAACGGCCCTGGAGGCCGCAGCCAAGGCGCTGCGCGCCGCCGGGGGAAGGCTTTCAGATAAGAAGGCGCAGGACGCCAGGCTGGAGGAAGCCGTGAGCGCCGTAAGCGCAAAGCTAACGGAAACCGCAAGCTTTCAGCAAAGCGAGCGCGACCGGCGGTATTTGGATATGCTGGTTTCGGATTTGCAGAGCCTGCGCGCAAGCGCGGTGGTAACCACCTACAACCAGGCCGCGAGGGATTTTAACAGCCAGCTTTCAAGCCCTGTATCGGGCGTGCTGGCAAGCCTGCTGGGCGTTGAGCCCTGCGCGCTGTACGAGTAAGGGGGCGCGCAAGAGATGAAATACGCTATGAAAAAAATGCTCGCCCTGTGCCTGCTGCTGACGGCGCTGCCGCTTTCGGCCTTTGCCGCGGTGCGCCTGCCCGCCCAGCGCGGCGTTGTAACCGACGACGCGAACGTGCTAAGCGCCCAAACAGCGGCGGATATTGCCGAATATGCCCAAAAGGTAGAGGATGAAACGGATGTGCGCCTGCATGTGGCCATCGTGCATTTCCTGGACGGCATGGAGGCCCGCACCTATGCCCAAACGCTGTTTGAAAAGTGGGAGCTGGGCAAGGAGGACGTGCTCCTGCTGGGCGCCGCGGGCGAGGATAGCTTCGCCACGGCCATGGGCGCGGAGGCAAAGGCGCTCCTGGGCGAAAAGAACGCGGAAAACCTTCTCTATACCAGCTCCACTTTCAGCGCGCTGTTCCGCAGCCAGCAATACGACGCGGCGTTCAACGCCTACTTTACCGCCTTTAACGCGCTTTTGGAAAAGCAGACGGGCGAGCGCATAAGCCTGGGCAAGCTATTTGGCAACACGCAGGCGGCCGCCACCCAAAAAGCCCAGGCGCAGGCCTATGGCTCGCAGCTGTGGGACGAGGTGATGGACGCCATCCGCGACAGCAGCGAGGATTACCAGGTCTACCACGAGCAGCACGAATCCCGCGCAAACGGCCTGAGCGCGGGCGGCTGGATTGTGCTGGCGGTGCTGATCCTGATCATATTCGGGCAAAGCGACCCGGTGCGCAAGGCGCGGCGCGGCCGCAACGGCAGCTACCGCAGCTATGGATGCGGCTGCTCGCCCCTGGGGTGGCTTTTCAGCCTGTTTGGCCTGAACGTGCTGATTGACGCGTTCCGCCGCAAAAGGTAAAGGCGCGGGCAGGGGCTCTCCCGCACGTCCCTTACGTGATTGCCATGAAGCCCCTATGAAATATGCAAACCGCAGCGCCAGCCCCTACGGGCTGGCGCACAGCCTGTCGAGAAACCCCCATGGGAGGCTTGGAGGGCCGCAGACCCGC
>URUF01000061.1 GCA_900550955.1 uncultured Eubacteriales bacterium | reverse complement strand
GCTGCCGTCCTCGGTGTCCATCAGCAGGGTAAAGCTGGCGGTAAGCTCCTTACGGTTGTAAAACTGCTTGTTCATGATAAAGCGGTTTACCTCCGGCACCTGGGAAATCCCGCGAATGAAGCTGGCGATCAAAATCTCCATAAAGGTGATTTTGACACCCTCGCGGCTTTTTTGCGCAATATAGCGCATCAGGGGTTCATATTCCACGTCGTAATCCAGGAATACCTGCGCGTCGCAGCGCATGGGCATTAGGTACGGGGTAATCTGCACGATGGGATCCACATCGCGCACCCGTTTGCCTTCGGGGCGGTGTCCAAACATGGCGTTCCTTCCTTTCTGTCGCGGGGCGCACGGCGCCGCGCTTATATGCTGGGCAAGGCGCGGCCATGCTGGAAACGAATCATGACGGTATGGATGAAAAAAGGGATGGGCGATACGGCCACGCATACCCATCTCATTTTAGCCCACTGCGCAGCGGAAAGTCAAGCAGGCTGGATGGCGGGCAGCGGGAGCGGATTAGTTAGAAAATATTGTAATATACCGCGTTTCGTATAGGGGAATGCAGTACCCCGACAGCTCGTCATAGACGTCCAGCTGGTTAAGGTTGCCAAGCAGCAGCAGCGCCCCGTCCATATCCTCTTCAAACGCGGCCCTGCCCCCGGGCAGGCAAACGGCGCCGCCGTACAGCTCCGCGATGAAGCGGTCCTCGTCGGCCCAGTCCGTCAGCGCTTCGCCCGCCTCATCCATTTCATTATATTGAATGTACATATGCGTGCCCGCGTAGTCCTCGCGCGTAAGCGTTTCCATCATCGCCACCTGGTAATGGTGCGGGTTTTCCGCCGTGGCGATGGTTATGCAATCGGCCCCTATGCCCATTAGGCACAGCGCCGCGGCCAGGCCGGTAAGCAGGCCGCGCCAAAGCCGCGCCCGGCCATGCGGGCAGCCGCTCCAAAGCGCTTGCAGCATAAGGCCCATAAGCATGCATAGCGCCGTATAGCTGGAAAAGATGTACCAAAACTTTTTGAAGCCGGAAAAGGAGAACAGGATGGGCGGCACAAGCATCCAAAGCAGACAGCCAATGGCATGGGAACGCGTTTTGGCGGGAAGCCTGCGCTTTTCCCCGGCGCATTTGAAGCAGGCATACGCGGCGGCGCATAACGCCGCGCCCGCCATAAACCGAAGGTCGGTAAGCAGATAGCGGAAATATGCAAGCGGCCCCTCCGTGTCGGCGGAAAGCATGCGCGCGGTAATATCCACGCTTACCGTTCCGCTAAGAAAGGCCATGCCGTCGCGCATATACCTGGCGATCGCCCAGGGCAGCACAGGCGCAAACCCGGCCGCAAGCAGCAGCAGGGCCCTTTTCCAGGTAAGCTCCCTTATGCGCCCCGTGCATGCCAGGTACAGCAGGCAGATTGCGGGAATGCACAGCGCGTGCCAGCTCTTGGTCATGAAGGCCAGCGCGAAGCACAGCGCGCTGCCATAGAACCAGCGAAAATCATGATCGCTGCTGAACATTAGCAGCATGGACGCGGTAAAAAACAGCTGATAGAGCGCGTCCGGGTCGCCGTTGCGGGAGTAATGCCCCGCGATGAGCACGTTAATAGCGGCAAGGCTGCCAGCAAACGCCAGCGAGGCCACGCTGCCATGGTTCTTTTTTAACCATAGCGCGCCTATGGCCAGCATCAGTAAGCTGGCCAGCGCGCTGGGCAGGCGTATGGCCGCCAGGGTAAAGCCAAACAGCTTAAAGCTTAGCGCGATCGCCCACATGCTTAACGGCGGCTTTAGGTTAAAGTAGTCCGTTTCCCCAAAATATGTGTTTACCAAATAATCGCCGTTGACCACCATTTCGTAGGCATTTACGGCATGGCGCAGCTCGTCGTACATTTCAACCCAGGCGGATTCCAAATTGCCAAACAGCAAAAAGCCCGCCGAGGCAAGCAGCAGCACAAGCGCCGCGCCATATGCCGCGGCGGCGAGCCGCCGCCTGCGCTTTGAGGGCTGTCGCCCTTCCATTTGCATGCTTATTCCTCCCAAAACAATGAAGTAAGCCATTTTGTGTGAGTATAGCATTGGAAATGCGCGCTGTCAATCCATGGGAATGGAGGATAAGCCGGATAGCCGCCAACCGGGGCTGGGCGGCTATCCGCGTAAAAACGCCAGTATTTCGTTCTTTTTTGCGCATGCATCCTGATAGCCAAGCCCGTACTGTGCCCGGAGGATCTCCGCGCGCTTTTCCATGCGGCCTACATGAATGCGGCGGCTGGGGCACAGCGCCAGCGCGCGCCCCGCCGCCTGCGCCGCCTGCACATGGCGAAGCGCTGCATTGTAGCTTTCGTGCCTGTGCTCGCTGGCGCGCACAAAGGCCGGGTAGCGGCGGTACATCGCGCGGATGGCGGCAATGGCCCTGTCCGGCTGCTTCACAAAGCCGTGCGGCTGGGTGAGCACTACAATGTTACGCGTGTAGCCCATGCTTTCAAATGCCCGCAGGGGGATGCTGTCCGCCGTGCCGCCGTCCAGATACAGCCCGCCGCCCAGCCTTACTGCGCGCGATACCAGCGGCATGGAGGCGCTTGCGCGCAGGATATCCAGGCAGCGGGCCCTGTCCTGCGCGGGCAGGTATTCGGCCCGCCCCGTTTCCATATTGGTTACACAAGCGAAAAAGCGCGTCTTGCTTTGGCAAAACGCGTCAAAATCGAAGGGATCCAAATGGAAGGGAATGGCCTCATAGCTGAATTTGCGGCCCACCAGTTCGCCGGTCAGCGCAAGCGAGCGCAGGCTCATAAAGCGCCAATCAGCGCAGTACCTGGTCATATAGCGAATGTTGCGTCCGCGTTGGCCCGCCACATAGCTGGCCCCGTGGATGGCTCCAGCCGATACGCCCATAACGCCGTCTACGCGCGCCTGCCAGTCCATCAGCGCGTCCAGCACGCCGGCGGTATAGACGGCGCGCATCGCGCCGCCCTCCAGCACCAGGCCGGTCATGCCCTTGCCCGCGCGCCCGCGTTGATGCGGTCTATCAGCGCGCACACCTGCCCCAGATCGCTCAGGCGGTGCTTTACCACGCCCGCCAGGCTTTCGTTATAGGGCAGCAGGTCGGGAATCATCACGCTTACGCACCCGGCGGCGGTCAGGCTGCGCAGGCCGTTCAGGCTGTCCTCCACGCCCAGGCAGTCGCCCGGCGCAAGGCCCAGCCTGCGCGCCGCCTCCAGGTAGATATCCGGCTCGGGCTTGCTGCGCCCGCCCTCCGCGCCGCACACCATCGCGTCAAAGCAATTTTGCATAAGCGGCAGGCGGGCCATGTACTTTTCCACAATGGGGCGCGCGGTGCTGGTAGCCAGCGCCCGGCGCACGCCCCGCGCCTTTAGGCCCTCCATACAGGCCAAAAGCCCCGGCTTCACGGGCAGCCCGTCCGCGAGGGCAATTTGCAGCAGCTCCTGGTGAAACTGGCGCATGATTTCCTCATAGGGGAAGGCTGGGCCAAAGGTATCCGCCAGGATGCGGCGGCTCAGCTCCTGGGTGCAGCCCAATATGCTTATGTACAGCTCCGGCGAAAACGCGTAGCCGCGCTGGGCGCAGGCCCGTATCATAATCTCCCGGCCAAGCCGCTCGGTATCCAAAAGCACGCCGTCCATATCAAACAACACGGCCTGAATCATAGCATCCTCCCTTAGGCCCGCTTGCCGCCCGCGGCGGCGCGCAATAGCTGCACCGTGCGCGGCGTAACAAGGGTATACACCACGGCCATAAGGATGGAGCTTGCAAACCTGAGCGCGATCGCGCCCGCGGTGAGCGCCACCGGGTAATGGAAAATAAGCCCGTCCACCCACAGGGCCACGGTATTAAGCGCCGTAACCGCCAGGCTGCTTGCCAGCACAATCCCCGCCGTTTGCTTCAGGCTAAGCTGGAAGCCGCGCTTTTGCGCATACAGGCCAACCATCAGGCCGCGTACCATACCGGGCAAAATCCACATGAGGGTGGTAACGCTAAGCCCATAGGTGAGCAGCTGGTTGAGCAGCCCGCCCAGCGCGCCCACAATCAGGCCGTCCGCCCAGCCGTACAAAAGCGCGGATACCAAAATGGGAAACGAGGCGAAGCTCAGCTTCAATACCCCCAGATTGACCGAATACAGGCTTAGTACCGTATAAATGGCGATCAGTACGGCGTTGGTTACCAGGCGGCGCGTGTTCATATTCATGGCATTCCCTCCTGTTTTTGGTTAGTCCCCGCAAAGTATCTCCATGCCGGCGCATAGCCCGTCCACTGCGGCGGACACAATGCCCCCCGCGTAGCCCGCTCCCTCGCCCAGGGGGTACAGGCCCGCGACGGGGCTTTCGCGCCGCGCGTTGCGCAAAATCCGCACCGGCGCGGAGGAGCGCGTTTCCGGCCCGGTAAGCAGCGCGTCCGGGCAGTCGAAGCCCTTGAGGCGCTGGCCCAGCTTGGGCAGAGCCAGGCATAGGTTCTGGATCACAAAGTCCGGCAGAAAGCCCCGCATATCGCCCAGGATAACGCCGGGGCGGTAGGTGGGGGCGACGCCGCCAAGCCGGGCGGTTGCGCGGCCGGCAAGCAAATCGCCCACGCGCTGGCACGGCGCTTTCAGCGAGCCCGAGCACGCGTAGGCCGCGCGCTCGATGCGGCGCTGCAATTCCATGCCCGCCAGGGGATGCTCGCCGCCAAAATCCTTTGGCGAAACGCCCACGAGCACGGCGGCGTTGGCGTTGCGGCCGTTGCGGGCATGCAGGCTCATGCCGTTTACGTTAATGCCCCCGGCCTCGCTGGAGGCGTTAATCACCTGGCCGCCGGGGCACATGCAAAAGGTGTACACGCCGCGCCCATCCGGCGTGGGCACGTTCAGCTTGTATTCCGCAGGCGGCAGCGCCGCATGCCCCGCCCACGGGCCGTACTGCGCCCGGTCAATCTCCCGCTGCAAATGCTCTATGCGCACGCCTATGGCAAAGGGCTTGGGCTGCATGGGCAGGCCAAGCGCGCTCAGCCATTCGTAGGTGTCGCGGGCGCTGTGGCCTATGGCCAGGCACACCGTGTCGCAGGCGATTTCGTCCTCCTGCCCGTTTGCGGCAATCCGCGCGGCCCGCACCCTTCCATCCTTGATGGCAAGGCCGGTCAGCCGCGCGCCAAAGCGCGCCTCCCCGCCCAAGTCGGTCAGGCGGCGGCGTATCTGCGCCAGCACGCGCCTAAGCTCGTCCGTGCCGATATGCGGGCGCTGCGCGGTAAGGATTTCCTCCGGCGCGCCGCAGCGCACAAGCGTGCCCAGCACCGTGCGGATGTGCGGGCTGTTGAGCCCGCAGGTGAGCTTGCCGTCGCTGAACGCGCCCGCGCCGCCCTCGCCAAACAGCACGTTGCTCTCCGCAAGCAAAAGCCCGGTTTGCTCCAGGGCCTCCACATCGCGCGCGCGCTCCTCCACAGGGCGTCCGCGCTCCAAAAGGATGGGCCGCGCGCCGCGCGTCGCCAGCGCCAGCGCGCAAAACAGCCCGGCCGGGCCCGCGCCCACCACAACGGGGCGGGGCCGGCCGGCGGGCCAGGGCGGCAGGGAGAGCGAAAATACATCCGGCGTTGCCGCCGCAGGATGGCCCGCAACCACCGCAACCTGGTTGGGTTTGAAGCGCTGCGCGACGCGCGCCTCCTCCCGCTCGTCCGCGCCGTCAAGCGTAACGTCCGCCGTAAGGGAAAAGCGCACGCCTCCATGCCCGCGCGCGTCCACGCTGCGCTTCACCAGCCTTACGTGCGCAATGCGCGCTTCCGCCACGCGCAGGCGCTGGGCGCATAGCCGCCTGAGCGCCGCCTCGTCAAAGGCGAGCGCGTCGTCCGGCGTTAAAACCAACTGATGCAACCTGAGCATGCTAAGCGTTCCCCCCTACGTCAGTTTGAATGAATCGCGCCTATCGTATCATAACCCGCGCGGCTTTACAAGGGATAAATAAGGCGCGCGGAGGGGGCGGCGCGGGTATGGGGCCCCGGGCATGGAACCCTGTAAGCAACGGGCTTTGCAAGCTTGCCAAAGCAGCCGTTTCGTTCTATAATAATACGAATTGTGCGCTTTTTACCGTTTGTTACCATAATGTCAGGGAAGAAAACCGTGCAAAAGCGGATTCTTTGGCATGGCGCGTCAAATTAAAAAGCTGGCGGCAATGGGAGGGCTTGTAAATGAAGCAAAAGACCTGGTTGCGAAGGGCAATGGCGGCGGCCTTGGCATTCCTAACGGCGATGGCCCTGTTGATGGACTTTGCGCCCAATGAGATCAACCGGCTGGACGTATACGGCCTGACCGGCTACCTATATAAGCTGCTGCATATTATCCGCCTAACGGCAGAAAAAAACGCGATCGTCTTTCCGCTGCTTTGGGCGGCGCTTGCCTGTGCCTATAACCATTGCTTTTTCCGGCGCGGCGCGCGCTGGGGCGGGCATGCGCTATCGGCCCTGCTTGCGGGGCTAATGCTTCTTTCCCGCTGCGTAGGGGTGAGGGGCATGCTGCCATGGCGCGAATGCCGGGATTTGGGCGGTACGATTGCGGTAATGTGGAGCAACGCGGACCAGCTGATCAAAAGCGCGATATTCCTAATAGGCGCATGGGCTGGCTGCGTGGCGATGATACACGGGCTCGAGGCATTTGCCCAAAAGTTTGCGGGGGATACGCAATGCCTGTCGCTGCGTCATCCGTTTTTAACGCCGCTGGTTGTGATGGCGCTTGTATGGCTGCCGCAGCTGGTGATTCGCTATCCGGGCGTGCTGCATTTTGACACGGGCTGGACCATCAATGAGTATTTGGGTATTTTTCCCCTTACAACCCATCATACGCCGTTCTTTACGATTGCCAGCGGATGGCTGTTCTCCCTGGGGAAGCAGCTTGGAGGCGCCAAAATTGCCATGCTTTTGATGACGCTGATTTTAATGGCGTGCATGCTATGCGCTTTAGCCCATGCGCTCAGCACGGCCCAGCGGCTGCGCGTTTCCAAAAAATTGGGCTATGGAATGCTGGCTATATTCTGCCTTCAGCCTATGTACAGCCACTATGCCACCTGGGTTAGCAAGGATTCCTTCTACACCGCCGCCCTATTGCTTACCATAACGCAAATGATTGTGCTGTGCATGGGAAGCCCCGCAACCGCCCCCAGCCTGAAGGATTTGCTGCTGCTTGCCTTTGGCGGAACAATGGCGGTTCTCACACGCAAAAACGGCCTTTATGTCATTTTCGCGAGCATGCTTTGCGCGGCGGCGGCGCTGCTGGCAAGCCGCCGCCGCAAGGCGGGCCTGGCGGTTGCAGGGTGCCTGGCCGTTACGCTTGCGTTATCCCAGGCGGTCACGGGCGCGCTGCTTGCCGCCTATGATTTTGAGCCCGGCAGCCGGCGCGAAGCATTCTCCGTGCCGTTTCAGCAAACGGCGCGCGTGGCGCTGCTCCATGGCGAAGAGCTGACTTTGCAGGAACGGCAGGTTATACAGGCCGTGCTGGATATCGAAACGATCACAAAGGAGTATGACGCCGAATTGGCGGACCCTGTAAAGGAAACCTTCCACGACGAGGCCCCGTCGCAGGCATTAACCAACTATCTGCGTTTGTGGCTCCGCCAGGCCCTGCGCTATCCCGTGGAATATGTGGATGCGTCCGTTAACCTCAGCCGGGAGCTGTACGACCCTACGCTGCAGGAAATCGAGTTTTACGAAAAATCGTCCTTCCACAACCTTGACGGCGACGAGGTGGCCCCTAGGCACAAGGAATCGCCCTTTTATATGCTTAACGAAACGCTGATGGAGTTTTACTACATGGCGGCGGCGGTGCTAAGCGTCAACCTGGGGCTATGCACCTTCTTAGCGCTGATGGCGGGCTATCTGTTGCTACGCTCCCGCGGGCTGCGCCTGCGGGCCGTCGCCTGCCTGCCGGTTTACCTTACCATGGCTGTGATACTCCTATCGCCCATAACGGAAACGCGCTATGGGTTGCCCATCTGCCTGGGCCTTCCCCTGATGCTCGCCCTGCTGACCTTTCCCTGCGGCGACGGCTTGCCCATGGAACAAAATCTTTAAGAACCCATCGACAAATCCTCGCTATAACGCTAAAATAGACCGGTAAGCAATGCCAACACAAAGCTTGGCACGTTAAGGAGGCTCCCTATGACCGTTCGCACCCGGTTCGCACCCAGCCCCACGGGCTACCTGCATCTGGGCGGCCTGCGCACCGCCCTGTATACCTACCTGTTCGCCAAAAAGAACGGCGGCACGTTTATCCTGCGCATTGAGGATAC
Source organism: uncultured Eubacteriales bacterium (assembly GCA_900550955.1). Lineage (GTDB taxonomy): Bacteria > Bacillota > Clostridia > Christensenellales > Aristaeellaceae > Limiplasma. The sequence goes on along the minus strand of URUF01000061.1, from coordinate 2,955 downwards.
CGATCAGGAACGCGAGGTTCCGGGCGCGGTGGAACTGATTTACCAAAGCCTGCGCCAGGCGGGGCTTTGCTACGACGAGGGCCCGGACGTGGGCGGCGATTACGGCCCCTACATTCAAACCCAGCGCCGCGACACGTATCTGCCCTATGCTATGCAGCTGGTGGAGAGCGGCGCGGCCTACCCCTGCTTTTGCACCAAGGAGGAATTGCAGGCCCGGCGCGACGCGGCCACGGCCCGCGGCGAGCAGTGGAAGTACGATAAGCATTGCCTGGGCATTCCCAAGGAGGAGGCCCTGCGCCGCATGCAAAGCGGCGAGCCCTTTGTGATTCGTCAAAACATACCGCTCACAGGCACGGCAAGCTTTGACGACGCCCTTTACGGCCATGTGGAAGCGCCCTGCGATACCCTGGACGACAACGTGCTCATCAAGGCCGACGGCCTGCCCACCTATAACTTTGCCAATGTCATTGACGACCACCTCATGGGCATTACCCATGTGATGCGCGGCACCGAGTATTTAAGCTCCGCGCCCAAGTACAACCTGCTGTACGAGGCCCTTGGCTGGCAGCCGCCCATCTACATTCACCTAAGCCCCGTGATGAAGGACGCCAGCCGCAAGCTTAGCAAGCGCTACGGCGACCCCAGCTTTGAGGATTTGCTCGCCCAGGGCTATGTGAAGGACGCGATTATCAACTTCATCGCCCTGCTGGGCTGGTGCCCGGATGTGAAGAAGTACGGCGATAAGGAATTTTTTACCATGGACGAGCTGGTTGAAGCGTTCGATGTGAGCGGGCTAAGCAAGTCCCCCGCCATTTTTAACACCGAAAAGCTTTTGTGGTTCAACCATGAGTATATCGCCCGCATGCCCTTTGAGGATTACCTGGCCATGGCTACCCCGTGGTTTGACAAGGCGCTCAAGGGGAAGAATATCGATTACCGCCGCCTGGCCGAGCTGATGCACACCCGCACGGAGCTGTTTTCAAACGTGCCCGATCAGGTGCGCTTCCTGGCCGAGCTGCCGCAGTACGACGCGGCCCTGTACACCCACAAAAAGATGAAGACCGATCCCGCCGTGGCGCTTACCGCCCTCACGCTGGCCCGCCCCGTGCTGGCCCAGCTTGACGATTTTGGCGAGGATAGCCTCAAGGAAGCCCTCATGGGCCTGGCCGCCGCCAACGGCATGAAAACCGGCCAGATGATGTGGCCCGTGCGCACGGCCCTCAGCGGCCTTGCCTCCACGCCTGGCGGCGCGACCGAGATCGCCTACCTGATTGGCAAGGAGGAAACCCTGCGCCGCATCGATAAGGGCATTGAAATGCTTAAGGACGCGAAGTAAGCCGATATGGGGCAAGGAGGTACCCGATGTGAGAGCGTGCCTGCGGGGCGTTAAGAAAAACTGGCATTGGATTTTCTTTGGCTTTGTTGCTCTGCTTACGGTAGGCATGGATGTCACGCAGGATATTTATTCAACCACAAAGCTGCGCCCGCTGGATATAGCCACGGTGTTTTCCCTTTTCTTCTGTTTTACCAACGGCCGGCCCCTGGCGCGCCTATGAAATCAGCCCTGACGATATTCCATAACGAAGCTACTATCTACGATGATGAAGAAGGAGAGAGGATTTATGCAGGAGCGTCCCGCCTATAACCCGGAGAAAATTGAGGCCAAATGGCAAAAGCGCTGGGAGGAAAACGGCGTGTTCAACGCCGAGTTTCCCAGCGACAAGCCCAAATATTACTGCCTGATCGAGTTCCCCTATCCCAGCGGCAACGGATTGCACGTGGGGCATCCGCGCTCCAACACGGCGCTGGATATCATCGCCCGCAAGCGCCGCATGGAAGGGTATAACGTGCTCTATCCCATCGGCTACGACGCGTTTGGCCTGCCTACCGAGAACTTTGCCATCAAAAACAAGGTGCATCCCGCGGCGGTCACCCAAAAGAATATCGACCATTTCCGCGAGCAGCTCAAGCGCCTGGGCTTCAGCTTTGATTACACCCGCGAGGTCAACACCACCGACCCCAACTACTATAAATGGACGCAGTGGATTTTTTTGAAGCTGCTGGAAAAGGGCCTGGCCTATAAGGCCGAAATGCCCATCAACTGGTGCACGGGCTGCAAGTGCGGCCTGGCGAACGAAGAGGTTGTGGGCGGCGTGTGCGAGCGCTGCGGCAGCCAGGTGGTGCGCAAGGTGAAAAGCCAGTGGATGCTCAAAATTACCGATTACGCCCAAAAGCTGCTGGACGGCCTGGATCACGTGGACTTTATTGACGCGGTAAAAACCCAGCAGCGCAACTGGATTGGCCGCAGCGAGGGCGCGGAGGTGGACTTCCGCATCGCCGGCAAGGAGGATAAGCTGCGCGTGTACACCACCCGGCCGGACACGCTGTTTGGCGCTACCTACATGGTGGTAAGCCCCGAACATCCCATGATTGAGAAATACCGGGACGATATCCGAAACTTTGACGCGGTGATGGCATACCGTGCCGAGGCGGCCAAAAAAAGCGATTTTGAGCGCACCGAGCTTGCCAAGGACAAAACCGGCGTGCAGATTGACGGCCTGCGCGCGGTAAACCCCGTAAACGGCAAGGAAATTCCCATCTGGGTAAGCGATTATGTGCTTATGAGCTACGGCACCGGCGCGATTATGGCCGTGCCCGCGCACGATACCCGCGACTGGGAGTTCGCCTCCAAGTTTGGCATTCCCATGATTGAGGTGGTCGCGGGCGGCGATATCGTCAAGGAAGCGTATACCGATATCGTGGACGGCGTGATGGTTAACAGCGGCTTCCTTGACGGCCTGCGCGTGAAGGAGGCCAAGAAGCGCATTATCGACTGGCTTGCGGAAAACGGCCTGGGCGAGCGCAAGGTCAATTACAAGCTGCGCGACTGGGTGTTCAGCCGCCAGCGCTATTGGGGCGAGCCCATCCCCGTGGTGCATTGCCCGCATTGCGGCG
>URUF01000060.1 GCA_900550955.1 uncultured Eubacteriales bacterium | reverse complement strand
GGATTACACTTGGAGGGCTGCGGCCCTCCAAGCCTCCCATGGGGTTTATCGACAGTCTGAAGCCGGAGGGCAGAGAACCCTCCGGCTTGCTTTTTCAAACGCATTTTGCCTTTGATCGTGCGGCAGGGGTATAAGGGAAGCTTTAAGGGGAAAGCCCTTAACAGCGGCTCGCTTATCCCTTGACGTGGATACGCGCAATGGCGCGTTTAAGCTTGGCCTCGGCAATGGCGAAGTCGCGGTCGCTGCGCTCCAGGGCTTCCAGGCGCTGCAAGGCTTCCTTATGAGCGCGCTCGGCGCGGGCCAGGTCGATGTCCTCGGCCCACTCAAAGGTGGTGGCCATCACGCGCACCTCGCCGCCGGATACGCCAAGCATACCGCCGCTGCACGCGGCCACGCGGGTATTGCCCTCCGCGTCGGTTACGCGCGCCTCGCCTGCGCTAAGGGGCGCGGCATAGTCGATATGGTGCGCCAGAATGCATACGTCGCCGCCTACGGTGCGTACCAGAATGCGCTCTGCCTCGCCGTCAAAGACCATGCGATCCGGGGTGACGATCTGCAAATGAAAGGTTGCCATGCTTATTCACCCTTCTTGGCCTTGGCGACGGCCTCGTCGATGGTGCCTACAAACAGGAAGGCGCTCTCGGGCAGGTCGTCGTGCTTGCCTTCGATGATCTCCTTAAAGCCGCGGATGGTTTCCTTCAGGGGCACATACTTGCCCTCCATACCAGTAAACTGCTCGGCCACGCTGAAGGGCTGGCTGAGGAAGCGCTGCACCTTGCGGGCGCGGGATACGATCAGCTTATCCTCATCACTGAGCTCGTCCATACCCATGATGGCGATGATGTCCTGCAGCTCCTTATACCGCTGGAGGATGCCCTGCACCTGGCGGGCGACCTGATAATGCTCCTCGCCCACAACCTCAGGGGAGAGGATGCGGCTGGTAGAATCCAGCGGATCCACGGCGGGATAGATGCCCAGGGAGGCGATGTTACGGCTCAAAACCGTGGTCGCATCCAAGTGGGCAAAGGTCGTGGCGGGGGCGGGGTCGGTAAGGTCGTCAGCGGGAACGTAAACGGCCTGTACGGACGTGATGGAGCCCTTCTTGGTGGAGGTGATGCGCTCCTGCAGAGCGCCCATCTCGGTAGCCAGGGTGGGCTGGTAGCCCACGGCGCTGGGCATGCGGCCCAGCAGGGCGGACACTTCGCTGCCGGCCTGCGTGAAACGGAAGATGTTATCGATGAACAAAAGCACATCCTGGTTCTCGCGGTCGCGGAAATATTCCGCCATCGTCAAGCCGGAGAGGGCCACGCGCATACGGGCTCCCGGCGGCTCGTTCATCTGGCCGTAAACCAGCGCGGTCTTGTTGATAACGCCGCTTTCCTTCATTTCGTTGTAAAGGTCGTTGCCCTCACGGGTACGCTCGCCAACGCCCGCAAACACGGAAAGGCCGCCGTGCTGCTTTGCAACGTTGTTGATCAGCTCCATGATCAGAACCGTTTTGCCAACGCCGGCGCCGCCGAACAGGCCGATTTTACCGCCCTTGGCGTAGGGGGCAATCAGATCTACAACCTTGATGCCGGTTTCCAGAATTTCAGTAGAGGTTTCCTGCTCCTCGTAGGCGGGGGGCTGGCGGTGAATGGGCCAACGCTCCACATCCGTGAGGTCGGGCTGTTCGTCAACGGCCTGGCCCAAAAGGTTGAAGATGCGGCCCAGGCACTTATCGCCCACGGGCACGGTGATGGGACTGCCGGTATCCACAGCATCCAGACCGCGCACCATACCGTCCGTTGCGTTCATGGAGATGCAGCGGGCCACATTGTCGCCCACATGCTGCGCCACCTCGGCAACGATCTTTTTATCGCCGTTTTGAATTTCAATGGCGGAAAGCAGCTCAGGCAAATGGCCGTCCTGGAAGCGAATGTCCAAAACGGGGCCGATGACCTGAATCACCTTGCCAATGTTTTGCGTGCTCACAGCGGTTTAACTCCTTTCCCGACGCCTTATTGCTCGGCGCCGGCCACGATCTCCGTAATCTCCTGGGTAATGGCGCCCTGGCGGGCACGGTTGTATTTGAGCCTCAGATCGCCGATCATCTCGCCGGCGTTCTTGGTGGCGGAATCCATCGCGCTGCGGCGCGCGGCAACCTCGCTTGCGTAGGAATCGCACAGGGCGCTGTACAGGCGGCCCGCCAAAAAGTCCGGCATGACGCGGGCGATGGTTTCTTCGGCAGGCAGCTCGTATACTGTGGAAACAGGAGCGCGATGTTCGTCCGCCGCCGGCTTTTCCACCGGCAGCAAACGGTCAATGCAAACTTCCTGGCTCATCATGGAGCGGAAGGAGGTGTATACCAGCCATACTTCGTCGTAGCGGGCTTCCTGGTATCCCTCAATCAGCAGCTGGGCCAGCTTGTAGCAAGCGCCCACGGTCATCCCTTCCACACGCGGGTACGCGTCGGTAAGAACCGCAAAGCCCAGGCGATGGCAGCGCTCGATGGCCTTGCGGCCAAGCGGGAGCGCGCAGGCTTGCGTGCCCTCGCTGTGGGCGGCAACCGCCTTAAACACGTTGGCGTTATAGCCGCCGGCCAGGCCGCGGTCTCCGGCGATAAGCACATAGCAGCGCTTGTGCGCCCCGCGCGGGGTAACAAAGGGGACGGTTTCATCCTCACAGCTGGCCACGGCGGCGGCCATAGCTGCCTGCGCGATTTTGGTATAGGGCTTGCTGCTTTCCATGCGCTCCTTAGCGCGGCGCAGTTTGGAGGTCGCCACAAGCTGCATCGCTTTTGTGATTTGCATGGTGCTTTCCACGCTTTTGATGCGAAGCTTGATGTCTTTCATGGACGCTCCGGCCATGGCGAACCCTCCTTACTTACTTGGCTTTGAGAAAATCGCGCGTGTAGGCTTCCAAAGCCTGCTTCAGCAAAGCCTCGGTTTCCTTGCTCAAATCCCCCGTGGAGCGGATGGCGTCCAGCACATCGGAATGTTGCGCTGCCATACGCTCGTACAGGCCGCTTTCGTACTCCGGCACGTCGGTAACCTCAACATCCTTGAGGAAATCATGCGTAACGGCATAGAAGATGCATACCTGGTCCTCCACGGCAATGGGATGGTTGCGGTTTTGCTTGAGCACCTCCACGATACGCTGGCCCTGCGCCAGGCGCGCCTTGGTATCGGCGTCCAGGTCAGAACCGAACTGTGCAAAGCCCTGCAGCTCGCGGTACTGGCTGTAAAGCAGCTTCAGGCTGCCGGCAACCTTCTTCATCGCCTTGATCTGGGCGTTGCCGCCCACGCGGCTTACGGAAATACCGGGGTTTACGGCGGGCATGATGCCGGAGTGGAACAACTCGGTTTCCAGGAAAATCTGGCCGTCGGTGATGGAGATGACGTTGGTTGGAATGTAGGCGGAAACGTCGCCCGCCTGGGTTTCGATGATGGGCAGCGCGGTGATGGAGCCGCCGCCGTATGCGGGATCCACGCGGGCGGAGCGCTCCAACAGGCGGCTGTGCAGGTAGAACACGTCGCCCGGATAGGCCTCGCGTCCCGGCGGGCGGCGAATCAGCAGCGACAGGGCGCGGTAGGCCACCGCGTGCTTGGACAGGTCATCGTAGATGATAAGCACGTCCTTGCCCTGGTCCATGAAGTATTCGGCCATGGCGCAGCCGGAATAGGGGGCGATGTACTGCAAGGGGGCCAGCTCCGAAGCCGTGGAGCTGACAACGATGGTGTAATCCATCGCTCCGGCGGCGGAAAGCGTATCCACCAGCTGGGCAACGGTAGAGCATTTTTGGCCGATCGCCACATAAATGCAGATAACGTCCTTGCCCTTTTGATTGATGATGGTATCCAGCGCGATAACGGTCTTGCCGGTTTGGCGGTCGCCAATGATAAGCTCGCGCTGGCCGCGGCCGATCGGGATCATGCTGTCAATGGCCTTGATGCCCGTTTGCAGGGGAACGCTAACGCTCTTGCGCTGGATAATGCCGGGCGCGGGGCGCTCGATAGGACGGCGCTCCACGGCCTCCACATCGCCCTTGCCATCCACGGGCTGGCCAAGGGAATTGACCACGCGGCCAATGAGGCTCTCGCCTACGGGCACGGATACAACCTGGCCCGTGCGCTCTACCACGTCGCCTTCCTTAACGCCCTCGTCGTCGCCCAAAAGCACGATGGCCACGGAGTTCTCCTCCAGGTTGAGGGCCATGCCGTACGCGCCGTTGGGGAAACGCACCAGCTCGTTGGCCATGCAGTGATCCAGCCCGGATACGTGCGCAATGCCATCGCCAATCATGATGATGGTGCCGGTGTCGCTCTGGGTGATCTTGTTTTCGTAATGCTTGATCTGCTCTTTAATAAGCTTGGAAATCTCCTCGGGTTTCAACTGCATAATCGTATCACCAGCTTTCAGTAGATGAGGCGGCGGCTTACGCCTCGCCGGCCATGGCGCTGCGGATGCCGTCCAGGCGGCGGCGCACGGTGTTGTCGTAGCGCTTGCCGTCCATTTCCAGCAATACGCCGCCAAGCACTGCGGGGTCTACCTTCTCGGACAGCACAACCGTGCGGCCCGTCATGGCGGATAGCTTTTCCACCAAGCGCCTGCGCTGGTCCTTTCCAAGCGGCGCGGCGGTGGTAACGCTGGCCTCCGTAATGCCGTGCGCCTGGTTGTAAAGCGCGGTATATGCGGCAACGCAGCCCTCGTATTCCGAAAGGGCGCCGCGCTCACAGAGGATTTTCAAAAAGTTGAGCACATAAGGGTGTACCTGGCCGCGCAAAGCGCCGTCCAGGATATGCACCCGCTCCTCCTTGCTTAAGGACATGTTGGATAGCAGGCGCAAAAAATCCGGCTGTTCACGGAAGCAGGCTTTCAGCGCCTGCATCTCTTCCAAAACCTCGGCGGTGAGCTTTTCCTCGTCGGCCAAGGCATACAGGCCGTCGCCATACTCTCTGGCCAGCTCGGTCATGCTTGCTCACCAACGTTCTTGATGAATTCATCCATAAAGGCCTCATGATCCTTTGGCTGGATTTCGCGTTCAACAACCTTGGAAGCGATGCTGACCGCGATATCGGAAAGCTCGCCACGCACGTCCGCAAGCATCTGCTTGCGCTCCATGGCGATTTCTTCCTCGGCCTTCTGCTTGAGGCGGCTGGCCTGTGCGGAGGCCTCGTTCACGATCTGATCGCTCTTGCGCTGCGCGGTGTTAACGGCGTTGCGCACCAGGCCGTCCGCCTCCTCGCGGGCGGAGGCCAAGCGGGCCTCGTACTCTTGCTTCATGCCCATGGCCGCGCTGCGGCTTTCTTCCGCCTCGCCATAAATCTTGGTAACCTGCTCCTCGCGCTCCCGTACCACCTTTTGCACGGGCTTAAACAGGAAGCGCTTCAAGATCAGGAACATGATGAGCAGGTTGGCAAGAGAAATGAGGATCTGCCATATGTTTACGGAAATGATATCCAATGACTGTACGCTCATCGATTCTGCCTTCCTTTATAATGCCTTACTTGATGGCATTGAGCAGGATGCTTACAAAGGAATTGGGGGCCACGAAGATGAGCAGGATGCCAATAACCAGACCGTACAGACCGGTGGTTTCGGCAATGGCGCAGCCCATGATCATCGTGGAGGTAACAGAGCCCTTGCATTCGGGCTGACGGCCGATGGCTTCGCAAGCCTTGGCAACGGCGTTACCTTCGCCAATACCAGGGCCAATACCGGCAATCAGGGCCAAACCGGCGCCGATGGCGCAGCCAGCAAGAATGATACCAATCGCAAGTTCCAGCATGTTGAAAATCCTCCTTAGCAGTTGTAGTGACCTTTATGCTGCATGCAAAGCCTTGCGCTTTGCTTTGCGCCGTTCATAATCCTCCTCGGGGAAGCCTGTGGCAATGTAGAGCATGGTGAGCATGGCGAAAATGAACGCCTGCATCAACCCGCTGAAAATATCAAAGTACAGCGACAGGATCGCCGGAAGGCCGATTTGCAGCAGGGGAAATTGCCCCAAAACGCCGGGCAGCCAGCCCAGGAGCATGTGGCTCAAGCTTTGCAGAGCGTAGGCCACCAGCGTGGAGATAACCACGCCTGAGAGCACGTTGCCGTAATGACGGAACGACATGGAAACGGGCGTGGCGATTTCGCCGATGATATTGAAGGGGGCAAAAATGAACACCGGCTCGAAAAAGCCCTTCACATAGCTGAATAGGCCGCCCTTGAGCTTGTAATGGGTAATGAGCACAAACACCAGAATGGCCCAGCCGGCCACGATGTTCATATCCGACGTGGGCGGGAACAGGCCCAAAAGGCTGGACAGGCTGGAAAACGCGGATAGCGCCATAATGGCGGCCACAAACGGGGCAAAGGCGGAAAAACGCTTGCCCATGTTATCGTCCACCAGGTGCTGTGCCTTTTCCACCACAAATTCCGCCACAAGCTGGCGCTTGGAATTGGGCACCACGGCAATGCCGTGCGTCAGGTACAGGCAAAGCCCCAGCATGGCGATCATCACCATAAGGGAGGTGACCTGCGATTCGGTGATGGGCAAATCCATCACCGGCATGGGGATGGTAAAGTAAACCTGCGCGCCCGTGATGCTGATATCTGCAGACGCGGGCTTGGTAAGCACCTTGAGCGTTATGCAGAACAGAAAGGGCAGGATGATCATGCACAGCAGCAGGATATCAATGACCTTCGTGCGCGTGCTCTTTTTCATTGTGCTTACGCCTCCTTCTTGTGTGATTGCAAAAACCCTTCAACCGAAACGGTAAGGCGCGGGAACAAAAGCGCCAACGCGGCAGGGATGGGATGGAAGCAATCCAGCGAAAGCGCCAAAATGGCCACCACCGCCAGCATTAGCATGCGGCCCGTGTAGGATAGGCCCATGCGCCGCTTCGCGCGCTGAATTTCCGGCACGGGTTCGGCGGGGGGCGCGTCCCCGCCTTCTTCTTCCTCCGGCTCGGGCGGCACATGCACGCCGTGCATATCCTCCGCCGCTTGCTGGACGGACAGCGCCATCAGGAAGAAATTGAGCATAGCGGAGCAGCCTCCCAGCAGCGTGCCTAAAACGACCCTGTAATCCAGCCGCCCCAGCAGCGCGAAAACCGCTACCATCAGCGCTGATAGAATCGCCGTACCCAATCCCACCTTGGCCGTTTCTTGACGAACAGCAGGCTGTACTTTCATTGCGTCGCCTTCTTTCCTATTATAGTATTGTACAGGTTTTCGGCCCTTTGTCAAGCGCGTTTCCGCTTTCTGTGCAGATGTTAATGGATTTTGGGCTTTCCTGTATGTTGGTGGTGAAAAAGATCATAGCTTCGCCCGGTGGATGCGCAAGCGCCGGCTCGCTTAAGGAACAGCCGGCATTGGGCGCTTGCGCTCAGTCCCCATAAGGATTTGGGTTTTTGGTAAGCCCCAGCAGATAATCCACGCTGGTGCCGTACAGCTTGGCCAGCTGAATCAGGATGCAGGTAGGGATATCGTTTTCGCCGGTTTCATATTTGGAATAGCCGGTTTGGGACATGCCAAGCATTGTTGAAAGCTGCTTCTGTGTTAAATCCCTGTCCTGCCGCAAGTCCCGAATGCGTGGATACATCCTTCTCACCTCTGAATGTATTGTATGATAACCTGAAACAGATTATCCGCTTATAATCTGTTTCAGGTTGAAACGCCGGATGCGCTCAACTGACGCCACGCCATAAAAGGCCTTGCGTTTTGAAACGGAAAAACGTGGTGTTTAGAGCAAAGGCCTGTCGTTTTGCGGGGACGTGCGCTATACTGATAACCGGATGCAGAGGTATCCGGTAAGGGAGGAGAAGGAATGATTCAATTTGAAAACGTGACCAAAAGCTACGGGGGCGGCAAGGTAAAGGCCGTGGACGGCCTAGACATGACCGTAGAGGACGGCAAGGTATTTGGCTTCATAGGTCCCAATGGCGCTGGCAAAACCACTACCATCAAAATGCTCACGGGTATTCTTACGCCCAATGAGGGCCGCGTGCTGCTCAACGGCATAGACATGGCGAAGGACCCCATCGCGGCAAAGCGCGCCTTTGGCTTTGTGCCCGATGCTTTTGATATGTACGAGCGCCTTACGGGCATGGAATACCTGAACTTTATGGCCGACGTGTACGGCGTGGATGCGGCCCGCCGCAAGGCGCATATCGAGAAATACCTGGTCCTGTTTGAGCTGGAGGCGGCCGCCAACCAGCAGATTCGCAGCTATTCGCGCGGCATGAAGCAAAAGCTGGCCATCACAGGCGCGCTCATTCACGAGCCCAGCATTTGGGTGCTGGACGAGCCAATGGTTGGGTTGGATCCGCAGAGCGTGTTTCTATTAAAGGAAGAAATGCGCCATCATGCCGACAGCGGCCGCACGGTGTTCTTTTCCACGCACGTGCTGGACGTGGCGGAGCGCCTGTGCGACGAGATCGGCATTATTCATCACGGCAGGCTGATCGCCAAGGGAACGCTGGATGAGCTTCGCAAGGGCGATAGGGACTCCAGCTTGGAAGAAGTGTTTCTGGAACTGGTTGAGAAGGGGGAGTAAGACATGCTTGCCTATTGGAGGCTGCTGCTTCTGAACCGCCTAGCGGCGCTGAAGCCGGGCGGCAGGCAACGCGAGGGGCAAAAGCGGTGGAAGGCGCTTGCGGCCTATGCGGCCTACGTGTTGCTGGCGCTGGCCCTTTATGGCGCGGTTATTTTTTTGGAAATGGCGATATACCGTGAGGCGAAGGCCCTTGGGGAACCCGAGGCCGCCGTTGCGCTGGCGATGCTGGGCTGCACCCTTGTAACGCTGATTTATGGCTTCTTTTATGTGATTAGCCTGCTGTTCTTTGGCAAAGATAACGCGTTTGTGGGCGCGCTCCCCATTTCCTCCAGGGCGGTGCTTACGGCAAAGCTTTCTACCGTTGTCATGGGGGAGGCTGGCATCGCGCTGCTTGTGGGCGCGCCGCTGTTGGTGCGTTATGGCGTAGAAATGGGAATGCCCGTGGGGTTTTATGTGCGCGCGCTGTGCGGGCTGCTGTTTTTGCCCATGGCCCCGGTTGCGGTGGCCACGCTGCTGGCCTGCCTGCTCATTCGCATAAGTGCGCTTTGGAAACGGCGCGAAGGCGTAACCACCGTGATGACCTTTCTGCTGCTGGGAGGGATCATCGCGGCGGAAATGAGCCTGAACATGAACATGGACGAGGATGAGCTTGGCGCGCTGGTTGTAAGCATGATGCTTGGGCAGGGCGGGCTTACGGAAGCGTTGGTTTCGGGCTATCCGCCGCTGGGCTGGCTTGCGCAGGCGATTACGGGCCGCGGCCTTGCGGCTTGGGGAAACGCGCTTTTGTTTATGGCGTTTTCCGCCGGGAGCATTGCGCTGATCATTGCGCTGTTTGGGCGAGGCTATATGCGGCTGGCCCTTAAGCAGGAGGAAACGCTGCGCCGCTCGAACGGCGGGGCGCGCCGGGCGGGGTGCAGCCAGCGGGTGCGCAGCCCGTTTTGGGCCTTGTACCGCCAGGAGATGCGCGAGGTAATCACCGTGCCTACCTATGCAACAAATTGCCTGACCGGCGTGGTGGTGTTCCCGGTAATGCTTGTAATCATGGCGGTCAGCATTCAAAACAATGCAAATGAAGGCCCTTTGATGCAGGTGCTGCTAACGTTTCTGCCGCCTACGATGTACCTTGCCATTGCCTCGGCCTTTCTCAGCCTGACGGCTGTTATGGGCCTGGCGGTTTCCACGGCTGTGTCGCGCGAGGGACGCAGGCATGAGCTGCGGCGCATTTATCCTGTATCCGGCAGGGTACAGCTGGGCGCGAAGCTGCTGATGGGCATGACGTATAATGCGGTTTCCGCATTGGCGAGCGCTGCCGCCCTATGGATAGTATTGCCCGTGTGGTGGCCGCAAACGCTGCTCGCTCTGGCGATTTCACAGTTGTTCTCGCTGCTTTGGTGCATGGCAGGCCTTATGCTGGATGTGTATCATCCAAAGCTGAACTGGAAAACGGAAACCGAGGCTGTAAAACAGAGCATGAGCGCTATGATGAGCACGCTGATTGGGTTTGTGCTGATTGCGGTAATGGCTGCGGCGGCCTGGCTGATGAACAGCCTGTGGCTGCCCATTGGGTTGGCGCTGGCCGTGGATGTTGCTTTGCTTATGATCGGCGATGGATTGCTGTGGCTGATTTTGCAGAAACGTGCATCTGTAACGTATTGTTTACGAGAATATTCAAATTAATCAACAAAATGTTACAAAAATGCGTGCATTCTTAGCAATTCTGTGATATACTATCGAAGAACGAGATTATAGAACGGCTAAGGAGGACGGGCATGATCACCAAGGTGCAGGGAAGAACGGCATCCCGTGAAATGACCGTTAAGGCGAGCCCCAGGCTGTCCGCTTTGGAAAAAGCGATGCTCAAGTGGGCCGTTATCGATCCCGAGGACCGTGTGCTGGATGCAAGCGTTGGCGCGGGACTGGTGGCGGAATACCTGAGGCGCAACATGCAGTGCGAGGTATGCGGCGTTTCCGACCGTATGGAGGATGTGCGCCAGGCGCGGGAAAGGCTGCAAACCTGCGATATCGTATATGCCCTTCCCGGCGATATCCCTTGGCGGGAGAACGCGTTTGACGTTGTGCTTTTGAAGCTTGGCGCGGATGAACCGGAGGTCAACCGCCGTATGCTTAGCGAGGTATACCGCGTTTTGAAGCAGGGAGGCCAGCTGCTATTGGGGCTGAGCTGTTACCCCGCGGCAGTGAGCGCCCTCGCGGGCATGATGGCGGAGGAGAGCGTGGAAATGCGCCGCCCCCTGCGCAGCCAGCGGGTAAAAACCATGCTGGACGCGCTGCGCTTTGAGCATGTCAGCTGGCAGCGCACGGGCTTTGGCAACGGCGTGATGATCGCCTGGAAGCCCAAGCCGGGCTTGGAGGCGCTTTGCAAAGAGGCGTGATTGTACAACAGGAAAACGCCGCCGTGAGAAATTGCTCTCACGGCGGCGTTTTGCATGAAACGCATTGGGTTACAGCAGCGACGCGGCCGCCTTGTCCAGCAGGAAGATAACGTCGTGATGGGTGCGCAGGATGCTGGCCTGCGTCTGCGGGTTCACATCGCCCTTTACGGACGCGCGGATGGCCTCGGCCTTATCGGCGCCGGTGGCAAGCAGGAGCACGCGGCGGGCGTTCATGATGCTGCCAATGCCCAGGCTGATCGCCTGACGGGGCACGTCGTTTTCACTGTCGAAGAAGCGGCGGTTGGCCTCGATGGTGCTATGCGTAAGGTTGACGATGTGGCAGCCATACACAAACGCGTCGGAAGGCTCGTTAAAGCCGATGTGGCCGTTGCGGCCAATGCCAAGAATTTGGATATCAATGCCGCCTGCCTGGGCAATGGCTTCATCATAGCCGGCGCATTCCGCCTGCTGGTCGGCGGCGTTGCCGTTGGGGACATGGGTGCGGGCCGGGTCGATGTTGATATGATCGAACAACTGGGCCTTCATAAAGCTGTGATAGCTCTGCTCGTGCTCAACAGGCAAAGCGCAGTACTCATCCAGGTTAAAGGACTGCGCCTGGGAGAAATCCAGCACGCCGGCCTTGCACAGGCGAATCAATTCCTGATAGGTGGGAATAGGGGTGGAGCCGGTGGCCAGGCCCAGCACGGAGGCGGGCTTGGCAAGCACCTGCGCGGCAATCAAGGTTGCGGCGGCCTGTCCCACCTGGGCGGCATTTTCGTAAACATGAATCTGCATACAGTACCCTCCCTGACAAATCCAATATGTATTTCTGAGAACGGTTGATGTACAACGGGTTAGGCGCAATACATCTTACTAAAAAGTATAGCATTGTATGCTGGAAATGTCAATTCTGTTTTTGGAAAAGGCGTAGTTACAGTGGACAGTACCCCAGATAGCGGACAATAGAAAAAAGAGACCTCCTGTTGTAGAAT